>JACQUZ010000032.1 GCA_016210055.1 Deltaproteobacteria bacterium | reverse complement strand
GAGCATGCTCGAGGGGATCCTCGAGGGGCAAATGAGCCCCCATTTCTCCCCGATCTACACGCTAAAGAACCTGGGCGCGTCAATCGAGATCCTTGCGGTCCCGCCCAAGGCGTCATTTGAGGTTGGCGGCGTCCAGGTCCGCGGAGTCGCGAATCCGCATGGGACGACCACGGCGCTTGCCTATCGACTCGAGGAGAACGGGCGCTCAATTGTCTATGCATCGGATGCCGGTTACCCGCCCGAAGGGCCAAGCCAGGAAGCGCTCGACCTGTACCGCGACGCGGATCTCTTCATCCATGACTGCACGTACTCTCCAGAGGATCGTGCACAGCGGCTATCCCGCGGGTTCTCGTCATTTGTAGAAGCCGCCGATGCGTGCCTTCGGGCGAAGGCCAGGCACCTCGTGATGTTCCACTACGACCAGGACTACTCCGACGATGTGGTCGACCAACTCCACGCGCGCTGCCGCAGCGAGCTGGATGCACGTGGTGGTGGTGCATGCAAGCTCACTGCAGCCTGCGAAGGGCAGACGCTGCGGGTGTAGCTACTCAAGGGTGTAGCTACTCAAGGTCAATCACCACCTCGTGCACTCCATTCCCAGCGCACGTGACGAGCAACCGGCCGTCTTGCATGGCGGGCGTGACTGTCTTGCCATCACAGGTCACCTTCTTGGTTGTCATTCGCGGCGGCACGTAAAGCACGTTCGGCGAGTGGATCGCTTGGCGGTAACGCACCGCAAGCTGGCCGCTCGAAAGCCGCACCGATTCGGGAGTCCCAGCGATCCGCTCCGCGCGAGGTCTTGAGAGGATCTCGACCATTTCCTGTCTCTCGGCCCAACCGGTACCCACCCGGTCGAAGAGCCCCCAGCTCCCCTGGCTCTCCTCTTTCCAAAGCCAGAAGGCCGACGAGGCGAGGAACTCGTCCTGGAGATCTTGCTCGATACCGAGGTACTTGGCGACGCTCGGAGTGGCGGGCCCCGCCCCAAACTCGCCAATGAAGAGGGGTGTCTTCCACGAGGCGGCTTCTAGCCGCGCGCTTTCCACTGAGGGCCGCAAGTCCTCGATGGTGAAACTCTTGAGGTCTCCCCCCTGGAGCACGAGGGTGTACACGTGAGGACTGTACACGGCGCCGGTGATGGGGAATGGCTCCTCGGAAGGGGTGACGGAGTCGGTGATGTTCCTCACGGCCGTGGGCTCGAAGAAAATGAGCTTGCTCGGTGCCGCCTCGCGGAGTCGCGCGGCGGCGCGCGCGTGGAACCTGAAGAGCTTGGATTCGGACGTCTGAGGCTCGTTGAATATCTCAATTCCGACGACGGCCGGGTGATCGGCGTACCTTCGCCCCACGTGCTCGAGCATCTCGAAGTACTGCTCCTGGAGGCCATGGGGATCGTCGGGATCAAAGAACGACTCGAACGCCGCCAGGACCTCGGCGGATAGACGCCTCTCGCCGAGGTCGGTCAGGGGACCTTCGAGGAGCGTCGTCGGTGGAGGATGGATCGCCCAAAGAGGGGCGCCGTCTTCGCCGATTTCCTTTGAATAGGCGTCCTGGTGCAGGTCAACGAGGACGAACAGCCCGGCGCTCGCTGCGTCGTTGATGACCCGGTCGACCTGCAGGAGATACGCTTCGTCGAACTCATCCTTCCTCGGCTCGACGCCGCTCCATTGGATTGGGAGGCGCAGCAAGTTGAATCCCAGCTGCCGCATTCGCTCGAAATCCCAATTCTGCAGCTCGGGGATTGGTTCCAACGCCTTGCGTCCATCGGCAAATGTGACGTCGAAGACGCCCGCGACCCGGGCGTTGATGCCGCGGAACAGGACTACTCGCCCTTCTAGGTCGCGGAAGTGCGTGCCGTCGCTGTCGAGCGGCGAGAACGGCTTCCTTCCTTCGCTTGTTGAGCATCCTACGGCAAGGAGCATGACCGCTCGGAGCACGCGAGAACGCATCGGACGCACTATAGCTCGTGGAGAGCCAGCGCCTGGTGTAAAGTTCTTCGAATCGGCTCGCTCAGCAGGCCATCGGTGGATCCGGCGATCCCCACGACGTGCTGAGTTTCGCGAGGCTTGATCAGTGAGCAAGGGGAAATCGCCAGGCAGGAACAAGCGTGTCCACTCCGGGGAAAAGGTCCCAGAGTGGCAAGTCACCGAGCTCCGGCGGTACAGCAACCGCCGGATCTACGACACGCGAAGATCCCGTTATGTCACCTTGGACGAGGTCCGCGACATCATTACAGACGGGGAAAAAATCCGCGTGCTTGACCTTGGCAGCGGTCGTGATGTCACGCGCTTCGTCCTCATGAAACTCCTGTCTTCAATAGAGGAGGAGCAGGGAATGCACGCGCTTTTTGTGCACCTGCAGCAATGTCCGTTTTGCTCACAGGACGTCTCTTCGACGGCAATCGGCAAATATCTTGGCCACTCCCGGCGAGCTTAGACGAAGTCCTAAATACCCAATAATGCTGCCTTCATTGGCATTGGGACGCATGGTTTACTGGCCCTCGCAGATCATGAAGGATCCCGACCGAAAAGCAGTTGCCGAGATCCTGCGGGCAGCCACGGGGTGGTTAGCTGCTACGCGGGTCCGCAAGATCGCGCCGAGCTTCGGCGCCAAGAAGCGCACGGTTCTTCATCAAGCCGCCAAGGTCCTCAATGCAGGCGTGGAGCAAGCCGTGGTCCGGGCAGGCGTCGCGCGCGACTCCACGGGACCCAATGGCGAATTGCTCACTCCGCGTGACCGAGAGATCGTAGCACTTCTTGCCTCTGGCTCGAGTTACAAGGAGATCGCCCAAAAGCTAGGTATCGGCTACGGAACGGTTCACACGAAGATCAAGCATCTCTACAAGAGATTTGGCGTGAACACGAAACTCGCCTTGGTCGAGCTTTTCCGCGCGGGGATTAGGTAACGACGACAAGCTCGCGGTTGAGCAGGCCCGCCAGGAGCGTATAGGCCTGAAGATCAGTGCCTGCGTAGTGGTCGAGGACCCCTTGGAGCGTGCCGTGGTCTAGGACGAGTTGGAAGATGTCCAGCTCGTCGGGGGAAAGATCGCGAAGCCGTCCCGCGAGCGGGGTTGGGATCGCCAGCCTGGATCCATGAGGAGGCAGGTCTGGTTCGATGCGCTTCACCTCATCGAGGAGGCGCATCCCCTCTATCAAGAGGGCTTCCGTCGACTCACTTATCTCTTCGATGACCTGTCGCTCGTCTGGTGGCTCCAGGTCAAACGTCCCACTCGACCAGGTGAGAAGTCGGTAAATCGCTTTTTGAGGGCGTATCGCGAAGTTGTCGTCAATCGAGGCGTAGTAGACCTGCCCCTTGCGCAGGTAGATCCTGCCGATCCCTCGATCATTCGAGCGGACCGTGAGGACCCCGCTCTTGCGCGAGGTGGATAGGAGTTGCAGCAGGTCGGGAAGGGGAATCTCCTCGATGGAGCCCGACATGGGTCGCCCGGCGGTAGACACCTGGGATCGCGTGGCTGCGTTCGATGCCAGGCGCGCGCGGGCCTCTGCCTCGCTGGCTTGCAAGCTTGGCGCGGATCCGTCGGCGGCGACCAGCTTGATGATCGAGGTGCCGACGAGGATTCGGTCGCCCTCCTTGAGCTGCACCTTCTTGATCTTCTCGCCGTTGACGAACGTCCCGTTGGTGGAGCCGAGGTCTTGAATGACGATCTGGCTCCCCATTGTGGAGATCTTGGCGTGTTTCCTAGATACCATGTCCTCCACGAGGACCATGTCGAGGTCGCTCGAGCGACCGATCACGATCTCGCGATCCATGCGCAGGGGAAACTCCCCGCCCTGGTACTTTCCCGAGATGAACCTCAAAGCGTACTGTGGCATTTCACCGGGTTGACGGGTACTCAAGGTCAAACTCTTTCCGCTTGATGCTACAGCTTTGGAGGAGAAGCGGTCAAGGCAGCGCGCTCAATAACTCGGGCTCGGGGCCCTTTCTAAGGGCATCGACGATGTGTTCGTACACCTTGTCGGAGATGACAAGGCTTGAGTGGCCGAGAGGAACGTCGATTTGCCGAATCCCCTCCATGCGGGTCCTTTCGAGAGGGCACACCCAATCACGGACCGCGGCGATGTGGTAGTAATCGACGTCTGGAGGCAATCGGCCTTGCTGGAGCTCCTCGAGGAAGTCGCTCCCAGGCAGAAGTTGCCACGAGCTCGCTGACCAAAGTCCCAGGGTGGCGATCCCCGCCAGGGCGACCCAGGTCCCCCTGAGCGGGGAACCCATCATGATGAGCTTGCGTACTTTTTCGTGGCCGCCCAGCTTTTTCACGTAGTAGAGCCCGATGAGCCCGCCCATCGAGTGGCCGACGATGTCGATGCGGGACACGGGTGCCTGGGCGAGGATCTGTTCGATTTTTCGATGAATCAGGAAGGCGGATCGGCGGATGTCCCGGGTGTTGAAGGTCCCCAGGTTGAAAGAAAAGACGCAAATCCCCTCGCTGGCGAGTCGGTGTTCGAGGGAAAACATGGACCCGCGAGTGCCGAGGAAGCCGTGGATCAAGAGAACGGGTGGCTGCTCCTCACTGATGCCCTCGAAAAGCGCCCGCCGGCGGATCTTGTTTCCGCGCGCGAGGTGGCGGAGGTACGAGAGCGAATGGCGCCCACCCGCAATGTCCTGGCTGATTGGACTGTGCTCTCCAAGCACGCGTTCGAAGAGATGTTGAAGCCGACGAAACGACACCTCAAAAAATTGTGCCTCATGGACGGCTCCCCGACAACCCCGACCACTAAGGGAACCTGCGAGCGGCCTGCGCCGGAGCCGAAAGTGGCCCACCAAGGTTGACAGAGGGGTGAATGCCTAAGTAACCTCGAACGAGAATGGCCGACTTGCGCGTGTCCGGCGCGACCCCAGGACCAGATCCACTGCCAAGCAGTGCGCCTGGCACTATCGGCCGCTACCACCTGGCCGAGCCGCTCGGCGGCGGGCCCACTGGGGAGGTCTTCCGGGCCAAGGTGTACGGCGTTGCGGGATTTGAGCGCCAATTCGCACTCAAGCGAATCCACCCGATTCTCGCCCACGACCCGGCTTCGGCGGAGGCGATCGCCGGAGCAGCGAGGCTCTACGGCACGCTTGAAAACCCTGGCATAGCCCGCATGTACGAGCACGGTAACGCCGCGGGCGAAACGTTCGTCGCAGTCGAGCTGGTGCCGGGCATCGACCTCTCGTACCTGCTTTCGGTCACGTTTGCTGCGGGAGAGCCCCTTCCGGCGGGCGGAGCGCTGCACCTGATCCTCCAGGTCGCGAGGGCTGTGGGTTTTGGTCACCGGCATGGAGTCCTGCACCTGGGGATCTGCCCCACGAACGTGGTGGTGACTCCTGATGGGGATGCCAAGGTTTGTGACTTTGGCCTGCTCCGGGCGCGCCTGGGAGGGAGACCCGCAGAAGATCCAACCTTGGCGGCACGTCTTCCGTATCTTACCCCGGAACAGCTCGTGGGTGGGTTGGAAGAGCCGGCCACGGACGTGTTCCAGCTAGCTTCACTCGCGGTCGAGCTCTTAAGCGGTGAGCGTATCTTCGGAGCGACCAACCGCGAGACGATCGCTGGGAAGATCCAGGCTGGCGCGCCTGCCGTGCTCCCAGTGCCTCCTCCGCTCGAGGGGCCACTTTTGCGTGCCCTTTCCTCCTCATCACAAGAGCGCTTTCTCGATGCGAGTGTCCTTGCTGACGCATTGGATGCGGCGGCGAAACAAGCGGCCATTTCAGGCGGACGCGCTGAGCTGGCTGCGATCATCAAGAAAGCGGCCGGCAATAAGGCGGAGCTCTTGAAGCAGGGGCTCTCGGGGGCGATTTCTTTCCCTCTCCCCGCACCTCCCAAGGCAGTCCCGCAGGTATCCGCTGGGCGTTCGGCCAAGGGTAGCCCGCTCCCCGGGACCATGGAGCCCCCTCGTCGAGCTACGGGCGAGGCTGCGCCCGGCCAAGCAGAGGACCCCCCATCGCTCCAGGACTTGGCGCTGGCCACCACCCAGGCAATGTCGGCCGTCGAAGAGGCCGCGGTGGCCGGCGTCGTGGACGTACCCGCGGCGCCGACTCGTGAGGGGCCAGAAGAACCGCAATGGGTGGACGTGCCAGCCGAGGTAGTCGAGGCCACCGAGGCGGTCGGGAACGAGGGTGTTCATGACATCGACGCGGCTCCTACGCCTCGCGGGCTTGGCTTGGTGCGTGGTTTCCGGATTCGGCGCCAGCACCTCCTCGTGGCCGGGGGAGCCATGGCCATGCTCGTTCTCCTTCTGGCGGTAGGGATCACGTGGCGGCGAGGAGACGGTGGCCGCACTCGGGGACCCAGCGCCAGCACTGCGACTCCTGCCAAGCCAGCTCCACCCGAGGCATCCAACGGTGGCGTCGTGGCTGCTTCCTCTCCTGGTTCTACCGCAAGAGCGGCCGCGGAGCCGCGTCCCGTTTCGGCCCGACCCGCGGCGCCAGAGTTGGGCAAGCTGACCGTGACGAGTACCCCTTCGGGCGCGGCCGTCTACATCGACGGGGCGCTCAAGGGAAAGACGCCTCTCGACTTGCCCGGCACGGGTGACCGCCACAAGCTCGCGGTCGTCCTTCCCGGGCGCAAGCTGCACCGCTCGGAAGTCGATGGGCATGGCCGGGTCGATATTCCGCTAGTGGCTGCCGAGAAGTTCTCTGGCCCCGCTGGCATCAAGGTCAAGTGCAAGACCAAGGATCGCTTCTACGTGATTGTGAACGGCAAGGACACGGGCGAGCTATGCCCCACCGAGCGGATTGGAGTGGCGCTCGGCGAGTACACGGTGGAAGTCTACGATCCCGTGACCGACGCGAGCTCGAGTCATGCCGTGAAGGTCAAGGAAACGCGGTTTAGCGAGCGCGTGAAGGTGGATGAATAGGAGCGGATACTCCGGGACCCGCCCTTACTCGTCGTCGCCTTCCCCCTTTGAATCTCCTCGAGGATCGAGCCCGTACTTGCGAATGAGCTCGCGCAGGTGCTTGCGATCGATCTGAGCCTCCCGAGCGGCGGCCGACAGGTTCATCTTGTGCCGGCGCATGAGGTCCACGATGTATTCCCGCTCGAAGAGCTCCACGAGCTGCCCCTTGGCTTCCTTGAACGGAAGATCCGTGCGGATGCCCAGTGCGGGGGCCGCCTGCTCTGTAAAAGCGTCGTCGAGATTCAGCGACTCGCCCTTCGAAAGGACGCACGCACGCTCGATGACGTTCCGGAGCTCACGCACGTTGCCTGGCCACGAGTGGCGGACAAGCCGCGACATGTCCTCGGGTGTGACTGTGAGGGGACGCTTGGACGAGAACTGCTTCACGAAATGCTCGACGAGGAGCTTGATGTCGTCCCCCCGCTCCCGAAGGGGCGGTAGGGTCACGCGGATAACCGCTAGACGGTAGTACAGGTCCTCGCGGAAGCTCTTGTTCGCGATCTCCGCCCTGAGGTCGCGGTTTGTCGCGGCAATAATGCGCACGTCGACCTTTTCGTAGATGTTCGCGCCGACGCGCCGCACCGACTTCTTGTCCAAGGCCCGAAGAAGGGAAGGCTGGAGCTCCAGTGGGAGCTCGCCTATCTCGTCGAGGAAAATCGTTCCCCCATGGGCCTCGGCAAAGGCGCCCTTGCGGTCGGTAATCGCGCCCGTGAACGACCCACGGACGTGGCCAAAAAGGGCGCTTTCCACGAGCTCTCTCGGGACGGCACCGCAGTCAAACACCACGAAGGGGCCGTCCTTGCGCGGAGAGTGATTATGGATCTCCTCCGCCACGAGTTCCTTGCCGGTCCCGGTCTCGCCCTCGATGAGGACCGTGGCGTCGTTTTGGGCCACGTCCTCAAGGAGCTTGAACAGGCGCCGCATCTTGACGCTGCGCCCGACCATGAAACCGAACTCATCCGAGTCGGAGGCTTCGGGTTCGACCACCTCCTCTTCGGGCATGTACTTCAGCACGGTGCGGCCGACCTTGATTTCCGCACCGTAGCCCATGGTGATTTCCTTGAAGCGAGAGCCCTGGATAGAGCTCCCGTTCGTCGAGCCCTGGTCTCTTAGGATGACCTCATTCCCCTCGCGCACGGCCATGAGATGCTTGCGCGACACGGTCTTGTCGGTGAGGACGAGGTCGCAGGTCGGCGCCGAGCCAAAGTAGATGGGCACGTCCCGAAGCGCCACGGTCTCTCCTCTGTCCGGTCCCTTGATGACCACGAATGTTCCGCCGCTCACTTGGCGTGTAAACGCCGGAAGGTCATCCTTGATGAGGCTGGTGACGTTCGACTTGTCGACGGGTGACACGGGCAGAAATTACTTTAGCACATCTTCAGGGCTCGCATCCCGTTCGGTGTCCTCGCCTTGCAAGCCCTGGACATGGGGCGCCGCTGGGGACAGGTCCTTGCCCGTGAAGCCGACGGCCAGCGAGAGGCCCACGAACGCCAGGGCCAAGACGGCTATTGCGCCCCAAAGCGGGACGCCCTCCTTGGGGTCCAGGGTTTCCACGCGATCGGTGGACATCCCCCTGTCGCGGTCCGTGCGGCCGGGAGTTCTTACCGAAGGAGTTGGTGGGCTTGGCCCGGCGGGTGTCCGGGCGGGCTCGGGGGGCTCAAACTGGTGCAGCGGCCTGGCCCCCACGTCGGTGAGCTCGTGGGCCCTGATGATTGATGTGAGCTCCAGCCCGGTGAGGCGGGTAATGTCAGCTACGGGGCGTCGCTTGCCCTGGGGGTCGAATGTGAGGGCATGATCATGCGCCAAGCGTGGCCCCGTTACCGCGTGGCTCTCGGCTTCCTCCTCGACGTGCTCGACCAGGTATTCGCAGGAGATCTCTTCTGCGACCGAGTCCAGTTCGTCATCGAGAAGGGGAAGACGAAGCTTCTCCGTGCCTGGATCCTGGACAAAGCAAGCAGTCCCCGACGGCTCCCGTCCCGGGTCCCGGACAACCGAAGAGCCCCAGTCTTCTACCTGGCCGCATGTGACCACCATGTGGCTGGCGAGCTCTCCGGCGCTCATGAGGAGCCCGTTCCGATGTGCGGTTCGAAGCAGGGCCTCTTGGAGCTCCCCGGCGGTCTGAAAGCGCTTGTCCCGATCCAGGCTGAGGGCTCGCCCCATGATTTGATCGAGCTCCTTGGGGAGTCCGCTGCACTTCTGGCTCACGGGCGCGATCGGCTGCCTGTAGAGCTCGTCGGCGCTCACCATGAGGCTGCTGGCGACGAATAGGCGCTCGCCGGTGAGCATCTCATAGAGGCAGATGGCGAGCGAGTAGAGGTCCGAGCGGGGGTCGAGTGGCTCGCTCCGTGCCTGCTCTGGAGACATGTAACCGACCTTGCCGCGAACCTTGTAGAAAACCGATCGGTGGGTCGAAGCCTTGGCGATGCCAAAATCAGTCAGCTTGACCTCCCCATTGCCGCTCACGAGAATGTTGGCAGGCGAAACGTCGCGGTGGATCAAGCCGAGCGGCCTCCCGTCCTGGCCGTACTTTTGGTGCGCGTAGGATAGGGCCGAGAGGACTTCGCGGGCGATGAATAGGGCCGCCGCGTAGTGCAGGCGCTTCCTGCGCCGCTTCGCCCGCTTGAGCAGGGTGCGGAGATCGCCTCCACGCACGTACTCCATGACGATGAAGTACTCGTGGCCGGCTCGGACGAGGTCGATCGTGTGGACGATGTTCGCGTGGTCGAGGGTCGCGGAAAGGCGCGCCTCGCGGAGGAACAGGTCGATGAACTCCGGCTGCTCCGTGAACTCCGGCAAGAGCTGCTTGAGGACGACCTCCTTCTCGAATCCGCCCGCGCCGAGCTTCTTGCCCAGGTAGATCGCGCCCATTCCTCCTTCGGCGAGGAATCCTTGGACCATGTAGCGATCGAGTGGGGAGGCAATCCCGCTGCGCTCGGCCATCTCGCTGGGGGTTCCTTTCCTTTGGCCAGCGGGCATAGTGTACCAGGGCCGATGCAAGAGTACCGATGGAAGCTGCTCCTCGCCGTGCGAAAAGGGATTGAGGCGCGAGATCGTCGAGTCAGCGGCGCGCCGACAGGTGCTTGGGAAGCCAACGGGTACAGTGGGATAGGCTCTTAGAAGTGCTAGACTCGGCGCGGTGCGGGCAGCTTCGTTCGTGACCCTTCTCGTGGCGCTCTTGTCTGCCTGTCCAGGGCGCGTGCGTTCCCGTTGTGCCCGGACGTGTGCCAAGGAGGCGGCGTGCGCCGAGGAGCTCAGGGTCGAGCACGACCGGTCTGAATGCGTGGAGGCGTGCAACACCTTGGACAGGGATCCGTCGCTGCGCCCGGCCGTGGATCAGCACGTCAATTGCGTCGAGCGCGCCGGGGATTGCCGGGCGTTGCTCGAGTGTGAGTGAGCCCTTCGAGGGCGCGCTCCCAGAAGTAGTAGGCCTGGGCCTCGAGGCCGCGCTCCGTGCCCGCCAGGCGCACCGCGGCAAGATGCAAGAGCGAGGCGAGCAGGCGATTCCACTCCGACTGCTCTAGGAGAGGTGTCATTTTGGACAGGCGGATGGCATGGCGCCCGAGCGGCGCGGAGAGCTCGTCTTCGAGCTGGCCGGAAAGCACGGCCATGAGGCGGGCCTGCCGCATCCGGTAGGCTTGCTTGAGCTGTCCTTGTTCGGGAGCACCGCCGAGCTCTTCCTCGTGCGCGCCTCGCCTCCGGCGTGCGAGGGCAAGTCGTTCGGGCAGGCCGAGCCCCAGGCCACGAGCCATCGTGTCCATGCTGCGAACCAGGAGCTCGACGAGATCGGCTTCGCCAGGGGTGGCGAGGAGCTCACACGCGAGCAAGCTGTCCGACTCGAAGACGCCCTCGACGATCTCCACTTGGCGCACGCCTCCGTAGCGCGAAACCTCCCGGTGGTACTCGGCGATCTCCACCGATACGATGTCGCCTGCCGAGCGCGCGGGCGCAAGCCTTCGCCACAGGCGTCTTTCAAGCGCGGCCAAGGCACGTGCTGACGTACCGTGGACACGCAGGCGCAGGTGCTCTCGGCGTCCCGGGGCATCGACATAGCGCAAGAAGAACCAGGCGTCCACCTGCCCACGCGCTAGCGCCTCCTCGAGGAGTGGTGCGATGATCTCCACGAGCACGCGATCCTGGCGTTCTTCGGCGCCAAAGAGCTTGAACGTCCGCCAGCCGTGGGCGGGGCCGTTCTTCATGGGCGGTGGGACGGATCCCGCGCGGCCGGATTGCTGAATAGCCGAGGCGACAATGTGCAGGTCGTCCCCTTCAGGAATATCCACCACCGCCACCACCGCTTCGACGCGCCGCCCCCCCTTGTCGCAAAGGCGAGACAGCGGGGGCCATATCTCCCAGGCGCGCGGTGGATTCGGTCCGAGTTTCGCGATGTCCGACACGGCGTCGGGCGAGTCCAGGTCGACGAGAAGAAGCTCGTCCTCGTGCCCCGCCTGGACCACGCTGGGAACACTCCACTCCTCCTTCCAGCGACGGATGGCTCGGCGGCCCATGGCTCGGCCTTGCGCGCATGCAGCTGCTACATCCGAAGGGATCTGGAAGTTGCGCGGCATGACGACGAAGCCATCGATGACCAGCCGTGGGGCGGCGGGAAGGTCAAAGAGCGGGCTCATGCTGAACGCCCATGGAGCGTGCTGGCGAGTGAAGCTCCAACCCGCGAGCAGCCTCTGGAACCCCGCGGGAAACGTGGTCGAACGGACGCGGAACAGCGGCGACGGGGCGATGGGCTGGCCCGACGCCCTGAGCGCCATGGGCTCGAGAAGCGCAGGGTCAAAGACGAGCTCGGTCTCCGCCGGGGTCACCGCGCGGTCGGGCCATGAGACGAGCGCAAGGGCTGCGTCGCGCACCGGCGAGTGGGTGCACAGGTCCGCCAGGGCATCCGACGGGCTGGCGGCCACGTCGAGCCGTTCCTCGCCCGGCCTGGCTCGTTTCTCCAAAGCGGACAGCTCACCAAGCATCTGCTCGAGGGGCTTGCCGAGGACCGCGGCAAATCGTCCCACGGTGGCGCCGGCGGGCGCGTGCAGGCCGATGAGCCAGTCGGTGCCTCTTGGGGATCTCGGTGGCTCGGTGCAAGGGGTGAGCAGGAGCTCGAAGGTAGGAGGGTGAGGCGTATCGGGACAAAGCGGCCAGAGCTCGGTGCTGGAAAGTCGAACCTCCTCGGCGCCGGTGCGGGTGGCCTTGAGGATCGCGGCCATGAGATAGGAGAGGAGCGGGGCCGGCGGCGCTGTGAAGCTCGGCGCGGGTTCCTCTCTGGGCATTGGGCTTCCGTAGTGACCCAGGGCTAGCGTGCTCGAGTCCAGGGCGCCGTTCCCAAGGGTCTCGGTGATGCCTTCGAGAGAGTCGAGAAGCGCTGGATCCAGGGCTCGCTCGGCGGCGGGAGGACAAAGGGCATCTTGGATGCGGAACAGAAGCGGGGCCAACGCGGCAGCGCGCTCAACTGCCTCGCGAGATAGGTGGGGTTCGTTCGGTGTCTCATGGACCAAGACCGCGTGGAGCGGCGCATCCCCGGCGCCTCGGGATGAATGGGCGGGGAGCGACTTGAGCTCTTCGATGGCCTCTCGCGTCTTGCCCTCGGCAAGTGATGTGGCGACCAGGTCCAACGCCTCGGCTTGCCTTTCGGCCGAAGGCAGTTGGTGGAGCCGCCTTTGCATCCACTCGAGCGGAGGTCGCCCCACGAGAGGCGGCTCGAGATCGGTCACGAGCAGCGCATCGTCGACGAGGGCAAGCAGGTAATCGTCGTCGGCGAGGGAACGGAGGATCGGCCATGGGGTCCAAGTCTCCGACGCTGCGAGGATCGCTTCGAGCACGTCATCGACTTCGGCCTCGGCGGTCTCGAGGGTTCCTGTCTCGGTGCGGGCGAGCCAGGTCGCCTGCGTGCCCTGCCAGAAGAGGGACGGCGCTCGCCTGAGGTACACCCTTTCCATCAGGGAGGCGTCCTCGAGGAGCCCTCGGGCCAGCGACGCCAGGCGGCTGTAGGAAACCGTGAACCACGGGGTGACCGTGCCCGTGCGGATTCTCGTGGTGTGGCCCAGGGTCCCGGTGCCCACGCCTGCCATGAGGCCGTGCGGCGTGGGACGGAAGGCCGCGCGGCGGGCATAGCGGGAGAGAGAAGCCCGCGCGGCAGGCGGCGGGTGGCGTTGACCTGCGACTGCGGCATGGAGGCTGGGACTGGTGAGCTCGAGCGCTACTTGGCCAAGAGGATGTACAAAAAGTGCACGCTCGCCCTGACCAAGGGCAGATACGGGAAGGAGCGGCGCGCGAAACACGAACGTCGAGAGGGGAACCCGCATGCGGCAGCGATACCTTGACTGGGAGGCGGGCCGCAAGCGGGGTACGATGGAGGGATGCGACACGCATGGTGCCTGTTCCTCGCCCTGGTGTGGGGATGCTCGCAGGATGCGGAGCGCACGGTTAGGGCCCTAAACGCAAGGAGCAAGCCGCAGGCGCCCATTCTGGTCAAAGCCACATCGCGTGCGCTCGCCCCTGGAGTCTACGAGGTGGAAGCATCCGTCACGCCCACCTCCGCGGTCGGCCACGTGACCATTGACGCGCTCCTGCCAAGAGGGGCAGTTGCAGAGTCCCAGCCAAGCGCCTCCTTCGGGGCGACGGGACGAGGGGTGACACGCCGGATGACCGTCCGCGTGGGCGCAGCCGAGCCGGCCGAGGTCATCGTTCGGGCGCACGTGGGGATTGCCGGAGGAGTGCGCAGCCGAGGTACCATCGTGCGGTTGGGGAACACTGACAGGGTATCTCCCCATGCTGCCCCCGCTCCGGCAGCCACCGTCACGCTCCCTGGGGGTGCCCGCGTCGCAGTGGTGCGGTCCCCATGAGGGGGACCGTGCTGACCTCATGCGCGCTCGTCCTCGCGGGATGCGGAGGTCCTCCTCGAGAAAACGTCGCACTCGACGCTGCTCCGATGCAATGCGCGCTCCCCGAGCCCGGTAGCCAGTGCGCGGATTCCAAGCGTGTCTTGCGCTGTGAAGGCGCCGAGGTGCGGCAGGTCGAGTGCAGCCCTGAGCAGGCGTGCGGACCGGATCCGGCAGCGCTGGACGGGGCGGCCTGCATCCAGGACGGAGATCCCTGTGGCCAAGTCAAGCTGGCCGGAGCCTGTCGCGGCACCATCCTCGCCTATTGCAGCAGCGTGACCAAGAGCCTGCGCGTGATCGACTGCGCGCGAGTCCATGCGACCTGCGCGTGGTCGCAGGCAGTCCGTCGGTACACGTGCGTGACCGACTGTGAGCTAGCAGGAGTCACGGTCCAGGGTGCTTGTGTCGACGGCAAGGTCGAACGCTGCCTGTTCGACGATGCGGGCTACCGCGTGGAGCGAGAGAGCTGCCCTGCGGGCACCCGCTGCGGCCTCGTGGACGGAACTGGCGGCGTGGCCTGCCTGCCCGCGGCCGCCTGTGACGACGTTGGACCAACAGGTCACTGTGAAGGTGACCTGCTTTCCCATTGCGTGGACGGGCGGGCGACCAAGACCGACTGTGCTGCTTCCGGAGAGCGCTGTGGCTACGGTGGCAGTGAAATGGGGCACGCGTGCCTTCCACCGGGGACCGTGGGAAAGCGCGTGGTGCGGGGCACGGTACGCTACGAAGACCGTCCGTCTGGGGATAGCGGGCTCGGCGGAGTCGTGCTCGTGCCCGCGCGCGGGGTCTCGGTCGCCGTCGTGCGGGATGGGGCAGGGGAAGTCCTGGCGAGCGCCGTCACTGCCGACGACGGTACCTACCAGCTCCGATATGACGCCGATGAGGAGAGCACCGTGTTCGTCCTCGCGGCGACCATAAGCTCGGCACCCACGAGGCCGCTGGCCGTCCTTCGGCCCGATGGACGCGTGCACGGAGTCGGCACGCCGAGCTTCGCGGTGGTCGATGACGTGGAGCGGGATCTCGTGGCGAGCGAGGGCTCGGGGGTTGGCCCGGCGTTCAACATCTTTGACATGCTCGTGACCGGCCTCGACTTCACCCGAGCCGTTTTCGAGACCGCTTCTCCACCGTCCCTCCAGGCGGTGTGGGGGCGTGGTTCCTTGAAGGGGACCTACTTCGACATACCGAGCCGCGCCATCCACCTCCTGGGCGGCCCCGAGGACGACGACGGCTACGATGACGCGGTGATTCTCCACGAGGTGGGCCACTACGTCGAGCAGTCCTTCAGTCGGAGCAGTTCTCCGGGCGGGGAGCACGGGGCAGGCGTCACGGATCCGAGGATCGCGTGGTCAGAGGGTTTTGCGACCTTCTTTAGCTGCGCCGTACGAGGGAGCCGCTTGTACGTGGATTCGTACGTGGGGGGGAGCTGGAAGGCAGATCTGGAGGCCGAGGTGACGGTTGCGGATCCGACGCTGACCATGAACCAGGAGGTGGCCGAGTCGATGGTCTCTGAGATCTTGTGGGACGCCGGTGACTCGGCGAGCGACCCCCAGCCCGACGATGACCCCATCCTTGGCATGAGCCCGGGCGAGGTGGTGCGCGCCGGGAGCGAGTACTTCCTTTCGCCAGGATTCAGCGGCCGGGGCGTGGTAGGGATTGACCTGGTCGACTGGCTGGACGGCTGGTTCGCGCTGCGCGGCACCGCCACCTGCGGCGCCATGCGGGAGGTCGTCTTCGCCAAGCGCAGGTTCCCCTTCGACTTCGCGGGCTGTCCGTAGACTGCTACCGCGCCTGGGGATCCAGCGCGTCGCGGAGGCCGTCGCCGAGGAAGTTCAGGCAGAGGATCGTGACGGTCATGAGCAGGCCGGGGCCGAGGAGAATCCAGGGGTAGACCAGCATCTGCTGGGCTCCCTCGGCGACGAGGGTGCCCCAGCTCGCGCGAGGGGCCTGCACGCCGAGCCCCAGAAACGAGAGGAACGCCTCCTGGAGCATCACGCCCGGGATGGTGAGGGTCGTGTACACGATGACCGGTCCGAGCGTGTTGGGGATGACGTGTCCAACGATAATGCGCAAGGGCGGTACACCGAGGGCGCGGGCCGCCTCGACAAACTCGCGGTGCCTCAAGCTTAGCACCTGGCCGCGCACGATGCGTGCCATCGTGAGCCAGGAAACCGCTCCGATGAGCCCGAAGAGCCAGTAGATGCTCCTCGTTTCAAACATGGCCATGACGACGATGACGAAGAGCGTCGAAGGGAGCGAGTACATCGCGTCCACGATGCGCATCATGACCTCGTCGACCTTGCCCCCCACGTAGGCCGCCACCGCGCCCCAAGTCACGCCGATCAGGAGCGCGATGCCAGCGGCCAGAAGCCCCACGGAAATGGCGATGCGGCCCCCGTCCATCGCGCGCACCAAGAGATCGCGTCCGAGAGCGTCCGTCCCCAGCCAATGCCTCCACGAAGGAGGCGCGGCGCCGAGGAGGACGTCTTGTGTCTTCCCGTCAACCCCGAGAAGCGCCTTGGCGGCAAGAGGCCCCACGAAGGAGAACATGCTGATCAGGAGGAACAGCGCGCCGCACGCGAGCGCCATGCGGTTCTTGCAGAGACGCTGCCACGCGTCCTGCCATGGCGATCGACTCGCGATTTCCATTACCGGGCCTCCCGGATGCGCGGGTCGAGGAACCCATAGGCGATATCCACCGCCAGGTTAAGGAGAATGAGGCAAAGGCAATAGAACACCATGACCCCCGTGAGCGTGGTGTAGTCACGGTCCACCACCGAGCCGACGATGTAGGAGCCAAGTCCGGGGATCTGGAAGATCCGCTCGATTACAATTGACCCGGTAATCAAGGACGCGATCGCCGGGCCAAGGTATGTGACCACGGGAACGACACCCAGGCGCAGGGCGTGCTTCCAGGTAACGGTCTGCTCGCCCAAGCCCTTGGCTCGTGCGGTTCGCACGTAATCCTGGCGGATCGTCTCCAGCATGCCCGCACGTGAAAGGCGCGCGATGGTGCCCATGAAGATCAAGCCCAAGGTCATTGCAGGGAGGATCATTGACGAGAAGCCCTCAAAACGGGCCGCAGGGAGCCACATGAGCTCGAGGGCAAAGGCAATGATTAGGAGGGGGCCGAGGACGAATGCAGGAACGCTAATGCCTCCCAGGGCGACGAGCATGGCCAAGTGGTCCGGCCACCTGTTGTGATGGGTCGCCGCCGTGACGCCGAGAAGGACGCCGAAGAACAAGGCGAAGCCGAGGGAAAGGAGTCCTAGCTTGACCGAGACGGGAAAGGACTCGGCGATGATGTCGCTCACGCGTACCGAAGGCCTTTTCTGCGACCACCCGAGGTCGAGCCTGACAAGCTGTTTCAAGTAGTCGAAATACTGCGCCGCAACCGGCTTATCCAGGCCGTAGCTTCGGCGGAGGTTCATCTCGATCTCGGGCGGCAGCTTCTTCTCGCTGTCGAACGGCCCTCCCTTTGCGACGCGGAGCGCCAAGAACCCGAAGGACGCTACGAAGAGCACGACAAGCGCGGATCCGAGGAGACGCAGGGCGATCAGTCGAATCATTTCCCGTCCCCGCGCGCGTTCCAGTTCGGATCGATCCACGTCTCGCGGAGCGATTGCTGGTCGATGAGGTTAATGGCCAGTCCCCGAACGTATGGCTTGCGCAGGTGGTGTTGCGTGTAGACGTAGAGCGGAATGATCGGCGCCTCATCGATCATGATTTCTTCGGCCCTTTGCATCAGCAGCAATCGCTTCTTTCGGTCCGGCTCGACCTCTGCCTGGTCAAAGAGACGCTCGTATTCTCGATTGCACCATCCAGTCCTGTTGTTCGCTGCCTTGCACCGCCACAAGCTCAAGAAATCAGGCTCTGGATCGGGGGAATTGCCGATGTTGCCCATGCGCCCTATGTCGTACTCCCCGTTGGCGGTGTCCTTGAGGTAGACCTTCCATTCCTGGGACTCGAGAGCCACTTTGAGTCCTAAGTGCCTTTCCCATTCATGTTGGATCCACTCGGCAATATGCTTGTGCTGCTCGACCCCCGTGTTGAACTTGATCGTGATCGTCTTGGGGAACTTGTCCCCGAGCTCTTCCTTGGCGAGCTGGAGCTCCTTCCGTGCGAGCTCCAGGTCAAGGCTCGGTCCCATGGGCGGGACATAGCAAAGCTCCCCACGGACTACTACAGACGCGACTCCTGGCGTATCTCGGGTCACGCCGCAAAGAGCGAGCTCTTCGTCGGACATGTCAGCAATGCGCTTGCCAGGAGTAAACTGTGCCGTTGGGATTTGGCCGCCCTTGATGATCCCCATGAGCTGGGTGCGATCGAGTGCGTAGGAAAGCGCTCGCCGAAAATGAATGCTTGGAAAGCGCTCGGTATTCACTAGGTAAAAGTAAATGCCGAGGTATGGCGCGCGGGTGTAATCGAGCTTCTGCTTCTTGGTTGGGCCTGTCTCACCGGACAACACCGGGAAATAGGAGTTCGGAACGTTGTTGGCGACGATGGCGTCGCAGGTTCCTTGGTAATACAAGCTTGCGCTCGCCGCCTGATCATCGACCGAGTAAAAAGTGACCTTCTCCAGCCGAACCTTCTCACGTCCCCAGAATGTCGGGGATTTCACGGTTTCCAACCGATCGCGCTCTTTCCAAGCAACCAAGTGGAATGGCCCGCTGGTGACGATTCGTCCCGGCTTGGTCCACGTTTTGGGCCAGCGAGAGACCGCTTCGCGCGGGACTGGTCGGAACACGTTTTGGAGCGTCAGGTCCACCAGGAACGGGGTCGGTCCGACCGTCTCGATTACCAAGGTAAGCGGCCCCTCGGCCCTTGCTCCGAGGAGCTCCGGGAGCATGAGGATGTCTTTGCCCTTCACGCTCGCTGACCTTTGCTCCCGGGAGTCGTCCATCGCGACCACCCGGTAATCCCGCTGGGCGTGGGGACCGTGGAGAAGGGCCATGGGAACCCATCCATAAACACCCTCGCCAAGCCCCGAGTAGACGTAGGCCCAATCGCGCAGCGAGTTGAGCTCGACAATCGTCACCTCTGCGCCAGGTGAGACATGGCCGTTGACCTGGCTCGAGCTCGTGGGATCCGCATGCAGGGACAGTAGCTTCGTGGCCACGCGAAGGTTCGAGCTCGGTGGCATCACGTCCTTGCCATCGGCACCCTTTTCCGGAACCACCTCGACCGCTTCTCCAGCGCGAAACGGACCCACGTCGTAGAGGAGGAGCCTCGCGGTGCCGGAGTTGTACTCCTTGGCATGCTTTATCCGCCACAAGGTCTCGGCGTTTCGCGCACCGGTGAGAGGGTGGAGGGCCCTCGAGAACGAATAGACGAAATCCTCTGCAATGATTGGGCGCCCACTTGACCATCGGGCGTCTTCCCGGAGGTGGAAGGTGAAGACCTTCTGATCCGGTGAGATTTCCCAATGGGTGGCGAGCGATGGAAGAGGAAGTCCTTCTGGGTCGTGGGTGGTCAGGCCGTCAAATAGGGCATAGGCGACTTTCATGTCGTTTGTCGCCGTGGCGAGCCCGGGGTCAATGAACTCGGGCTCGCTGGAGTTGCACCAGCGGAAGTGGGTAGGATCCGGATTGGGGATTTTTCCGAAGTACTCGCCCCCGGCAATACTACAGGCCAAGGGCGGAACTACGAACACGCCGATCAGCAAGAGCGCGGGCCGATGGCGCCCTAGCCTCCCCCACCTCATCATCCCGCTCCTCATGCGGAGGCGGTTATAGCCGAGGAGACTCCCTTGTCAAAAGCCCAAATCCCATGACAAGATAGGGCAGGCTGCTGTGACTATTGTCCTCTACATCCTCCTCGGAGCAGGTCTGGGCGCAGGAGTGGCGGTTTGGCTGGTCGGCACACAGCTCACTCGAGCCAAGAAGACCGCGGTTGGCTTGCGCACCGATGCGGAACACGCGCACCGAAGGATTGAAGAGCTGGAGCGCGCGATCGAACGGATGCTCGATGTGGGGGCGAGGAAAATCGAAGAAGCCGTGCGCGAAGCCGACCGGGTCCTGCGCACGCGCGGGGAGGCCCGGGGCGGACTAGCCCAGGCCATCGATGACCTGGAGCGTTCACTCGTCGTGCAGGTAGGCCGTGGGTTCGACGGCGGAGGCCTCGAGGAAGGGGACAGCGCCGCGCGCCTTGCGGACCAGTTTGCCGAGGAGCAAGTGCAGCGAGTGCGGGCCCTGGTCGGTGAATCGGAGTCCCTGGTTAGCGCCTCCGAGCAGGCCATGCTGGTGGCGGACGTGGTGTCCTCGGTGCTTCGCGAGTTCGAGAGAGGGGCCGATGGGCTTTCGCAGGCGTCCAGCGAGGCCGCCCGTGCGGCGGCCCAGCTCGACGACGCGGTTCGTAAGGGCCAAAATGGTGCCGGTGAGACCGCTCAGATTTCCGGCAAGGTGAGCGCCGAGGCTGAGAAAGGTTATCGGGCGGTGCACAAGACCCTCGACGAGATCGAGCGGATTCGCGACTTGACCGAGACCGCCCGCAAGCGAATCGATGCGCTGGGCGTGCGCGTCCTGGGCATTGGCGACGTGGTGCGGGTGATCCAGGAGATCGCCGAAAAGACGAACCTCCTGGCGCTCAACGCTTCGATTATCGCCGCCCAGGCGGGCGAGCATGGGCGAAGCTTCGCGGTCGTAGCACAGGAGATCAAGGCGCTGGCCAACAAGACAGCGGCCTCGACCAAGCAGATCGGCGAGCAGATCCGTGGCGTGCAGGAAGAAAGCGAGCGCGCCATGGAAGCCATGGCGAATGGTGTCACTGCGGTGGGCGAGGGCTTCCAAGTGGCGCTTGGCGCTGGCGATGCCCTCGGGGAAATTCGCCAGAGCACGCGCACTGCACAGAAGAAGGTTCAGGCGATCACCCGCGCTATGGACGAGCAGGGGAATGCCTCCAGGCGAGTGGTCGAGGCCGCGGGCCAGCTAGCGAGCCGTGCGGCCGCCCTCTCCACGTCGGTGAAGGATCATGGGAATGATGGGGATCGACTTCGTGAGCTCGCCCTCACGCTCGTCGAGGCTGGAAGTCGAATAGGCCGCCTCTCGCGCGAGCAAATGGAGAGTGGTCGAATGATCAGCGACAGCGTCAGCCGCGTGGTCGCAGACGCGCTCGGGCTGCTCAGGAGCCAGAAGGAGCTCGCGCGCCAGCTCGGACGCTTGCATCAAGGGGCGACCCAGCTCCAGGGCGTGGAGAGCGACGTCGTCGAGCGTCTTTCGGTTATCGTCGAGGCTGCCGCACAGCTGCGCGAGGAAATCGGCCGGGTGCGGAACTAAACGCCCTTTGCGACCATCCCTTCGCGACGGTCGGGAGCTCTGTGCGGCGAAGCCGCAGGGGAAGGACTGGACGCCATCCGCCTGGTCTCCATATTCCCAAAGCAGGAGGAGGAGGAGACAGCATGGCACGAGCGAAAACACCGCCAACTCGAGGCGCCAAGGGGGCGATGACAGTTGCCGAAGCGGGACGCAAGGGCGGCATCACGGTGCGTGACGAGCGGGGGCACGAGTTCTACGAGGAGATTGGACGCAAGGGTGGACACAAGGTCCGCGAGCTCATCGCGGCGGGAAAACGCGCGCTGGAGAAAGGGGAGCGAGGGCGGTAGAAGGGCTGTTCTTCGCGACTCAGCGATCCGCTCGGCGCCCCACGTGGCCCGGCGGAAAGAGGCTTCGCATCTTGACCGCCATCGCCAGGTCACCGCCAACGTGCAGCTTGCCGGTGAGAAAGGCCAGCTCACCGTTCAGCGTGCCGTTTGCCATTTTCACGTACTCGCTGGCGGCCATCTTCAGCGTGACCGTGGGAGACACGTGGGACCCCTCGGTGACCGTGAGCTGCTCGCCGTCCACCGCGGCGAAGTACAAGCCACCACCGTGACCCGAGAGCTCGAACTGAAATACCGCGGTCACTCCCTTGGCCGCTTCTTTCCGAAACCGGTCGGGGAGCGTCTCGAAGTACTCCTTCACGCTACTGACAGGTCCCGCCATGGGCATTCCTTTCTTGCGAGAGGCTGATAGTACCTCGCCGTCCCTTCCTTTCACCCTCTTTCCTTGCTAGCGTCAGGCGACCAACAACGTGGAAGGAGGCGGTTCGTGTCCAAAGTCAAAGCTTGGTCGAGTCTATTCCTAATCATCGTGTCGAGCAGCGGGTGCATCGTTCAGCCGAGACAAGCCATGATGCCGACGAGCGCACCTGGATCGGCGGCCTCAGGGGCTCCAGTGAACCCAGCGACAGCTCCCAGTTACACTGCAGGTCCCGCGAGCGGGGGACCGACGGACTCGCACTGGTTCGACTCCGACGACTACCTCATTGCGACCGAGCCACTGGCCGACAAGAGCTACGTGTATGTCCGGATCGCGAAAATGCGAGAGGCACCGAGCGCCGGCACCAAGGACGAGGGCAAGTTCTTCGACGTGGAAAACGCCAAGGAAGTCTGGACCCAGCACTTTTGGAGGACACGCCCCGCCACGGCGGCCGACCTTCAGATCGGCAATGTCGTGATTTGTTTCGAAGGGAACCAGGACGGCAACGAGGTGTACCAGCCACCATCGGACCGCGACACCGCGAGGACGGCGAACTGGTGGATGGCCAAGATCACGGATACGACCGACCTCTATAAGAACCGGGTGCGCGTGAGCACGTATTCGTGCGCACCTGCAGCCCTCCGCGTTCCGCAATAGCCTTGCCCTATTCCCCACTCCCCGCGAGGTTCCGCGTCACCGACAATCCATCCCCGAGGGAATCGGCAAACCCGAGCACAAGCTTGCTGGCGAAGGATCCGATGGCGCTAGGCGCAAATACCACCTTGACGCTGCAGCTCTCCCCCGACCCGAGGGATGCACCACACGTGCCGTCGGTTCCCGGGTATGTGCCGCCGACGTACGTGAAGGGGGCCGCGAGGACCCCATTGTCCTTGAGGCCGCTCGCGCTCCTTGCCCCACGGTTCTCGACATAGAACGTCGCTGCCATCGACTGATTCCCGGCGCTGACCGAACCGAAGCGATATGGTCCGCAGTTATCTCCACACGTCCCCACCTGGGCGTCGGAGAAGAGAAGAAATGCTCGATCCGTCCAGGTTCCCGTGACCGCTCGTTTCACCGACGTCCAGCCCGCGCCATCGAAATGGAGGAGCTCCAGGGTAGTCGACTTGGTCCCTATGGATGTGGCCGCAAACGTGACGACAATCGTGCAGGTATCGCCGCTGGCAAGGGTCGCGGAACACGATCCACCGCTCCCTGGATAAGCGCCCTCCTTGAAGGCGAAGCTCTCGCCGAGAGTACCGCCACTCAGCGACGAGGCCGGCGCGGCCCCATGATTGGACACGTAGAGAACCCGTTCGAGCGAAATGCCCGCAGTGCCGAAATCGTACGGACCGTCGCTCGGGCCGCATTGCGAGCAGTCCTTGATGACGAGCAGCGCCTTGTCGGTCGACGTGGCCGTGAGCACCCGGCTGGTTGACTGGAGCGACCCGCCGTCGTCGTAGCTTAGGGCCAGAGTGCTGGTGACCGCCGAGGAACCCGATGGAGAGAACCGAATCACGAGCGAGCAGCTCGCTCCGCTGTCGAGCGACGCGCCGCAAGTCCCACCGTTTCCTGGATATGCGCCACCCTCGTAACCGAACCCATTGTCCATCTTCCCCAGGTCTCCCAGGGACGTGGCCGCTTGAGCGCCCAGGTTATTGACGTGCAACGTGTGGGTGGTGGGCGTACCGACAGTGCCGAACGAATGAGGCCACGTCGGCGTTTCGGTGGATCCGTCCCAATCGGCAATGACGAGGCGGGCCTGAGTCGTCGAGGTGCCTGCCACGCCCCTGGTCGCCGTCGTCGAGCTGCTGCCGTCGTGGTACGCGAGGGTGATCGTGCCAAAAGCCGATCCGGCCCCGGCGGGGCTAAACGTGACCACGATGGTGCAGGTTTCGCCCTTGGCCAAGGTGGACCCGCAAGTCCCTCCGCCGCCCGGGTACGTGCCGCCCTTGAAGGCGAATCGGCCGGCAAGGGTACCTCCGTCGGCTAGCTCTGTCGCGGCGACGGCTCCGTTGTTGTTCACGTAGAACGTGCGATCCACCTGAATGCCGACCGTACCGTAGTCATAGGGTGGCTCATCACCTCTGCTCCCCTGCCAGCTTCCGATGACCAGGAGAGCGGTGGTGATGGACGTGGCCACGACCTCGCGCGTGGCCGCCTGCGAGGTCGCGCCGTCGTCGTACGCGAGAGTAATCACGCTCCGCCTCGTGCCCGATGCGCCGGGGGTAAACGTGACCACGATGGTGCACTTGTCGCCACTGGCCAAGGTGGTCCCGCAGGTGCCACCCGTGCCGGGGTACGCACCGCCCTTGTAGGCAAAGCCACTTCCCAGCGTGCCCGCGTCGGTGACCGACGAAGCGACAGCCGCACCCCGGTTAACGACGTAGAACGTCTTCTCCGAGAGCGAGCCGACCATCCCGAAATCATAGGGCCAGCTCGAGGACGACGAGTCGTACCAATCCAGGATCAGGAGAAGGGAGCTGCTGGTCGCGGTGCCGACGACCGGTCGCTCGGCCTTCGCAGCCGCAGAACCGTCGTGGTACCAAAGGGTGACGGTCGTTGATGTGCTGCCGTTGCCGGTTGGTGCGAACGTCACCACGATGGTGCAGGAGCTGCCGGCCGCAAGAACCTTGCCGCAACTTCCGCCACTACCCGGGTAGGTGCCCCCTTTGAAGGAGAACGCCCCGTCGAGACTGCCCCCATCCGCCATGTCGGTGGCCGCCTTGGCGCCGGTGTTCACGACCGTAAACTGCCGATCCACCGGCACCCCGGAAGTACCGAAATCGGTGGGCTCGTCCCGATCATCACAGCGATCGCAATCACGAATGGCGAGCAAGGCCTGCTCGGTAGCGACTGCGGTGAGGGCCCTCGAGATCTCCCTTTCCTTGGCCCCGTCATGGAAGCGGAGCTTCAGCGTGGAGAACCTAATCCCCGAGCCGCTCGGGGTAAACAAGATGACCAAGGTGCAGGACTGATTGCTACCCAGTGACGTGCCGCACGTTCCCCCTGAGCCCGGATAGGCCCCTCCCTTGAATGCGAAGCCGTTCTCGAGCGTCGAGGCGTCGAACATGCCCGTGGCGGCTTGGGCCCCGCTGTTCGAGACGTACACAACCTTCTCGGTGGGAGAGCCTGCGGTGCCGAAATCGATGGCTTCTCGCGAATCCCCGCCGCAGTTCTCACACCGGTCGAGCGACACCAGTGCCAACGTTGTCGAGGTGCCCATCATCTCTCGCCGTGCCATGCGGGTGGTGGTTCCGTCGTTGTACGAGATGTTGATCGACGCGCTGCTCGTCGTGTTCCCGCTCGGCGTGAATGTGACCCGAACGACGCAGGTGGCGCCCGCCGCAAGGGTCCCTCCACACGTTCCGCCGCTTCCTGGAAAGCTGCCACCGCTAAATGAGAAGGGTGATGGGAGGGCATCGGCTGCGAGCGCCGTGGCGTCCTGCGCCCCCACGTTCCTCACGTAGAACGCGTGATCGGTGGCCGTTCCGCGAGTACCGAAATCGTAGGGGAATGGATCGTGCGATGACTCCCCGTCCCAATCGCCAATGGCCAGCACGGCGACCTGCGTTCCAGTACCCGTCACGTCGCGGCCCGTCCGCCGTGCATCGACTCCGTCGTGGTACTCGAGCGCGATGGTGCCGTTCGACGTGATCGCTTCGGTGGGAGAGAAGGACACCACGATGGTGCATTCGTCCCCCGGATCCAGGGCGGTGCCGCAGGTTCCACCCTGGCCTGGATAGGTACCGCCGCTGAACGAGAAGGGCGCGGGCATCCCCGTGGCCAGAATTCCCGTCGCGCGGCTGCTCCCTTCGTTGAAGACCGCGAACCAGGCCTCCGTCGTGGTCCCAACGCCGCGGATGCCGAAGTCGTACGACGCCGACGGACCAGACTTATCGCGAATCGCAAGCACCGCCAGTGCGGTACCCGTGCCGACGACGTCCCTCTTGGAAGTGGTCGTCTCCACGCCATCGAAGTACTCGAGGGTGACGGCGCTCGCGGCCGGGCCTTCCACGGTAGGCTGGAACGACACGACTACGAGGCAGGATTCACCAGCGGGGAGGGTGGGCCCGCACGTGCCCCCTGCACCAGGGAACGCCCCTCCCTTGAAGCCAAAGGCAGGATCCATGGAAAGCGCAGTAATTCTAATGGCGATCCCACCCCCTTCGTTCTTGACGTAGAACTCGTGCTCGGCACCCGACGCCCCGAGTCCGCGTAACCCGAAATCGAAACTGGAGCCCAGATTAATGCCTTCGTAATCAGTGATCCGAATCACCGCTTGCGCTGTCCCAGTTCCAGTGAGGAGTCGCGTCGCAGATGAGGTCGTTAATCCATTGTGATAGGCGATGCCCAGCCTGTCTTCGGCCGAGGTGGCGCTCAAGGGAAGGAAGACAACCGTCACGGTGCAGCTCTCCTTGGGCGCAAGAGTGGCGCCACAGGTGCCCCCCGTCCCCGGATAGCTCCCTCCCTTGTAGGAGAAGGGCTCCGTGAGCGTATCACCCGCCATGCTCGTCGCCGGCATGCCGCCGGTGTTGGTGACGACGAACGAATGCTCGGCCGTCGTCGCCACGCCGCGGACTCCAAAGTCGTGCGACGCTTGGTCGGGCGGAACGCCATACGTGGTGTAGAACAGCAGAGGCCAATCCGTAATGGAGAGAAACGCGTTCGATGTCCCGGTTCCGGTCAGCGCTATTGAGGACTCCTTGGTTGCACCTCCGTCATAAAACGACAGCGACAAGGGCTCGCTCGAGGGACCTTCCACGCTGGGCGTAAAGGTCGCCACGATGCGGCAGCTGACCCCCGCTTGGAGCTCGGTCCCGCAGGTGCCGCCAAAGCCTGGGAACGTGCCCCCCTTGAAGGCAAATGGCGACGCAAGGGGAAGGGGAGCGACTTCCGTGGCGGCCATCTGGCCCGTGTTTCGCACCACGAAGATATGCTCTGCCGACGAGCCAGTGGCGACGGTGCCAAAGGAATAGGGGGTCGCGTCCGAGTACTCGAGTCGCGCCGCAACCGCGCCGAAACCAGCGAAGTCCTGGCGCAAGGCCTGGCTCGCGCTGCCGTCGAAGTAGCCGAGTGTCCACGAAGCGGCGAGCTTGCCGGGCGCCGTGGGGACGTACGTCACCACGACGGTGCAGGACGCGAGCGGAGCGAGAGACTCACCGCAGGTCCCATCCGTACCTGGGTAACTCCCCCCCTTGAGCTCCAGGGGAGCTGACAAAGCCCCGGGGGACAGCGATTTCGCCGTAATGCCTCCCTCGTTGGATATCGTCATGGTGCGGCTGTGGGAATAACCAATAGCCTTGACGCCGAAATCCAGCACGGTGCCTTCCGAGCTCACGAGAAGAGCGGGTTCTGCGGTGGCGCCGGTCAGGTCTCCCGAGACGACCTGGGATCGGGCGCCATCGTGGTACTCAATGGCTAGCTTTGCCGTGAAGGCGCCGAGCGTGGTGGCGGAGTAGAGGACCACGACGAGGCACTCCTCGCCAACCCCGAGGCTGGAGCCACATGTGCCCCCGGTGCCAGGGTACGCGCTACCCTTGAAGGAAAAGGGAGTTGAGAGGGAAAGGGCCGAAAGAGCCGTTGCCGGGACACCGCCAGGGTTCGAAACACGAAACACCTGCTCTGCGCTTGCTCCGCTTGCGAGAGTGCCAAAATCGTAGGTTGGGGCGTGGGAGAGCTCCAAGACCGCTGGGGGCACCCCTTTTCCAGACCACGTCGCTTCGACGTGGGTGGCCGCGACTCCGTCGTTGTACGAGATCTTCAGCGTGCCGGATGCGACACCGAGGACCTGAGGAGTAAAGGAGAGGACCACCGTGCAGCTGGCGCCATCGGCGAGCGAGCTCGCGCAGGAGCCGGTGCGCCCGGGGAATAGCCCGCCTTCGAATGAGACTCCGTCGCCCGCGACCGTGCCCGACAGCGAGCTAGCATGGACACCGCCGCTGTTGGTCACTTTGACCCTCAGCGCACCTTCGCCGAGGACGGCCACGGAGCCGAAAGAGAGCGGTACCCCTTCGCCGATGACAATGCGAGCGGGCGGTGCGGCCGAGCCCGCGAGAGCCCTCGAGGCGGAACGGTTGGATACCCCATCGAAGTACGTGACGGCCAGTTCCGACGCGGCAGGGCCCGGGGCGGTGGGCATGAACCGAACCACGACCGTGCAGCTCCCACCACCTCCCAAGCTGTCGCTACAAGTTCCTCCCCTGCCTGGGTAAGTGCCATCCGCGAAGGTGAACGGGCTGGCGAGCTTTGTGTCCGCGACCTGGGTAGCCGTCGCGTCTCCCGAGTTGGTGAGGGTAAACCAGTGGTTTGACGTCGAACCGACAGCACTTAATCCGTAGTCGTAAGAAGGCCCATCCGACCAGGAAAGCGACGCCGGGCTGAGGGCCTTGCCCGTGAGCCCATGCGCGGTGGCGTCGTCGCGGGCGCCGTTGGAATATTCGATGCGGAACGACGAGGAAGCGGGGCCGCGCGTGAGTGGCGTAAACGCCACTGCAATCGAGCAGGTATCACCTGGGGCCAGCGACACGCCGCACGTCCCGCCGGTGCCAGGGAACGCTCCATCCTTGAATGAGAAGGGGGCTTCCGGTGACTTGGCCACCAATGCAGTGGCGGGGACCCCACCCTCATTGGCCAGCTTGAGGACCATGGACTTGGAGGTTCCCACCACAACCAGGCCGAAATCGCCACTTGCTTCGCCCTCGACCACCAAGCGGGCTGGAGGCACCGCGGTCCCTGCAAGCTCCATGGAGAGCACGCGCGTCCCCGCGCCGTCATCGTACTTGAGCTCGAGCGTGGCGTTCGCACCTCCCGCTACGGTCGGTGCGTGAGTTAGGACGACGATACAGCTATCGGAAGGTGCGAGGTCCGACCCGCAGGTCCCCCCGGTCCCCGGATAGGCCCCGCCTTTGAACGAGAACGGGCCGGCGATGGCTTGGGGGGAAATCGCCGACGCGGGAAACAAGCCCACGTTAATCAGGACGAGCGTTCGGTCGGTCGAGGAGCCTATGGCTCTGGTGCCAAAGTCGAGCGGTGGCGACTGGGAGATGGCGAGCAAGGCTGGCGATAGCCCAACGCCGGTCATGGAGACGCGCGCTGCCTGCGTCGTCACTCCGTCGTGGTACCCGAGCGCGAGCTCCCCTTCTACGGGGCCCTCCATGGTCGGCTTGAGCTCGATGGCCAGCGAGCAGCTCTCCCCAGGGGATAGCGTGGCGCCGCACGTGCCCCCACTCCCTGGGAACGTGCCGCCGAGATACGAGAAACCAGAGGGCAGCGCGACGCCGCCCAGAGCCGTGGCGGGAAGCGCCCCGGTGTTGCTCGCGGAAAACAGGTGTGACGCAGCCGCCCCAATGGCCAGGGCGCCGAAATCGTACGTTGGGCCATCGGAGATCGTGATGTGGGCCGCTTTCGTGCCCTTCCCGACGAGGTCCACCGTCGCCATCTGGGTCGTCGACCCGTCGTGGTACGTCATCCGGAGGGTGCTCAAGTAAGGCCCATCCGCTGCCGGGGCAAAAGTCACGACGATCGTGCATTTCTCTCCCTTGGTGAGCGACGAAGCGCACGTACCACCGGTCCCAGGATAGGTCCCATCGCGATAGCGGAATGGCGGAGCGAGATCCAGAGAACTCAGGTCCTTGGCGTCCAGTCCGCCGGTGTTCATCGCGATGAGAGAACGGTGAACGCTCGTTTCGACCGCGACTGTTCCATAATCCAGTGCCGGGCTTTCGGCGAACGAGAGGGCCGCTCCCGCCACCGCTTTTCCGGCGACGTCACGAGAAGCGGCCTGATCGATGGCCCCGTCGAAATAGCCGATCTTGACCGCATCCGTGGACTCCCCGACCGCAGTTGGCGAATAGGAAATCACGAGAGTGCATTTCGCGAGCACGGAGAGCCGATCCTGGCAGGTGCCCCCCTTCCCTGGGAACGCTCCCCCCTTGAACGAGAAGGGCGCCACGAGGGACGCGCCGGCGGCGATCTCCGTGGCCGCCATTCCGCCCACGTTGGTCACCGTGATCGTGCGATCGGCGGTGGTGTCCGTGCCATGGGTACCAAAGTGGAGCATGGGAGCGCCCGAAAGGGCGAGCAAGGCCGGGGTAATGCCCGTGCCCCGGAGCAGGATGGATGTCTTGGTCGCCCCGGCCCCATTGTGGAAGTTGAGCTCTAGCGCTACCGCCTTGGGTCCAACGGTTCTCGGGGCAAACTCGATAATGAGGGTGCACGACTCATCGGGTGCAAGGGTAGTCTTGCAGGTTCCTCCATCGCCGGGAAACGCTCCAGCGGTGAAGGCGAACGGGAGCTCCAGGCCGCCGTGGGTCATGCCCGTCGCCGTGATCCCTCCCACGTTCTTTACGGTGAACACGCGCGAGGTCCTGGTACCAAGGAGCCCGACCGTGTAATCGAACGCAACACCCTCGGCGAAGGCGAGACGAGCGGGTGCCTTGGCCGTGCCGGAGAGGGTAATACGGGCATTCCTGTTCACGGCTCCGTCGGAATACACGAACGCGAATGGGACACTCGCACTGCCCACGGTCGAGGGCGCGTATGTGAGCACCATCGTGCAGGATTCTCCTGCGCGCAGGGTAGTCGCGCAGGTTCCGGAAGTGCCCGGGTATGAGCCGCCAGCGAAGGCGAATGGAGTTACCGGCGACGATGTGATCTCGATCGATGAGGCGTCGATATCGCCGGTGTTCGACAGCGAGAGCTTGATTTCCGTCGAGGACCCCACCGCCCGGGTGCCGGCATCAATCTTGTCCCCTTCCGCGACTGCGATCTCAGCCGGTGCCAACCCCCATCCCTTGAGGGTCCCTTCGAGCTTGGACGTGCCCGCTCCATCGTGAAACGTGAAGCTGAACTGGCCTTGAGCGAGCCCCCTGCTTGATGGGGAAAAGGTCACGACGAAGTTGCATGTCGCCCCTGGGGCGAGGCGAGCGCCACACGTCCCGGAAGTCCCTGGATAGGCGCCTCCTGCGAAAGAAAACGGCGTGGTGAGCGCCTGGGCGGAAATGCTTGTCGCTTCCGACTCTCCATCGTTCGAGAGCGGTAGCACTAGCTCGCTGGTGTTGAGAATCCTGACCCGGCCGAAATCGGGCGAAGCCGTGCCCGGGATGGAAATCCTGGCGGGGGAGAGCCCCTTGCCTTGCAGGGAGAACGCGAGCTCCTTCTTCTCGCTTCCGTCGTGAAACGAGAAGGTGACCATGGCCGACGAGGCACCTCGCGACCGGGGCGAGTACTTGATGACGATGGCGCAGGTTGCCCCCTTGGGGAGGAAGTCCATGCAATCGTCCTTTTCAAGAGACCTTGTCCCGCGCGAGAAGGGCGGCGCAAGGCCCGAGACGGCCACCTGGGATGCCGGCCCATCCCCCTTGTTTCGGACCATGAGCACGTGCTCGGCCTCCGTACCGATCGTTCGCGCACCGAAGTCATGGGCCGGCTCGCCGATGTCGATGGAAGCCTTCTGAAGCGGACCGGAGTCAGTGGGGGCGGAGTCCACTGTCCCGGAATCGAACACTGGTTCTGGCGTTCCTGAATCGGGAACCTGGGGCCTTATCGAGTTCCCGCAACCAAGCGCGAGAGAGGACAGCGCGATAACGATGAAAAACCCAGTCCTTGCCATGGGCTAGCTCCTAAAGGGGAATCCCTTGGGATCCGGCAATAGCCTCCGGGGATTAAAGACTCCCCAAGCGCGATTAGAGGTCACAGAGGGCTGCGCGGTGATTATACAACGGGACAGAAATCATTACCCAGCGCCGAGTTGGTCTCCCCAGGCGAATCGTCCACAGGACCCACGCGCCCACGTTCCCCCACCCTGGCCCCGCGCGATTTTCCGGCCATGAGGGATGGGACTAGGGGATAAAATCAATCGGGGGCGCCGCGTCCGGAGGTGTCGATGCCGCTGGCTGTTGAGCTCGAGTTCAAAGGTACCGACCGGTTCCAAGTACAGCGACGGCTGGGCGAAGGCGCCATGGGGGTCGTGTATCAAGCGTACGACAACGAGCGCAGGACCACGGTCGCCCTAAAGACCTTGCGCTACCTCGAGGCGCAGCACATCTATCGGCTCAAGCACGAGTTCCGGGCACTCGCCGACTTGGGGCACCGCAACCTGGTCCAGCTTGGCGAGCTCATCTGCGAGAACGGGCAGTGGTTCTTCACCATGGACCTCATCGACGGGGTGGACTTCCTCACGTACGTGCGCTCGGGGCCTCGGAACGGGCTTGGCCATGTCCCCAGCCTGGACTTCGGCGACGATCTCGCTGTCGCCGGGACCGCTCCCGAATGGAAGGGATCCTGCCAGCCGGGTATCGTTGACGAGCAGCGACTCAGGTCTTCCCTCGGGCAGCTTGTCCTCGGCGTCTCGGCGCTCCATGCCGCCAACAAGGTGCATCGGGACATCAAGCCGTCGAACGTCTTGGTCACGCCCGAGGGGCGAACCGTGCTCCTCGACTTCGGCTTCGTGACCGACGCGTTTGCATCTCCGGAACATGAGTCCACAGAGGCGCACGTGGTTGGGACGGCGCTCTACATGGCTCCCGAGCAGGCGGCCTCGAAGCAGGTCGGCCCTGGAGCCGATTGGTACAGCGTTGGGGCCATGCTGTACGAGGCGCTCACCGGGCAGCCGCCCTTCCTCGGCTCGTGGATGGAGGTGATTCTCGAGAAGCAGCGCGCCGAAGCGCCGCCTCCACGGGTGATTTGTCCAGGAGTCCCGGCCGACCTGGACGCCCTCTGCGTGGACCTCCTGAAGATCAACCCGCGGGCGCGGCCATCGGGGGAGCAGCTCATGCTTCGCCTTGGGCTCAAGAACCCTGCGGGAGCCGTCCGAGTCGCACAAGGGACTCTCTCTTCGTCCATGACCCAGGCGCCCCCGTTCGTGGGGCGCAAGCGGGAGCTCGAGGAGCTTCGAAGGGCGCTTGCGGACAGCCGCAACGGGCAGGCGGTCACGCTGTTCGTGCATGGCGAGTCTGGCCTCGGGAAGAGCTCTCTCATCCGTCGCTTCCTGGAAGGGCTCAAGGGCGAGGGGATGTCCCCCGTTATCTTGTCAGGCCGCTGCTACGAGCGGGAATCGGTCCCCTTCAAGGCGTTTGACGGCATCGTGGACTCACTCAGCCGCTTCCTCTCGAGGCTCGACCAGGTCGAGGCGGCGCTCCTCCTCGGCAGGGACGCTTCGCTGCTCGGACGCGTGTTCCCAGTCTTGCAGCGAGTCCCTGCCATGGCCCATGTCACGCCGCCACGGCGCAAGGCTCAGGGACCCCAGGAGCTAAGGACGCGCGCGTTCAAGGCGCTCCGCGAGGTGCTGAGCCACGTGGCCTCACGGCACCCGCTCGTGCTCGTGATCGATGACTTCCAGTGGGCAGACGCCGACAGCCTCGACCTCCTCGACGAGGTCATGCATCCACCAGATGCGCCGGCGCTGTGCCTGCTCGCCACGCTAAGGACCGACACCACCGCGTCCGACAGCGCGACTCTCCCTCGCCTGCTCTCAGACGTTGCCAGCCACTTGGGTGACGTGCGCCATATCGAGCTCAAGAACCTCTCCCAGGCGGAAACTCGAGAGCTCGTGTCCCTCCTTCTCCCATCGCACGGTGCCGTGATCGGGGACGGCATCGACACGATTACGGACGACGCGGGCGGGCACCCCCTGTTCGTGCAGGAGATCGTGCGCCACGTGGGGATGAAAGGCGTCCATGCCGCGGGCGCCGTGCGGCTTGATGAGGTCCTTTGGGACCGAATTGTTTCCCTGGACGAGCCGGCGCGAAAGGCGCTGGACGCAATTGCCGTGGCTGGCGCTCCAGTGGCACAGGACGTCATCGCGCGCGCCAGCGGGCTCGAGACAGCCGAGTGTGGCCGCTGGATCTCCTTGCTCCGCGTGGCCAACCTGGTGCGGACGAGCGGACTGCGAGGGGCCATCTCGGTGGAGGCGTACCACGACCGCGTGCGTGAGTCGGTGCTGGCCCATCTCGACGAAGATGAACGGCGGCGGCACCACGGGAAGCTCGCCATGGCGCTCGAGGCATCGAGCGAGACGAGCCAGGACCCGCTCGTCCTGGTGCGCCACCTGGAGGCCTCGGGAGCGACAGAGAAGGCTGCAAGGCACGCAGAGCGCGCCGCACGCGTCTCGAGCGAGAAGCTGGCCTTTGACCAGGCAGCAAAGCTCTACCAAATGGCCCTACGACTTGGGCAATATTCCGACGAGGAAAAGCACCGCCTGCACCTGCAGGTTGGGGAGGCGCTCATGAACGCTGGCCGCGGTGCGGCAGCTGCCGAGGCCTACCTCCTCGCGGCCCAAGGTGGCGACGCGGCGACAAGGCGCATGTGCCAGCGCCGGGCTGCAGAACAGCTCCTCATGAGCGGGCACATCGAGAAGGGGCTGGTGTCCTTGAGCGCCGTGCTCGCCGATATTGGCGTGTCGCTCCCTGCCACGCCCAGGCGGGCCGTGCTCTCTCTGGTCTGGCAGAGGGCGAAGCTCCGCATGCGCGGTCTTCGCTGGAGGCAGTGCGCCGAGCGTGAGTGCGAAAGCGAGGAGCTCGACCGCTTTGAAGTGTACAAGGCCGTGGCGCATGGGCTCGGAGTGGTCGATTCCATCCGCGCCGCTGATTTCCAGTGTCGCTCCCTGCTGCTCGCGTTGCGACTAGGTGAGCCACAGCGCCTGGCCCGCGCCATCTCTCTCGAGGCGATCCACCTGTGCCTCCAGGGGGGCAAGAGCCTCACGCGCGCCAGGAAGCTCTTGGAAGAGTCGCGCCGCATCGCCGAGTCAACCGGGGATCCCTACTTGATGGCGTTTGCGACCACCGGCGACGGCATCGTCAGCTACTCGGAGAGCCGCTTCCAGGTGGCTGCGAAGGTGATCGGCGAGGCGGAGAACATGATGCGCGACTGGACCACCGGCACGGTCTGGGAGCTCAGCACGATTAGGCTGTTCAGGCTGTGGAGCCTCCGCCACATGGGTGCGTTCGTGGAGCTCCGCCGCGGGTTGGACGAGTACTTGCGCGACGCCGTCCGTCGAGGGGACCATTACACGGAGACGACGCTCACCCGAACGTGCCTGCTCGCCTGGCTTGCCGAGGACGCCCCGGCCGAGGCACGCGAGGAGCTGGAGAACACGTCCTGGTCCAACCCCGAGCGCGGCTACCACATTCAGCACTGGTACGAGCTACGCGCGCGCGTGGAGCTCGACCTCTACCTCGGTCAGGTGGGAGGTGCCGTCAAGCGCTGGGACGCGGGCTTCACGCGGCTCGGCCGATCGATGCTCACCCGAATCCAGATTATTCGCGCCGAGGCGAACTGGCTGCGAGGTCGCCTGGCGCTGGCAGATTCAGCTCCGAGCGTGAGCTCGCGGGAGGTTCTCGCCGAGGCCTCGCGCATGGCCTGGAAACTCGAGCGGGAGAAGGCCGGGTATGCGACCACCTGGTCGAAGCTCCTCCGCGCAGCCGTGGCCCTTCAGGAAGGCGAAATGGGGGCTGCCCAGGCCCACCTGCGTGACGCCATCGACCTGGCCAAGCAAAACGAGATGAGGGTGATTCACCTCGTTGCCCAGAGGCGCCTCGGTGAGATCCTCGGGGAGGAGGGCTCGGGGCTCGTCAGCCGTGCAGACGCCTGGATGGCCAAAGAGGGCGTCCGCAACCCCGCCCGCATGAGCGAGTGCCTAGCGCCCGGACTCGGGACGGCGACGCGGACCGGTAGACTGGGTGGGCGAGCGGGGCGAAGAACCGACACCGGGAATGGGAGCGCGCCTTGACCGCGGTCGATCTCGAGTTCGATGGCGGCGCGAGGTTCGAGATCCATCGCCGGTTGGGATCGGGCGGGATGGGGGTGGTCTATGAAGCGAGCGACCGCGTGCAGGACACCCGCGTCGCGCTCAAGACATTGAGAGGGCTCGACGAGTACGCGCTCCTACGCCTGAAGAACGAGTTCCGCTCCCTAAGGGATCTTTCGCATCCGAACCTCGTCAAGCTCGGGGAGTTGATCCACGAGGCTGGCCACTGGTTCATGACCATGGAGCTCGTGGAGGGGGAGGACTTCCTCGCGCACGCGAGGCGCCGGGGAGAAGGCGAGGGGACTGATGAGGCGCGCTTGCGGATGGTGCTCGTCGATCTGGCACAAGGAGTCCAAGCGCTCCATCTGGCGAGCAAGGTGCACAGGGACATCAAGCCGTCGAACGTGCTCGTGACGCGCGAAGGACGGGCGGTGCTCTTGGACTTTGGGCTCGTGGCAGACACGGCGGCGGCAGGTGAGAGCGAGTCGTCGAGCTCCCAGGTGGTCGGAACGGCGGAGTACATGGCTCCCGAGCAGGCCGCATCAAAACCCGTGGGGCCGGCGGCGGATTGGTACAGCGTGGGGGTGATGCTGTACCAGGCACTCACGGGACGCTTGCCGTTCTCGGGGACGCCGCTCGAGATCATGATGAACAAGCACCGCTACGAGCCTCCACCTCCGAGGGCGCTCGTGCCCAGCGCGCCAGTGGACTTGGACGCGTTGTGCGTGGATCTCCTGCGCTACGATCCGGCAGATCGTCCGAGTGGCGAGGTGATCCTCGAGCGGTTGGGCGTGAAGACGGCCGCGGATGGTGGGAGGCCGCAGCCGGCACCGACACAGGTCGCCGTGTTCGTGGGGAGGAAACGTGAGCTCGAGGTGCTGAAGGGGGCGAGCGAGGCGAGTCGCGGCGGGAAAGCCGTGTCGGTATTCGTGCACGGGGAGTCGGGTCTCGGGAAGACGGCGCTGGTGCGGCAGTTCATTGAGGGGTTGGCAGCAGAGAGACGCGCGGTGGTCTTGTCTGGGCGATGCTACGAGCGCGAGTCCGTGCCGTACAAGGCCTTCGACGGGGTCATGGAGAGGCTGAGCAAGCACCTCTCGCGGATGGACCAGGTGGACGCGGCGTTCGCCCTCCCTAGGGACGCGGCGCAGCTCGCACGGGTGTTTCCCGTCATGAGGCGGGTGCCAGCGATGGTGAAGGTGGCGCAGGCCGCACCGCATGTGACAAGCCCCCAGGAGCTGCGGGCGCGAGCATTCGGGGCATTGCGGGAGCTGCTCTCACGGATGGCGGACCGGGAGCAAGTGGTCTTGTTCGTCGACGACTTCCAGTGGGCGGACGCGGACAGCCTGGCACTCCTTTGCGAGCTCTTGCGCCCACCAGGGGCGCCGGGGCTACTGTTCCTTGCGACGGTGCGTGGGAGCGACGGCGCAGAGATGGCGACGGCGGTCGCGGCCGTGGCTGGCGGGATTGGCGACGTGCGGCACGTGGTCCTGTCGAACCTGACCGAGGAGGAGTCACGCACGCTGGCGAGCGAGCTCGTGGCTGGAAGTGGGGTGGATGTCGAGGGGATAGCGAGGGAGGCGAGCGGACACCCGATGTTCATCCACGAGCTCGCGCGGCACGTGTCGCAAAGGGCCGGTCAGGACGCGCCAGTGCGGCTCGATGAGGCGCTTTGGGAACGGGTGCAAGAGCTCGAGGCACAAGCCAGGCGGCTCCTCGAGGTGATCGCTGTCGCCGGTTCCCCGATTCGCCTGGCTACGGTGGCCAGCGCGGCTGGCCTGCGCGTGCGAGAGACCGATCGGCTCGTGGCGGTCTTGCGTGCGGCGAACCTCGTTCGGAGCGCGCGTTCCCGCGGCGCAGACTCCGTGGAGACCTACCACGATCGGGTGCGAGAAACCGTCTTGGCGCGCCTTGCCGACGAGCAGCGGCGAGCCCACCATGGTCGCCTCGCAAGCGCCCTGGAAGCCGAGGGGACCACGGACCAGGATCCCCAGGTCGTAGTCCGGCACCTCGAGGCGGCGGGGAGTCCAGAGCAGGCGGCCAAGCAGGCGCAGCGCGCCGCAGGGGTGTCCAGCGAGAAGCTGGCGTTCGATCAGGCCGCGGATCTCTACCGCACCGCCCTGCGTCTTTGGGCCGGCTCCGACGAGGAGAAGCGCCGCATTCAAGCGCTCTTGGGAGATGCCTTGGTCAACGCCGGGCGCGGCCCCGAGGCTGCAGATGCCTACCTGGCGGCAGCCGAGGGGGCCGACGCATTGACGCGCCTCGAGTGCTGGCACCTGGCGGCGAGTCAGCTCCTAACGAGTGGGCACATCGAGCGCGGCCTCAACGCCATGACTGCCATTCTCGCCGATATTGGCGTCAAGCCGCCGGGGACGCCGCTCCGGTCCCTCATGTCCCTGATCTGGCAGCGGGCGAAGTTGCGCGTGAGGGGGATAGGCTGGCGGGAGCGAGACCCGAGCGATATCTCCGCGCGCACCCTCACGCAGATCGACATCTTTCTGAGCGTGGCCACTGGGTTCTCGCACGTTGACCCGATCTTGGGCACGGCGTTTCAGACCCGGGGACTGCTCTTGGCGCTCCGGGCAGGCGAGCGTCGGCGCGTGGCGCGTGCCTTGTACCACCAGGCGATCTTGGGCGCGTCGCAGGGCCCAAGGGGCGTCAAGCGTGGGTGGAAGCTCCTCGACGCCGCGCGGCCGGTCACCATGGCGACCCGTGATCCTTATCTCCTCGGCTGGGACACCTCGTGCCGCGGCGTGGTGCACTATGTCGCGGGCGACTTCCACGCCGCGCTGGACGAGCTCCGTGCCGGCGAGAACATGTTTCGCGAGCAGAAGGGAACGGCGTGGGAGCTCGGCTCAGTGCGCCTGTTCCTCTTGCACTCGCTCCGCCACTTGGGCCGGCTCAAGGAGCTCCGCCGTGACTTCGACGAGTACGTGCGTGATGCCGGCCGGCGTGGCGATCGGTACACCGAGACCACGATCACCCGTTGCCACAACGTGGTGTGGCTCGCCCAGGATGCGCCATCCGACGCGAGGCGCGACCTCGGCGTCAAGACGTGGGCACCACCGGAGCAGGGCTATCACATGCAGCACTGGTACGAGCTCAGGGCGCACGCCGAGCTCGACCTCTACGAGGGGGAGGCCCACCGCACCCTGGAGCAGCGGCACGATGGGTTCCTCGCTCTCGGCCGCTCCATGCTCCTCAGGGTGCAGATCATCCGCGCGGAGTCGATTTGGCTGCGTGGACGCCTTGCCCTAGCCAAGGCGGAGAAAGCGACCGCCGGGGACGTCAGGGGCGCTGCCCTGCTCGAGGCAGAACGCGCAGCGCGCATGCTTGCCAAGGAGCATGTCGGCTATGCCGACGCGTGGGCCTGGCTCCTTCAGGCTGGAATCGCTGCCCAGTCCGGCAACAAGGATCGCCTCGTGGCTTGCCTGAAACAGGCCATCGCATTGGCGGAGGCCAGCTTCATGGATCTGTGTGCCGCTGTCGCTCGGCGTCGGCTCGGGACCGCGGTGGGTGGTGCGGAAGGGCGGTCCTTGATTGAGCAGGCAGATACGCTGATGGCAAGTGAGGAAATCCGCAGCCCTGAGCGCATGATCGAAGTGATCGCACCGGGCTTCGCAGAGGCGCGCGGTTGACCCAGGCCGAGCTCTCATTCGAAGCCAGTGGCAGGTTCCAGCTGCTGCGTCGCCTCGGTGAGGGGGGGATGGGGGTGGTCTATGAGGCCAGCGATCGAGCGCAGCACGGCGCGAGGGTGGCCATCAAGACCTTGCGCGGCATGAGCGAGCACGGGCTCGCCCGCCTCAAGAACGAGTTCGACTTGCTCCGGGATCTCGAGCACCCAAACCTGGTGCGCTTGCGCGAGCTCCTCTGCGAAAACGGTCACTGGTTCCTGACGATGGAGCTCCTCGAGGGGGAGGACTTCCTCGCGCACGTGAGGCAGCGGGGGAGTGGGCCCCAAGGGTTCGACGAGTCGAGGCTGCGCCACGCGCTTCGGCAGGTCGCCCGCGGGGTCCACGCCCTCCATGCCACCCACAAGGTTCATCGGGACATCAAGCCTTCGAACGTGCTCGTGACCGGCGAGGGGCGCGCGGTGCTCCTCGACTTCGGCCTCGTGGCCGACGTGGTGGAAAGCGCTGCCAGCACGTCGCGGGTGGTGGGAACCGTCGAGTACATGGCGCCGGAGCAGGCCGCGTCGAAGCCGGTGGGACCTGCGGCCGATTGGTACAGCGTCGGGGCGATGCTGTACCAGGCGCTCACTGGGCGACTGCCGTTTGCGGGCGCGCCGCTCGAGATCATGATGAACAAGCACCGGTACGAGCCGCCACCCCCGCGCGCCTTCGTGCCGAGCGCGCCGGCAGACCTGGACGCCCTCTGTGTCGCCCTGCTGCGCTATGACCCAGCCGATCGTCCGAGTGGCGACTCGGTCCTCGAGCGGCTTGGCGAGAAGGAGCGCGGCACGCCGAGCGCCCCACCCGTCACGCAGAGGACCCTGTTCGTGGGACGTCGGGAAGAGCTCGGGTTCCTAGGCGACGCGCTCGCCGCGAGCCGTCGCAATTCCGTGACGGTTCTTGTTCATGGGGAATCCGGGCTAGGCAAGACGGCGTTGGTGCGCGAGTTCATCCATGGCCTACGATCCGTGCAGCGCGTCGTCGTGCTGTCCTCTCGTTGCTACGAGCGCGAGTCGGTCCCCTTCCAGGCTTGGGCCGGGATCATCGAGCGCTTGGCCGCGAGTCTTCGGCACCTCGATCCCGTGGAAGCCGCGCATCTCCTGCCGCGCGATGTCGCCGTGCTCGCCCGGGTGTTCCCGGTGTTGCGGCGCGTGCCCGAGGTAGTCAAAATGGCCCAGGCCGGGCACGAGCAGCCGTCCAGCCTGGCGGAGCTTCGATCGCGCGCGTTTCACGCGCTGCGCGAGCTTCTCTCCCGCATGGCGGACAAGCAACCCGTGGTGCTGTTCATCGACGACTTCCAATGGGCAGACGTCGACAGCCTGGGGCTCCTCACGGAGCTCTTGCATCCACCTTTGGCCCCTCCAGTTCTCGTGGTGGCGTCCGTGCGTTCGAGTGGAACGGCCGAGCCACCGGCGTCCGTTTCGGCGGTCGCTGGCGAAATTGGAGAGGTCCGGCAGCTGAAGCTTGGGGGTCTTCCCCTGGAAGACGCCCGAGCCCTCGCCTGGGAGCTCCTGTCGCCGGAAGTGCGGCCAGGCTTCCTCGAGGACGCGTCGGCCATCGCCGATGAGGCAGGTGGTCACCCGATGTTCATTCAGGAGCTCGCCCGTCACGTGTCAGGCTTGGAGCGACGCTCGGGCCTTGCCAAGCTCGACGACGCGCTCTGGGATCGCATCCAGAGGCTCAAGGCTCCTGCCCGGCAGCTCCTCCAGCTGATCGCCGTGGCCGGGGTTCCCATTCGGGCTCGAACCGCGGCTAGAGCGCTGGGCACACAGGCGCTGCGCGTGTCTCGCTGGCTGGGGCTGCTTTCCGCCGCCAACCTCGTGCGCAGCACCCGCACGACGAGCGTGGAAGTCCACGAGCCGTACCACGATCGGGTGCGTGAGGCCGTGGTGGCCCGTCTTTCCGACGAGGTGCGCAAGGAGCTCCACGCTCGCCTCGCGGATGCTCTCGACGCGGATGGCGCGGCCGAGCACGATCCTTGGGTGCTCGTGCGCCATCTCGAGTCCGCCGGAGAAACCGAGCGCGCCGCGTCACAGGCCGAGCGGGCGGCCGCGAAGTCGAGCGAGAAGCTCGCATTTGATCAGGCGGCGAGTCTCTATCGCAGCGCCCTCAGGTTGGGGCGACACTCGGCGGAATCGCAGCGGCGGCTGCTCCTCCTCTTGGCCGACGCGCTGGTGGATGCGGGCCGTGGGCCAGCCGCGGCAGACGCGTTCCTCGACGCCGCCAGGGCTGCGCCGTCGGTTGTCCGCGTGGAATGTCATCGCCGGGCCGCCGAGCAGCTTCTGGCGAGCGGCTATATAGATCAGGGCATGCGCGCGCTCGACGCGGTGCTCTCCGACGTGGGCGGAGCGCTCCCCGGAAGCCCACGCATGGCGCTCGGTTCGTTGCTCCTTCGCCGGGCGTGGCTGCGCGTTCGTGGGCTCGGCTTCACGGCGAGAGACGAGTGGGAAGTCTCGCCGCGAGAGCTCTTGCGCATGGACGTATATCGAGGGGTGGCCTCCGGGCTGGCCATGATCGATACGATCAGGGGTGCCGATTTCCAGGCGCGCGGCCTGCTTCTGGCTCTTCGATCCGGGGAGCGGCGTCGCGTGGCTCGCTCGCTCTACCAGGAGTCGGTGTACGTGGGCTCACAAGGGTCGAGGGGGGCAAGTCGGGCGAGGAAGCTTGCCAGGGCCGCGCGAGAGATATCCGGGGCGCAGGGCGACCCTTACCTCTCCGCGTGGGACGCGGCGAGCGAGGGTATCGTGGACTTCCTCGCCGGTGAGTTCCCGTCGGCTGCCGAGAAGCTGGTCGAGGCGGAGATCAGGTTTCGGGACCGCACCACGGGAAACGCGTGGGAGCTCGGCACCGTGCGACTCATCCTTTTGGGTGCGCTTCGGCACCTAGGCGGGTTCCGGGAGCTCAAGCGGCGGTTTGATGAGTATGCCCGAGACGCGGCACGGCGAGGCGACCGCTACTTTGAGACCAGCCTTACGCGGGCCTATAACGCCACCTGGCTCGTGGAGGACAAGGTCGCGGAGGCGCGCCGGGACCTGGAGCGGAAGTCCTGGACGCCGCCGGAGCGCGGCTATCACATGCAGCACTGGTACGGGCTGCGCGCGCACGGCGAGCTCGCGCTGTACGCGGGCGAGACCGCTGGAGCCATGGCCCGTCTTGGCCCTAGCTTCGCCGCTCTGGGGCCAGCGCTCCTGCTCCGGGTTCAGCTCGTGCGCACGGAGTCAGCGTGGCTTCGCGGGCGCCTGGCGCTCGCTGAGGCGGCGGCGCGGAATGACGACGGCCAGGCGAGCAGGATGCTCGCCACTGCTAGGAGTGCGGCCAAGGAGCTCTTGCGCGAGGGGGTCAATCACGCGAGCACGTGGGCAGCGCTTCTTCAAGCGGCCGTGCTCACGCTAGAGGGCAAGACAGAGCGGGCCATTGGGCGATTGCGCGAGACGATCGCCCTGGCAGAAACCGGCTCGCTCCTCCCGTGCGCTGCGGCAGCGCGCTATCGCCTAGGTGAGCTTTTGGGTGGCGTGGAGGGCAAGGCCCTGGTTGGCCAGGCCGAGGCCTCGATGGCCGAGGCGGGGAGCCGCAACCCGGTGCGGCTCTTCGAGGTCATGGCGCCGGGGTTTGGTCGTTGACAAGCGCCGCACCGGATCATTGCGACGCGGACGGGGAGCGGCTCTGGTCAGCTGTCCTGGTAGAGATTCGGCTGGTCACCCCTCCAAGGCTGTGCGCGACTTGCCGGGATAGGTGGATGATGGATTAGTCGGTGGCGAAAATGTCTGCGAGGAGGAGTGTTGGCACTAGCCCGCTAAGATGGATCTCCATGAGGCGGTGCTGCGTATCGTCCAGAACGGAGCGAAGCTCCTCGGCGAGTTCCACCTCGAGTGTATCCATAGCCTGAATTAACGAATTTGGGCCTTCGGCTCTTCCTTTAGAAGGATCGTAAGTCTCGATCACTTGCCTGATGCCATCAGCCTTGGCGGCTTTTAGATGTTCTTGAGCATCACGAAGAATACTGAAAAACTTCTGTCTCTGGTCGGGCGAGAGCTTCGCTTCGGCGAGAAATGCTTCAAACTTCGAGATCCAAAGAACACGGTATCTGTGATCCTGCTGGGATTCGTCCTCACGACGCTCCTTTGACGCAAGGGTGATTGTCTTATCACCAAACATTCGCTTCCAGATCGATGCCGGACGTTTTTGCTCGCCCCCCTTTGTTCCGACTTGCGGCGCTTGGATGTCCACGTTGCTCATCGATCCGGAGCTGGACGTGCCTCCGTCGCTCGCTCTTGAGGTGCGTTGCCCGACACTTACCCAAAGAGCGGCGGCTGCGATGCACGCCAACACCACCGTTCCAGATATCCACTTGCGCAACATGGGATTCACCTTGCCCTGCTTGTGAGCACAGCTCTTCTCAAGGAGAAGCCTGCGAAGGACCGTCGCCCTCGGTATCGACTTCAATGACCTTGACCCGGGACATTGAGCGAAGAGGGATTAGTATCTTGCCTTCGAAAATCTTGAACTGTTCTGGCGTGAGGATCTTTCGCGTCTCTACCGCGACCTCTTCCTCGATTGCCTTCTTGGCTTCCTGGGTAATTGGCAGCTTTCGCTCTTTGAGGTACTCCAGTGCGCCTTCCTTGGGCTGCACCTTTGCCGAATAGTAGTCGCCAAGAACCTCGTCCACTTGCTTGCGTGAAGCCTCCCAGGCACGCTGATGGTTTGCTTCTCCGTCGGCCACGATGCGCAGGATCTGTTGCTCTTGCTCAGGGGTCAATCGAGCCTGCTCGAAGAAGTCTCGAAATTGTTCCACATAGAGTTGCCGAAGCTTGTACTGCGCGTCGCCTTCTCCATCACGACGTTTTTCCCCGGAAAGCTTGAAACGGAGAACCTCCGCTTGCTGAAGCTCAGGGCGATCCGGCGTTCCCTGCCCAACCCCGCTTTCGTGCAAGGGCTTGTTCCCACCAACGCCGGGCATAGCGATAGCCTCAGGGAGGCTTGAATCATGGGTCTTGGCATTCACGTCCCCATGCCGCTGTACGACCCATAACACGCACGCCAGAAGCGTGATGAGAACGAATCCTGTCAATATCTTGGTGCGCATGCTCTACCCCCTCAGTGGCATTTCCCCGCTTCCTTTTTCTTCTGGCGAGAAATCGCACAGGAGTTGAACTCGCTGAGGCATGTCAGCGAAAGATTGGTGCTCATGTCGGAGCAAATCCAGTTCATTCCCTTGCCGCCCTTCGTTGTGACTGTCACGGTTTGGCCGTCGGTAGTGGCAGTGCCTTGCGAGTGGGTCGTGCTCGCGCTTGGAGACACCCATTTCCCAGTGTCACCTGGTATCTTTATCTCGACGGAGCCGCTGTTTACCGTCATGGAGCCGTTATTCGTAGTCGACGAGGACGAGCTGCTTGAGCGCGTCACCGCATCCAAGCCCGCAGTCCAGCTCTCAAGACAATGGGTCGGATCGGTGTAGGTGGGCTCGGACCAGGCCTGGCAGTCCTCCTTGTCATACGATTGCCAACAAGATTGCGTCTTTTGCCTGGTTTCCAGGTCATAGATCCAGATGCATTTCCGCCCCGGTTGGATACACCGTTGGTGCCTTATGGGCACCTGACTAGCTGTCAGCTCGAGCCCGTCGAAGCGCCTTCTGCTCTTCGTGCACTTCTCCCATGCGTTCTCTCTAACGTAGTCGTAGCAGTTGTTCGTCAGGAAGTCCTCCATGTCCTCGCACGATCGCTGCTCCTTCTCGCAATCCTGACATTTCGAGCCGCTCGCGCCACCTCCCCCCGCCCCAGCGCCCCGCGGATCAGAGTTACCACCTTCAGGTCGTGACGCATTGGGTCGGTTCCATTGACCCGGCGTGAAACTCTCCCTGTCAGACGGGGAAGGCGGAGCCGAGACGCAGGTCGTGTAGGGGGTCGGAACGCACTTGGGCCTTTCCTTGTTGGCCGGTCGGGCGATCGCACTACCTGGTGCAACTACACAAAGTCCAAGAACAAGCGGAGCAAGCAAAGAACATCGTTTCATCATCTACCTCCAGACTTTCAGGACGCCCATACCCCAGGCGCCTGTTTAGGGGCCAGGATTAAAGATCGGGGTGTAGGTGCGTGTCAATCCCTCCCCAAGGTTGGAGGGTGCGGGAGGGCACACTT
>JACQUZ010000003.1 GCA_016210055.1 Deltaproteobacteria bacterium | reverse complement strand
GAGCCTCCCCCCTGCCGCGCGCTACCCGCGCGGTTTGAGTACCTATCGATGTGACGTTGTTTAAGGGGTGAACGGGGAGGAACTACTTGCCGGCGAACTGCTTGACCAGGCCGACGAGGCCCTGGAAGTCGCGCACGTCCACGCGACCGCCGTCTGCGACTTGCTCGGCGAAGATGCGGGCCATGCGCGCGCGGCGGAGGTAGTCGTCCTCGATCTCGTCCGTCGAGAGGTCATTGAGCTTCGCAGCGGCGAGCAAGGTGTCCGGGTTCACGCCGCTGATCTCGGCCGCGACGGGGAGGAGCGTCTGGGCCGCCGGGAGCGTGGTGTCCACGGTGACGACGTGGCTGGCGACGCGATGCACGGCGGAGCCCGTGTTCCCCTTGTTGTCGGTCACGGTCGCGGTGGCCACGAGCTCGTAGATGGCTCCCGGCTGCTCTGGGAAGGTGACCTGGAGGCTCTCGCCAGAAGTGGCGCTAGGCACGTAATCGACGCGAATGGCCCGGGGCGCCGAGGCGGCGACGACGACCGGGACGCGGGCGCCGGTGAGGGCGTTTAGGCCTTCGAACGACCACTTGACCGAGAACGGCTTGTCGGTGCCGAAGAGGGCGCGGAGCGACTTGGTGTCCCCACGCTCGACGATTCCGTTGAGCTGCTTGAGGTGCGGCGAACCGTGCTCCATGTCCCGCTCGTTGCGGAGGAACCCGTACAGCGGGACGGCGTGGACCGTGACCTTGCGGGTGGCGACGACGTCGAGCTTCTTGGCCAGGCCGAGCCCCTTGTTCTCCATGAGCAGGGCGCGCGCGGTGCTGTCGAAGGTCTCTTGCCCCCGGGCGACGCGGACCCGTGCTGCGAGGCCGAGCTCGGGGAGAGGGACGCCGAGCTTCTCGCCGGACATGAGGGAGAGCTCCAGCTTGGCGCCTTTCTGCATGACCACGCCGGGGACGCTACCAATGGCCTCCTTGGCGGCGCCTGGCAGAACGGGCTGCAAGGTGAGGCGGCGCATCCCCTTGGGCAGCGCGAGCTTGGTCTCGGTCACGTACGGGGTGGCGGCGAGCGCCGAGGGGCCACCGACGACTTCGAGGTTCATGTCGCCGACGAGCTGGCCTTTTCCGACGGCCCGGAGGGTGCCGGGGGTGGCGGTCGCGCGGACGGCGAACGAGGTGGTCGACGCGGAGGCAGTCGCGTTCTTGGAGACCTTGATTACGTGGTAGCCGTCGAGGTTGACCGCGGCATTGATGACGACGAAACCGTGGAGGTACCGCGTGCCATAGGCGGTGGTCGAGGTGCCGGCGACCTGGAAGCCAACTCCAACGGATTCATCGCTGGCTTGATTCTCAATGACTCGAATCAGCACCTTACCCTGGTATTCCAGCCCGTGGGTCTTTCCGTCGTCTGCATCGCTGAAGTTCGCGACAACGCTGCGGGCGGAAAGCTGGTGCACGTAAAAGGTCGGGACTTGGGTGGAATCGAGTGGGACTTTGAACGCGACTCGGAACTCCCCAGCGATCGGTCCCTGAGACCAGGGCCTCCAGTTGGAGGGTGGGGTACCGCTGATGTCGTACCGACCCTTGTCGTGGAACCGCTCGGAAGTGTCCGGCATGAGCATGAGCATGAGGTGAGGTTCCCTATGGTAATCATCCCCCAGGAATGGCCGGTCGAAGATACCGCCCCGCGCGCCCTGATTGCCGTTCCACCAAATGAGGTTGGAAGGATGAATTTCGGGACGATTGTCGTGCCAAGCTTCTCGGACCCACGGTCCGTGCGTGCACACCACCTTGCCTTCCAAAGGCGACTTGGGATCACCGGTGTTGTCACCCCAGAAATCGCTGTCGGGCACTGGGAACCACTCGTTCTTCCAGAAGGTGCCGGGCGGCGAGACCTCGGTTTCCATGCACGTCTCGCTGAACGGGACGCCGGTGGTGTTGACCTTGCACTTGTGCCACTCATTGACGGCTGGCAACAAGCCGACGGTTTGGTTGACGATTCGCTCTGCGTCCGAAATCAGGTTCTTATAGGCCCACGTGGGGAGCATGAAATGGTTCCAGTCCATTTCTTCTCCCTGCCCGTCATAGGTCTTGTGGTCGTTGAGGGTTGCGCAGAGGGTTCGCTTGTATGAATCCAATGGATTCCAGTTCCTCTTTCCATATCTCCATGCGGGGTACGTACCCACGAACTGGCCTAGCGGATCTTTCGCCGCGACACCAAAGGACTTGTTCACCGCATCCGACCACTCCGTCATGCTCACCGTCCCATTCAGGTTGGAAAGCACCACGTTCTTGTCGGCCGGCTGGGGGGTCGGGCGCGGTGGGCGAGGACCGATGGGATCGCAATCGCCCGGATCGCAGTTGCGGATTTCTTGCGTGGCGAATCCGTCACCTTCAAGGCCCATGTCACACGACGGCAGGAGTGCCGTGGACAGGGCAAGCAAGCCGCTCATGGTCGCGCGCCCAGTGGTCTTGGCAGATTGAAGTACCTTCATTGCGTTGCGTTTCATTGCTCCACTCCTTTTCATCTGAGTCGGAATTCAATTGGCACTACGACCCAGCTCGCGACGGGCATGTCGCCCCTGCGCGCAGGCGTAAATCGCCAATGGCTCACCGCATCCAATGCGGCTTGGTCTAGGTCTGGATGTCCCGCCGAGGCGAGCAGGAACGCATGCCCCACGGTGCCGTCTTCCATGACGCGCACCTTCACGCGAGCGGTCCCCTCACGACCCCAGCGCCGCGCGGACTCAGGGTATCCCGGGGGCCGCTGCGACGCGGCCAATGGCCGTGACGGAACAAAGGGCCCTGGCGCGCCGGAGCCTAACTTGCCTGGCTCCCGGCTTGAGCTTTCCTCGTCCGCCGATGGCAAGGCAAGCGTTCCGTGGGCACTTGTCGCCTCGGGTACAGGAAGCGCGGGATCGGGCGCGGGCACGGTGGCCGCTGGCTCGACGCTCGCTGGTGGTGGAGGTGGGCTTGCCGGTGCAGTGGTCGCAATTGGTTCCGGTCGCGCCACCGGTGACATGGGTTTCGGTCGCGATTGAGCCCGAGGGCGAACCTTCTTGGGCGGGGGTGCGTAGGCGAGCTTCGCTGGCTCTACCGGCAATGAAGCCATTCTTGGCTTCTTTGCGGGCGGCGCTTCAATGAGCTCAATCCTGATTGGTGCTTCAGCGCTCGACGACGACGGTCTTACGGACGCGAGTCCTGCGAAGGCCACTCCATGAATGGCGACGGAAACCACTAGCGTGCGAGCAAGGCGACTCATGTGCTGGGCAGGCGCTAATCAAGCGACGTGCCATTTCCTAGAGGGCGGGCGGCGCTCGGCAAAACCCGGCACGTGTCGGGAACTTAGAAAAAGACGGGCGAACGTTACGGCCCGCGGGCGATCGTCCTTTCGAGAGATGCACCCTGTTGCGACGGCAGGTTCTGTTGCAGCCGCAACCGTTGCACCTTGTCGTGTCGGAGCACGTGGACACAATCGAGCGGTGGCTAGCCGCGTGGCCGGGCCCGCCAGCCAGAGACGGGCCCGTGGCGGCTGCGATCTCCCACCCGCCCGTCCATGTGGCACACGAAAAAGCTGCGGGGCACAGCTCAAGGGGAATTGATTCCGTGCGATCTGAGGCATTGGAACGGACTGTCAAAGCGCCGCTCGTCAAGCACCATGCGTCATTCCTTCCATGCCAAGGGAACCACGCCTTTTCACCCCTTGATAGGGCCTTGCCTTGCGTGCGCGCTCATCGCCTGCGTCGTCGAGCAGCCTGCACCGCCCCCCCTTGGAACCGGTGACGCGCCGGGTGGAGACGGTGACGGTGATGGTGATGGCGATGGCGACGTCGATGCGGGCGGCGAGGCGCCCTGCGAGTACCACTTTGGCCGCACGTTCGTGCTCGATACGTTGCAAATCATGCAGGTCGGCGAGGGATTTGACCTGAATGGGGATGGTGTGCCAGACAACGCGCTCGGCCTACTCGGGGCTGCGGCCAACCCCAAGCTCGCGGAACGAATCCACTCTGGCCAGGCGCTCTATCTCTATGACTTCGACGCCTGGTCGGATCCGCCGACCGCCGACGATCCCCACATGCGAATGACCGTGTACCGCGGGCTCGACGCCGATGATCCAGAAGATCCAAGCAACAACCTTGCGGGGCAAGGACGGTTTCTGGTACCGAGGGAGCAGTTCGACGTGACCTGCGAGCCCCACGGCGCTTTCGGAGACGCGGTCTTGAAGAACCGGCGACTCGAAGCCTTTGCCCCACGGTGGGAGCTGGTGTTTTCGGGAATTGGGACGGTGGAGTTCCACAACTTCTACGCCGCCGTGGAGTTCCACGACGACTTTACGCAGATGGAAGGTTGGGGGGGCGGTGTCTGGCCCCTCTGCAGCCTTTCTCGCGCCCACTTTGCGGGTGGCTTGGGAGGCGCTACGTACCTCGATGTCATTGCAAAGGGGATCGAGATCGCGCCTGACATTGACTTGGACAACGACGGCATCGAGCGACTCGTCGGCACTTCAAAGGTAGAGGGATGCGTGGACGGCGACGGAACCCTCATACCGGGCAGCGATTGCCCCTGCGATCCGCGCATCCAAGATGGGTTCTCCGTGGCCTTTTGGGGGAAGGGGCCACGTGCCACGATTACCGGAACAAGCTCGTCGACCGAGTAGGATTGCCCGCTAGCCCTCGGCCACCGTGATCTCCACTTCGCCGCTTGCAAACGTGTTCGGACTGGAGTCCGTCTTGGCCACGTGCAGGTAATACGTGGTGCCGGCCACGGCGGAGACAGTGACGGTCACCTTGGGTGCATCGGAATATGCGGAGGCACAGCCCCCGGCCTGATCGAGCACGGGACTGGCGCACGGATCATCCGTGAGCACGGCGGCCACGCGGAACTTGCCACCCGCGTAATCGCTCTTGGCGCTGACGGTGATGGTCAGAGTCCCCGTGGAAGTCGCCTTGTACGCGAACACGATGTCAGGACCGGTGAGCACGTGGGCCGAAATGCACCCGGCGCCGTGGAGGAGATCGGCGCTGAGATGATCAAGACGGGTGGCGGAAAAACCATAGACAGCTGTCCCGCTCGCCAATGGAATGGCGCTCGTACAGCTTTCGCCGGTCGCGGGAGCGGCGTCTACGATTGAAGCGGCGTCGACTTCCGAAGCGTCGTCGACGTCCGAAGCGTCGTACTCCGTGGGAGCTTGCGCGTCGGCCGTGCTGCCTGCGTCCTTTGGGCCGTCAGGTGCGGCGTCGATGATCGCTGAATCGGCGATAACGCGTGCGTCGAGCAGCGCATCGTCGTCGCTCTTGCTGCAAGCGCTGGCAAAGAGGATGGCGACCAGAGAAGCGGAAATTGTCGAGAATCGTGTGAAGTTCATGTTTTCCATGCCGTGTAGGGCGCACACCCTAGCCAAGCGCAGGGGCAAAGACAAGCGCAGAGAGAACGACAAGTGACCGCGCAGTGTACTTCCCAATCCTCAAGCTCCGCGTTGCGCCGCCGAAATAGCGGTTGAATGTGTCCTTCGTGCGCATGCACGGGGGCGAAAGGAAGAACACATGTCGTGGAGTCGGGTGGTTTTCGTAGAAGCGACGCTGGGGCTCGCGACCAGCATGCTCATCGCCAGCGGATGCGGTGGTGGCGACAAGGACAAGCCAAGCGGAGGTCAAGCCACCATCGAGGGCGCGGTTCAGAAGGGGCCGTTCGTCGTCGGCTCCTCCGTGCATGTCTCGGTTTTGGACGAGCATCTGAACCCGACCGGCCAGGTCTTCAACACCTCTACGATTAATGACCGAGGCGAGTTCAAGGCGAGCGTGCCTGCTTCTGGGCCGGTTGCCCTCGAGGGGGTCGGCTTTTACTACAACGAGGTCAAAGGCGCGCTCTCCGGCTCGTCGTTGACCTTGCGCGCGTTCTACGTGCCGAGCGGCCCTGGGAACCAGAAGGCGTACGTGAATCTCCTCACCCACCTGACCGGCCCGCGCATCCAGGCGCTCGTGCAAGGCGGGACAGCTTTCGACGCTGCGGTCAAGCAAGCAGAGACCGAGCTCATGGGCGAGATGAACATCACGTCCCCGGGATTCGCGCCCACCTCGCGTGCCACCGAGATGAACATGGCAGGGGGCGACACTGACGACAACGCATATCTCTTGTGCGTCAGCTCCGTGCTCGCCCAAGTGGCGGTCCTGCGCGCAGGGGGGCCGGACCAAGTGGACGCGACACTGCAGGAGCTCATCAACAGCACCGCGCTCGCGTTTGCCGGCGGCACCTTGCCGACCCAGCTCAAGACCGATGTCACCTCGGCGCTCCAGGCCATGGATGTGGGAAATATAGAGCGCAAGCTGGGAGAGCGATTGGCCCAGATTGGCTCGACAGAGAATGCACCCGACATGGATCGCGTGTTGGACCAGGACCGCGACGGCATCCGGAACCTGGGCGACAAGTGCCCGCTCGCGAGCGATCCGGACCAGCTCGACAAGGATGCCGATGACAAGGGGGACGCCTGCGACGAGTGCCCCGCCACTTTTTGCCGAGACCAGTGCAAGCCTGCAGACAAGGCTTCCGGTCGAATGACGGATTCTTGTTTTCGCGCCTGCACGACGCAGGAGGAGTGTCCCGCCGGAGAGCTTTGTGTCATGAGCGGTCTTACGAGTCGTGACGGCTCGACTACCGGGATTTGCGGCCCACCGTGCGACCCGAGGAAGCAGGGGGCTTGCGAGGGGGACCTTGCGTGCGTGCGCCGCCTCGCTGCAGGGCCCGTCACGCTTGCTTCAGGATCCTGGGCCTGCCTGCCGCCAGCGTTCCGGGGAGTGCTCCCGCTCGGCTCGTCGTGCATTGGCAGCGGGGCCAGCTTTGACCCGTGCGGGAGTGGGCTCGCTTGCGGCGAAGGCGGTGAATTCCCGTACATCGCCTGTCGCGCCATCTGCGATCCAAGCTCGAAGACGGGGTGCGACGGTCGGCCATGCGTGGCGTGGAATGCCAATTCGGCCACCGGCGACCCCGCAAGTTGGGGCTTCGAGCTAGGGCTGTGCGAGCTGCCTCCTGGTTCCGAAGGCGACGCGTGTTTTGTCTCATCCTGGGCTTCGCCGGAAGGCAGAACCTCGCTTTTGGACAGCTGCGGCCCCAACCTGGCGTGCGCCTCCTCGGAGGCTTGCCAGCTCGTTGAGGGCATGCGCTTTTTGTGCTGCGTCCCCGCCGGGGGCAAGGGGGAAGCGTGCTTTGCCCTCGACATGTCCAAGCCCGATTGGACGAGGTGCAACGACGGGCTCACCTGCGTGAACCAAGGGTGCGGGAACGGATTGGACGCGTGTTGCCAGTGAGCGGGCATTTTCATGCACGCATGAGCCCTCGGCGTTAGATCCTAGCCTGCGACACCACGGCGCGGAACCGCCGGACAAAGGCCGCGTAGCCAAGTCCCACGATCGACATCCCTGCGGCGATGACGCTCCACATGAGGACATGCTCATGCCGGTAGCGGTCATACACGACGCCCCCCACGTACGGGCCGAGAGAAAGCCCGAGCTGTTGCATGAGGCCGAACAAGCCGAACGCGCGCCCCATTTTTTGCGGGTCGCCGAGGTGGGCCGCCATGTCTGAGAGGGCCGGGGAGAACACGACTTCGCCGGCGGTGAGGATGGCGATGGAGAGCGCCATGGCGCGAAAGGACTCCGCGAACCCCATGCCGACATACGCCATCGTGTAGAGGGCCGGACCCATGAGGAGGGACATGCGCGCGCCAAAACGCTGGATAAGCGCCACCGCCGGCGCCTGAAAGCACACGACGAGCACTCCATTGACGAAATAGAGGGAGCCAATCTCAGCCCGCGAAAGCTGGAGCTCCGTTCGCGCGTAGACCGACATGGTGGAATAGAGCTGGACGGTCATGATCGAGCCGAGAAGCACCAGCGTCAGGTAGAGGAAAAAGGCGGGATTCTCTGCCAGCGCGCGCCTCCACGCGCCTTTCGTGATGGGCTCCGTCCCGGGCCTAGAAGCGCTCGTCACGTCCTTCACGCGAAAGACCGCCGCGGCGGCGAGGAACGTGACGACTGCCGCGACGAGGAACATCCCCCCGTAGGAGTAATGGGCCAGGGCTCCACCGAGCGCGGGTCCAATCGCCCAGCCCACGTTGATACCGATCCGTTGCAGGCCAAACGCAGCCACCCGCGACCCTGCGGGAGAGAGGTCAGTCACCTGTGCGCTCGCCGCGGGCTCGAATTGCGCCCGCAGGAAGCCGTTGATGACCAAGAGAATGCCCAGCACATGCACCGGCGCCACGTGAAGGACTGCCATGCCCAGGGCCGCCATGTTCAGGGCGCGCAGGCAGAGCGCGGACACCATCACGCGTCTTCGTCCAAATCGATCCGCCAGCTCGCCGGATACCGCCTGGCTCATGGCCGCCACGATCCCCATGGCAAGGTACATGGCGCCGTACACTTTTCCCGCGAGGTGGCGGCTCTCCACGAGGTACATGGTCATGAACGGCATGACCAGGGAGAACCCCATCGTGTTTATCATGCGTGCGACCGCGAGCACCCAGATGCGCCCATCCAGCGAGAGGTACGACGCGAAAAGGGGTCTTGGCTGCTCCTGGTTCAAGATGCTCCTCTCCTTATATACACCTCGTGGACTCCTTTGACCTTGGACCTTCGTCTTGGTACGACACGGCCATGAGAGTGGAACTTTGTCGCGACTACCGCTTCGAAGCGGCACACCGGCTGCCTCGCTTGCCCGACGGGCACAAGTGCAAGAGGCTGCACGGGCACAGCTTCAGGTTCGAGGTGACCCTCGCTGGCGAGGTGGATGACGCGACCGGCTTTCTCATGGACTTCGGAGATGTCGATAGGGTGGTCGCCCCCGTGGTGCAGCGCCTCGATCACTTCTACCTAAACGAGATCCAAGGCCTCGAAAATCCCACATCGGAGATCTTGTCGCGCTGGCTGTGGCGAGAGCTCAAGCCTTCACTCCCCCTCCTTAGTGCGATCACGGTGTCCGAGACTTGCGACTCGCGCTGCATCTACCGAGGAGAATGACGTGGCCACGCTCCGAGTTGTCACCTTGAACATGTGGGGAGATCACGAGCCCCTCGCGGGGCGCCTCAAGGCAACCGCGCGAGGGCTTTGCGCGCTCGCGCCCGACGTCGTGCTGCTCCAGGAAGTAAGGATGGGCGAAGGCCTGCCTCTCACTGCCGAGACGCTGGCCGGCATGCTCGCCAAGCGCTACCACGTGGCGTACGCGTGCGCGATAGCGGGAGATGCAGGCGTTTTTGGCCCCAATGCGCCCGCCGGTGAGGAGGGGCTGGCGATCCTCTCTGTCTATCCCCTGTCGCAGGTGAGCCATCGCGAGCTCCCCGAGGTACGCAAGACGGACAGGCGCATTCTCCTCACGGCGAAGATCGACCATTTCTCCCCCGCGGTGTACCTGCACGTGACCCACCTGACATGGCGTCTCTCCGACGGTCTCGCGCGGGAGAGGCAGGTGGTGGCGATTGACGACGCCATTCGTTCGATTCAGGGGGATTACGTCCACATCCTGGGGGGCGACCTAAACGCGACCCCGGACTCCGACGAGATCCGGTTCCTCACCGGCCGGCATACCCTTGCCTGTCGGCGCACCCATTTCCAAGACGCATTTGCCCGCGCGTGCCCCGAGGACCATGGCTTTACATGGGCCAAGCGAAACCCCAACACCGACTGGGCGCCCTGGCTGGACCGGGACCGACGCATCGACTACCTGCTGGTCGGCACGGAGAAACCAGACCGGCGTGGTCGTGTAAAGGACGCGCGCGTGGTGCTCGACGCGCCGGGCGAAGACGGCGTGTACCCGTCCGACCACTTTGGCGTGTGGGCCGAGATCGTCGTTTAGCCCATGCAGCCTCGCGTGAACATCGAGACGAAGCGGCTCGCGCTGGTGCTTCCGAGCCCGTCCATGGCGCCCCGGGCGGTGGCTTTCTTTGCGCAAAACCGAGCCCACCTCGAGCCCTGGGAGCCCCCACGGCCGTCGGGGTATTACACGGAGTCGTGGTGGCGCGAGCGCCTGGAACGAGGTCTCCGTGAGTTCGAAGCCGATCTTTCCCTGCGGCTCATGCTCTTCTGGCGAGGGCAGCCGGAAAGCCCGGTCTTGGGCACCGTCAATTTCACGAGCTTCGTGCGGGGAGCGTTACAGGCATGCTCCGTCGGATATAGCCTCGACCGTAACTTGCAAGGGCAGGGGCTAATGACCGAAGCCCTGCGCGGGGCGATCCCCTACGTATTTGGTGATCTGGGCTTCCATCGGATTTCCGCTGGATACCTGCCCACCAACGAGCGCAGCGGCCGCGTGCTCAGGCGCCTTGGGTTCGTCGTGGAAGGGTTTGCCAGGGATTACTTGTACATCGGTGGCGCCTTTAGGGATCACGTGCTCACGGCGCTGACGAATCCATCGGCGATGGCGCCGAGGGGGCTTTAACCAATCCCCCGGCATCCAATAGCTAGCCCACCCCACGGGCGGGCTCATGCGCTATGATCTTGCGATTTCCTCCATGTTGAGGTAACGCGGCCCTAGGAGAAGGATGCACATGTCCAAGCGTGGCGAAATATTCGAAACGGAGCACGAAGGAGAAGAGCAGGAAAACCTAGAGAACTTCTCCCTCGCCGACTTCTTCAGCATGGGGTGGGACACCTTCCAAGCGAAAACGTCGCTTTTCTCCCCCTACTTTCGAATGATGCTCAAGGACGGCTTCATCTTGCGCGAAGCCGCCGGAGCTGCCGCTCACCGCATGCCCATCAAGGACCCCGCGACCGGCGAAGCGCGCGAGGTCCTCATGTTTGGCTCGAACAACTACCTGGGCTTGGCCAATGAGCCCTACGTGGTCGAAAAGACGATCGAGGCCATCCGCAAGTTCGGAATCGGATGCGGGGGGCCGCCGCTCTTGAATGGAACCACGTCCCTGCATCGGACCCTCGAGGAGCGCCTGGCCGAGTTCAAGCATTGCGAAGCGGCGCTCATCTTTTCTTCGGGGTATGCGGCCAACGTCGGGTGGACGACGGGCCTCTTGTCGCCGAAAGACATCCTCATCTATGACGCCCAGAGCCATGCCAGCCTCTCCGACGGCATCAAGATGGGGCGGTTCGAGTCTGCCCATTTCGCCCACAACGACCTGAACCACCTCCGACGACGCCTCATGCAGGCGCGCTGGAAGCACGCGTACACCAACGTCATCGTGTGCGTCGAAGGCGTCTACTCCATGGACGGCGACGTGGCGCCCCTCCCGGAAATCCGGCGCCTCTGCTCGAAATACGACGCCCTCCTGTGCATCGACGACGCCCACGGCACTGGGGTCCTCGGCGCCAAGGGGAGTGGCACGGCGGAGCACTTCCAGATGGAAGGGCAGGTCGACATCGTCATGGGGACGTTCAGCAAGATCTTCGCCGTCACGGGCGGCTTCATCGCTGGCTCGCGCGAGCTCGTCGATTACCTGCGGTTCTTCTCTCGCTCCTACATGTTTTCGGCGAGCTTGCCGCCGCCCGTGGTCGCCAGCGTCCTCGCCGGGCTCGAGTTCTTGCAGGCCCACCCCGAGCGAGTGAAGCAGCTCCACGAGAACGTGGCTTACCTGGTCGCCGGCCTCCGAAGCATCGGATACGAGATCAACTGCGAGACTGCCATCATTCCGGTCTTCGTCCCCCCGTCCATCAACATCAGACGGGTAGTGAGCCGCCTTCACGAGGAGGGGGTATTCGTCAACGGGGTCGAGTATCCGGCTGTACCCAAGGCCCGCCAGCGCCTCCGGCTCTCCGTGATGGCCACGTTCACCCGCAAGGACCTGGATTTCGCTCTTGATAAGCTCGAGCGCGTGGGGCGCGAGTTCGGGATGCTCCCCGCTCGGCAGTAAGGTCAAGCCATGCAGTCGAAACTTGAATCGCTCGAGAGGTTGCTCGTTCTCCTCAGCTATTCGGATCACGAGAAGGCGGAAATCGACGAATGCCGAAGCCTCGCGTCGGCCGTCACCTCGTGGGGCGAGCTCTGGGACCTGTCCCGGGTGAACGCCACGGCGCCCCTCGTCACCTTCAACCTCAAGAAGCTAGGCCTCTTGGACAAGGTTCCCCGGGACGTGGCGTCTCGGTTCGAGGAGGCGAGCGAGAAGATCAAGGTCGCCAATGAGGCAAGGCTCAAGGTAGCGCGCGAGCTCTTTGCGGAGTTTTCGGCGAAAGGGATCCCCGTGGTCATCCTGAAAGGGATCCTGTTCGCCGAGACGATCTACAAGAACCCGCATTACAAGAAAATGAACGACGTGGACATCCTGGTCCGCAGGGAAGACCTGGATGCGATCTACGACATCTATGGGCGCATGGGCTTCTTCAGCGCCGCCGAGCTCGTCGGCGGATCTCCTCGCAAGCAGGAGAAGTTCTCCCACCACGCGCCGCCCTTTTTTAGCCGAGACTTAAAGTGCATGATTGGCACCCATTGGGGGCTCATCACGCCGCTCGCCCCATACAAGCTCGACTACTCCGCGATTTGGTCGCGGGTGCGCGACATCGACTTCTATGGGCATCCAGCCAAGAGCATGGCGCCCGAGGACAACCTGCATCACCTGTGCGTCCACTTGCCGTACTACAAGACGGGGGTTCGCGAGCTCGCCGATATCTATAACCTCGTGCGGCGTTGCCGAAAGGAGCTGGACTGGCCCTTGTTCCTTTCTGAGGTAGCCAAGGCAGGGACAGAGAACCTCGTCTACCACGCCCTGTCCTTGTCCGACCGGCTGAGCCCCGATCCCGACGTGAAGAAGGCCGTGGCGGCCGTGGAGCCACGGACGTCGGCTTATTTCCGCGAGGAGACGGCCCGAAAAACGGAACGGCTGGGACGCCTCGTTAGGAGCCGCTCTGTCCACATGTCGCGGATTGAGAAGGCCTACGGAGATCTCAACACCACGAAGAAACCCAAGGAAAAATGGCAGGCCTTTGGGCGCATGTGGGGGAACATGCTCTTGCCGCCCAAGGAAGACGTGCTCAAGATGAACGCCCTGGACAGCGCCGAGGGCGTGGAGCTCTTCAAGGCACGGCTCATGACCCCGTGGCGCATCTACAAGGTCTTTGCCCGCGACGTGGGCGGCAAGATCTTTGCGGCGATCATGGCCAAGAGTGCCTACGAGGTGGTGCGGGACACTGTTCGTGCACCGCTCGGAAAAGGTAGGCAGGTGCAGGACTACGAAGCGTTCGCCCGCAAGCTCGGGGTGACCGTGAAGGACCTGGAGAATCTCAAGGAAGGCCTCGAGTGAAGCACGTCGTTCCCCTGGAAGCTGTTTCGGCGACTGAGTTGCCACTCGCAGGTGGCAAGGCCGCCGGGCTGGTCAAGCTCCTCCGCATGGGGCTCGATGTGCCCCGCGGCGTCGTGCTCCTGACGACCGCGTTCGACCGATTTCTCAAAGCCACGGGGCTTCACGCCAGGCGTCTCGAGCTCTTCGAAGCGTTTCGCACCACCTCGAACGAAGAAGAGCTGGCCCAGCGCTGCGAGGAGCTGCGCCTGGCCGCCATGGAAGCACCCGTCCCGCCCGACATCGAGACCGAGCTCCTGGCCGGCACCACCCATCTCGTACCCCCGCTTGCCGTGCGCTCGTCGGCCACCGCCGAGGACTCCAAGAGGACCGCGTTTGCTGGGGTGTTTCACTCCGAGCTCCATGTCGTGCGGGAGCGCCTCATGGACGCAGTCCGCACGTGTTGGTCCCACGCCTTCTCCCACCAGGCGATCACCCACGCGCTGCGGTGCAATCTGGACCCGAGCGATGTGCACATCGCGTTGGTCGTCCAGGAGATGATCGCAGCCGATCGATCGGGAGTCCTGTTCACGAGGGAGCCCTCTGGCGCCCATCCCGAGCTCGTCCTGGTGTCGATGACGAGCGGTGAGGGGGCTTCCCTCATGCATGGGGATGTATCGGGCCATTCCATCTCGCTTCCCCGCAAGGGGAAGGCCCCGGCCAACCCTCTTTTCAAGAAGCTTCGCCGCCTGTCGCTGCGAATCGAGAAGGAGCTCGGCCACCCTCAAGATGTGGAGTGGTGTGAGAAGAAGGGGAAGCTGTTTTTTTTGCAAGCCCGTCCCGTGACGACCGTGGAAGTGACCGGGCGAGCGCCCATCTTGTGGACCCGCGAGCTCGCCGAGGAGCGCTTCCCAAAGCCGATTTCTCCCCTGGGCTGGTCAGCGCTTCAAGGAGTCCTCAAGGTCAACATGAAGACCTTGGCCCAGCGATTCGGGCTCATTGCCCGCCGTCCCGAGGACATCGCCCGGACGATCCGCCATTACGTCTACAGCAACGAGAAGTTCTTCTCGATTCCCGGATCCCTGCGCCCCAATCCCTTGGTGCACCTGCGATTTCTCGGAACGTACCTGCGCGAGCTTCTGGGGTTCTTCCGTCACCTTCCAGTCGCGCTGGTAAGCAAGCCACTTGGCGTCGCCTGGCTGCTCCTTTCCCGGGCGATTCGCGGGATCATCTTCCCCCACGCCCGCGAGATTCGGCGCGATTGGGACGCGCACCTCGAGGGGTTAATCGAAGAGATCGATCGCTTTAATGAGGTAGACCCCCGGGCCTTGGCCACGAAGGACCTCTTCCGTCATCGGCTGGACATGGAAGAGGTGGCGCAGCGCTACATGGAGCCGGACCTCGCCATCTACGTGGTCAAAATGGCGTCATCGTGGGCGGTAGAAAAGATTGGGCAGAAAGTACGCGGCAGAAACGACCCCGCGTTCCTCGCCGACTTGACGAGTGGCCTCGCCAACAACATCACTCTTCGGATGAACGCGGAGCTCGAAGAGCTCTCCGACTGCTTCGCAAGAGACCCGGGGCTTACCAAGCTCCTCCTTGGGGAGGACTACGATCGGGTGCTCTCCTCCATGCAAGGCGAGCAGAGGGAGGCGTTCGAGCGGTTCGTTACGCGGAACGGACACACCACGACGAACTGGGACCTTCGTGAGCCCACGTGGGGCGAGGAACCGAGGCACGTGCTCCGCATGCTCCGAAGTTACTCGCTCGCGCCACGCCGGCGGAGTTTTCGCCAAGTCATCGAGGAGCGCCTCGAGCGGTATCGCAAGGCGCGGGCTGAGGTCCTTACTTCCCTCCGCGGCTCCTCGTGGAGTCTCCCGTTCTTTGAGGAGCTCTTGGACACGCTCCATGAGTTCATGCGAATCGACGAGGAGCATCATTTCTACGCTTCTCGGCTGTACAAGCCCATGCGGCGGCTCTACGCCGAATTCGGCAAGCGCCTTCTAGACCTGCGCATCATCGAAAAGCCCGAGGACGTGTACTTCTTGGAGCTACGCGAAATCGAAGAGGCGCTCCTCCACGGTCCGCCGTTCTCGCGGCGGTACCTGGTCGAGGCCCGCCGGGGGAGCTTCCTGCGCAGCGAGGCCGCGCGACCGCCACACCGTTACGTTGACCAGGCGCCGCTCCCAGAGCCCGAGCTGCCTCAAGGATTAGGGAACGTCTTAAAGGGTGTCGGTGCGAGCCCCGGGATCGCAACGGGCATTGTGCGGGTCATTGAATCCCCGGATCAGGTGTCGGAGTTTAGGGCTGGAGAGGTACTCGTGACGGTGAGCCCCAATCCGGCATGGACCCCCGTTTATGCGGTGGCGTCGGCGCTGGTGACCTCCACCGGCAGCATCCTGTCGCACGGCCTGGTTTCGGCGCGCGAGTATCACCTGCCCGCCGTGATCGGGATCGCGGACGTCACGCGCAGGCTTACGACTGGCCAAGAGGTAACGGTAGATGGGCATCAAGGGACGGTTTCCTTCTAAGGCCCCGTGGGTCACCACGCTACTCTTCGACCTCGACGGCACGCTCGTGGACATGGACCGGGCGCGCTTGGAGCTCAGGCTCATTCTGCGGGCGGCGTGGCGGTTTTCGAAGGCCATTCGGCCATGGCATTTCCGCAAGGCGTTCTGGGGCGCGGCGGAGAAGATGCAGGACCATGGGACCGAAGAGACCAATTACAGCGTGTTTCTCAGCGCATTGAGCCAATATTCCGCCCGGACCGCGAGCGAGCTCGACGGCATCGTGCGTGAGTGCCTCGCCAAGGACTTCGCGCGGCTCTCGTATCTTTTCACCCCTGTTCCCGGTGCCCGCGAGACGCTCGACCTGGCGCGCAAGCTCGGCTATCGCGTGGTCCTGGCGACAAACCCGGTGTGGCCGCTCGTCGGGGTGGAAATGCGGCTGAAATGGGGTGGGCTAGGGGACTTTCCGTTTGATTACGTGACGCACAGCGAGATCATGACCCGCTGCAAGCCTCACGCGGCGTATTACTCGGATCTCCTCGCCCGCTTGCAGGTGACCCCGCGCGAGTGCGTGATGATCGGCAACGATCCGCGCAAGGATCTCCCTGCCCACGACGTGGGAATCATGACGTTCCTCGTGGAGCGAGCCGGGCAGGAAGAGCTCATGAGTCAAGCGGCCTTAGACCCAAGGCAGGGCGGCCGCGGTTCGTTCGAGGATTTTCGCGAGTTCATTCGACGGTCAAAGGAGGAACCATGGGAGCAGAGCCAAAGCTCATCTGTGTGACAGGTCCCGACGGAGCGGGGAAGACCACGCAGATTGGACGCATTGCCAAGGGCTTGGAGAAGCAAGGCAAGCAAAAGGTAATACCGGTGACGGTCTGGGATCTCTTGATCGATCCCGCGTCCAAGGGGCGGGTGCCCTTCCGGAGCCCGCGCGAGGTAGACCTGTACCTGCAGATCCTCGGCTCCACGCCGCGTGCCCTCTTTCTCTATCATTGCTTCTATCAGGCGCTCGAGATGGCGCGGGGCAGGAATCCTTCCGCGTTGCTCGTGAATGCCTATTGGTACAAGTACTTCGCCACGGAGGTCGCCCACGGCGGCGACACGTCGCTCCTCCTCCGCTTGGCCGAGATCTTCCCGGAGCCCGCCATTACGTTCTACCTGCGCGTTACGCCAGAGGAGGCGTTCCGCCGAAAGGCGAGCCTTTCTGGCTACGAGACGGGGTTTTCCAGCAACAAGTCAGAGGAGGCGTTCGTCGCCTTTCAGAGGCGCTCCACCGCCGTTTTGGACGAGCTAGCCCGGGAGCGTGGCTGGATAGAGCTCAATGGCAACGAATCGCCAGAGTCCCTCACGGAGCTCATCGTCAAGCGCATTGACAGCGAGGTCTAATCCCGATGTTGGTTATCGTAAATGGCAGTGCCAATGGGGGGCAGGGGTCGGCTCGTTGGCAACGGGTGGAGGAGGAGCTCCGGGGCCGAGGGATCCCCTTTGAGGTGAGGCCGACTGAGAGCGCCGAGGATGCGCAGCGGGCGGTCGACGACGCCATCCGCGCCGGACATCGCGAGCTCATCGCCGCGGGCGGTGATGGGACGGTGAACGGGGTGCTCAATGCGCTGATGGACCCGACGACTGACCGGCCACGCGCCGACGTGGCGCTCGGCGCCATTGGCCTGGGGAGCAGCAACGACTTCCACAAGCCGTTTTCGCCACAGCGCACCATCGGAAAGATCCCGGTGCGCCTGAGCGGGGACAACGCGCCGCTCGTGGATGTCGGAAAGGCTATCGTTACCGACCGAGACGGGACCGTGAGGACGCGGTACTTCATCCTGAACGGGAGCATGGGACTCGTCGCCGCGGGGAACGCCTTCTTCAACTCGGGCGATCCCACGCTCCTGCGATTGAAGAGATTCAACGTCGAGCTGGCCATCCTGTACACCGCATGGGTCAACCTGCGACGCTTCAAGCCCATTGCGGTGACCGTGAAGATGGACGACCAGCCGGCCAAGGAGCTCGAGGCGACGAGCCTGGGGATCCTCAAGAAGGTGCACTTCGCCGGGGGAATGCGCTACGACACGCCGGTTACGGCGGACGACGGGATGTTTGACGTGAACATCTGGGAGCCCATGGGCAAGCTGGCCACGGTTGGCACCATGGCGGCGCTCTATCGCGGGAAGTTCACCGGGCGCAAGCGCACGCAGGCCCATCGCGCGAGGCGCGTGGAGCTCAAGATGGCCACTCGGCTCGATTTCGAGCTCGATGGTGAAGTAACGCAGGCGATTGCTGCGGACCTGGTGGTTCTCCCCAGGGTGCTCCGCGCCTGCGAATAGGAGTCATGAGACGATGATGGGAAGGGGCACGCGTGTCGTAGCTGTGGTCGGTATCGACGGAAGCGGAAAGACCTCGGTCATTCGCCGCTTCATCGAGCTGTCTCCCAGTGGGCAAGGGAGAGTCGCGACCATGACCTGCCCGAAGTACCATGAGACGCCCAATGTGCCGTTCCACGCCCTGTCGCGGCAGCTCGACGCATTGTCCCGCGCCGGAGACGAGCTTTCGAGCTTCGAGATCAAGGCCACGGCCATGTACCTGCAAATGACCCTTTACGGGGCCGTGCAGCGCTTCCTCGTGGATTCCTATCAACCACGGTTCATCTTGAGCGAGCACCATGCGGTCGTGGACACGCTCGCCTATGGAGCGTTCTACACCCGAATGGTGCAGAAGGGCGTGAGCCAGAAGGAATACGAGGCTCCGCTCCTTGCGCGCCTCGGCAAGCAGGCGCTCGAGGACATCATCCGCTGGCACGAAGCCGAGAGTGAACGGACGGGTGAGCGTATCCCCTTTTGGGACATCGCGCCGCGGGTGGCCGACCTCCTTAAGGAGCCGCCAGGCAAGGTGATCCCCGAACTCGAAAGGCGGTATCGGGCCTCGCTGCCCGATGTGGTGCTCGTCCTGGACGTGACGCCCGAAATGGCCATTTCCAGGCTCGCGGCCCGTGGGGACGTGCAGGGGGAGGTGCACGAGAACCCCGTGTTCTTGGAGCAGCTTAGGCGGTGCTATCAGGAGCTCGCCGGGTACCTCATCCGGGAGCGACCCGAGGTCCAGACCCACGTCATCAATGCTTCGGCGTCGGAGTCCATTGATGGCACCCTTCGAGAGGTCATGCGTCGGAGCGGTATCGCCTAAGAGCCTAAAACGCGTACCTCGCGTGCACGTACACGCTCCGGTTCTTGCGGAAGTAGTGGGGCGTCGTTCCTTCCTCGCCGCCGAGAAGGAGCGCGCCCAAGCGGACTGAAACAGCCGTTTCTTTCCATTTCCAGCCAATCTCGGGGCGGGCGACGAAGGCGAACGGGCGTACCGACACCGTGCCGCGGGCCTCGAGCTCCAGTCGTTCCCTAAGGAACGTCCACTGCCAAAGCGCTGCCAGCGCCAGGTTGTCCCTTCGGAACCCGAGCAAGTGCTTGCTGTCTTCGTGGTCCAAGAGCCGGAGGTAGGATGCCTCGACGAGAAACAGCTTCCCCATGTCGCCGGGCTGGTGCTCGACGGCTAGGACGGCTTGGAGGGCACCGTGGGTCTCTCCGGTGAAGTCCTGGCGCCGCGCGAAGACGTGCCTCGACGTGAAGGCGCCGTCGAAACGGAGGACAAGGGAACCGAACGTGGTTTCCGCGTCCGCACCCACGTGAATCCTGCGCAAGTAGCGACCTGAGATCGGTTTTTTTCCCTGATCGATAAGCAAGAGAAGCGGCGCCAAGTCGGCGGCCTTGAGCGCCGAGAAATCGACGGTGGATAGCGCGGCGGCGGCTTGGGGATCGATGGAATAGAGCGGCCTGTCGTCGAACCCGTAATGGAGATAATGCGAGAAATCGAAGTCCCCGGCGCGCCACCTGAGCCGGGCCGCCGCTGATGTGTCGGAGAAATCATCCCGGGGCCTCTCGACCTGCATGACGACGGGCATGAGCTCGTCACGAAGGCTCCTATCGACGACGCGATCGACGAGGCCGAAGAGGCTGCGAAAGAGGATGGGAGCGTCGTCTTGGATAAGCGCCCAGTTCGAACCGTACACGTCGAACCGGTTGGGCCGGAAAAACGGGAGCACGAGGCCCTCTAGGCTTGCGCGACCCAGCGCGATGTCGGCGCGAATCGCGAAGACGGGCAGCCTCGACGTCTCGGTCTCCAAGAAGACCGGATCGCGTTGATCCCAGGGATTGAGGATGTCGTTGGGCGCAAAGGCGTCCCCCTTGCCCCAAGCGATTCGCTGCAAGCCGACGCGCAAGTCGAGCTTTTGCCAGAACCACCCCGCGTGGGCTTCGAGCAAGGTGGCGCTGAAAGAGCTGCGCCGTTCTTCCACTTCTTGCGGACGGCTCTCGGCGATGTACACGCCATGGGTCATCGTCCCCGCGACCACGGCCTCGAACATCCGCTCGCGCTCGACTCTGAGCCGCAGGAAGAGCTGCTCCTGATTGGTCCACCACTCACGCCGCACCGCCAGTGGGTCGGTCGGGGAATCGATCCCCAGCTTGGACCCGCCCAGGGAGAGCCCGACCTTGGCCCAGCCACGAAACTGGAAGCGTTCCCAAGGGGGCGTGCTCGGGGGAGGTGCTGGCGTGGGGCTCGTGCCCGTGTCGCCCGTGTCGCCCGTGTCGCCCATGTCTATCGTCTCGACGATGTCTGCGTCTTGGGGCTCGGCTTCCGCCGAAGCTTCGGGGGCTGGGGGTAAAGCGGGCTCCTCCGGCACGACTAGCGTAGGCGGTGGCGAGCTCGGCGGGCGACGCCTCTTCTTGCGCGGCTTCGCTTGGGCTACGTCAATGGGCCAGGCGATCAACAGCGCAAGAAGAAGGGCAAGCGTGCCAGGCAGGAACCTCAAATCCACTCCAAGCGGCGGTGTGGGGCGAGGCGGGTCATCAACACCCGCTGATCCTAGCACCCCGCACGCAACCCATGCTATTCCCCCCTGGCAATGGCACGCATTCACTACCGCCTCTCGTTTCCTAACCTGCATGCGCACCTCGTGTCAGTGGAAGCTCGGTTCATCGACGCGGCTGCAGACGGTCCCGAGGTCGATCTCAAGATGGCTGCCTGGACTCCAGGCTCGTACATGATCCGAGAGTACAGCCGTCACGTGCAAGACTTGGTCGCTTCCGACGAGGACGGGCGATCCATCGACGTCGTCAAGGTGGACAAGGCCACCTGGCGGGCGCGCATGACCCATGGGCGAGATCTGGTCGTTCGGTATCGCGTGTTCGGCCACGAGCTCACGGTCCGCACCAATCATGTCGACGGGACGCATGCGTTCCTGAACGGGGCGCCGACCTTCCTTTGGGTGGAAAAGAGGAAGGAGGAGCCTGCGCTGGTCGAAATCGAGGCGCCGCCCGGATTCCACGTGGCCACCTCGCTTGACCTGGTGGATGGGACGTACCTTGCGGCGAACCTCGACGAGCTCATTGATTCGCCCATTCACGTGGGTCCAAGTCCCGCCCTCGAGTTTTCAGCCGCAGGGCGAACCGCGCGCCTCGCGCTCTGGGGCCGCTTCGACATGGGAAAGGGGGTCGTCCGCGACGCCCGCGGTCCCGACGAGCTCCTGGCGCAGCTCGTCGCGGACACCCAGTCGATCATGGAGGCGCACGCGCGCGTCTTCGGCGGTGTTCCCTACGAGCATTACACCTTCCTCCTCCTCCTTTCGCCCGGCGCCTATGGAGGGCTCGAGCACAAGCGGTCGACCGCGCTCCTCGCGAGCCCGTTCGCTTTTGCCTCGCGCAAGCAATACGAGGAGCTCCTCGAGCTGATCTCGCACGAGTACTTCCACCTCTGGAACGTGAAGCGAATCCGACCTTCCGTCCTCGGCCCTTTTGCGTACGACCGTGAGGCCTACACGCGCTCTCTTTGGGTCATGGAGGGGGTAACGAGCACCTACGACCGCCTCACCCTTCGCCGGGCAGGCGTCCTTCCGGCCAAGCGGTTCTTCGAGAAGCTTTGTGAGGAATGGTCGAAGCTCCTCGCCATCCCTGGCCGAAAGAAGCAGAGCCTCGAGGAGTCCTCGCTCGATGCGTGGATCAAGCTCTACCGCCCCGACGAGAACAGCGTGAATTCGACCGTCTCGTACTACCTCAAGGGCGGTCTCGTCGCGACCTGCCTGGACCTGGACATCCGCCTCCGGACCGAGGGAGAGCGCTCCCTCGACGATGTCCTTCGTCACCTGTGGAGGCGCTACGGGGAAGCGCCACAAGGGTTTAAGGACGCGGACGTGCAGCGGGAATTCGAAGAGGCGACGGGGCTCGATCTCGGGGACTTCTTCGATCGCTTCGTGCGAGGGCGCGAGGATCCCGACCTCGAGGGCGCCCTGGCCAAGGTCGGCCTTGCCTTGAAGGCGAGCTACGAGAGAGAGGGGGGGGAGGAAACGGACGACGTCCCGCCTGCTTGGCTTGGGGTGAACACGCAGGGCGATGGACGGGTCGTGGTCGCCTCCACTCTAAGCGAGAGCCCAGCCGAGCGCCACGGCCTCTACGCCGGGGACCAAATCGTCGCCGTGGATGGCTTCCGCGTGGACGATCGTACCCTGGCAAAGCGGATCCTATCGCGTCGGCCAGGGGACTCAGTGCGGCTCACCCTGTTCCGTCGGGACGAGCTCTTCGAGATCAACGTGGTCCTGGGCGAGCGTCCCCGGGATCGCTTCGAGATCGCCCCAGCTGAAGCGCCCAGCGAGGACCAGCGGGCACGCTACGCCGCGTGGATGGGCGAGGACTTACCACTTTCCTGAGGTGCCGCCCAACTCCGCGCCCCCCAACCGGAAGACCTCCACGCCGCGAACGGGCTCCAGGCGCACGGGATCATGG
>JACQUZ010000027.1 GCA_016210055.1 Deltaproteobacteria bacterium | reverse complement strand
TGCCCCAGGTGAGATCGAGCCCGCCGGTGGTCTCCTTGTCGATGATCCCGCGCTGATAGAGCTCCATGGCCCAGGAGATGGACGATCCGAGCGAAGCGGTGTCCAGGCCGAGGTCGTTCGCGATGTTGTTGAGGCGGATGAGCTGCCCGAGGTCACTGATTCCAATCATCGGCCCAAACTTGCCGACGGTGACATACTCGGGACCATCGCCCTTGTCGTACTTGTCGCCCTGGCCCCTTCCCTGGAGAGTGAGGTCGTTCATGGGGCGGCAGTTCACCGGGCACCGGAAGCAGCCGGTCATTTCCGGCCGGTAGGGGTCGATGTTCTCGGCGTCGAGCGCTTCGGTCCAGGTGTTGTTCTGGTTGTTGAGCGCACCGATGGCGCCCAAGATCCGCGACGGGCGGTAGAGGAACGGCGATCCGCGAAGCTTGAGGCCGTGCTTGACCACGCTCGTGTCGAGGACTTGCCTGGCTACCTCGCGGTTGTAGGGCTTGACCTCGGCAGGTCGCGCTCCGAACCCCAGCTTGGGGTCGAATCCGCGCACGACGATCGCCTTGAGCCGGTGCGCCCCCATCTTGGCTCCGGTGCCCCCGCGCGCAAAGATCGCCTTGGGTCCGCCCATGATCCCGGCGCAAAGGACACCGCGCTCGCCAGCCGAGGAAATTGCGGCCATGGCGAGGTCTCTCGTCCACTTGCCGCCAAGCTCGAGCTCCACCCGCTCGCGTAGCTCGAGTTGGTCGAGTCCTGCCCAGTGCCGAGCGTCCCGAAACTCGACCTTTTCCCCTTCAATATAAAGGTAGGTCCAATCGTCGGCGCGTCCGAGAATGACGAGTCGGTCATAGCCCGAGAGCTTCAAGAACGACGGGAAGTAATCCCCGCAGTTCGAATCCATGAGGAAGTGCGTCTCTGGCGACCAGCTCGTGGCGTTCCCGCGTGCAGCCGATGGGACGATGCCCGTGAGGACGCCAGCGCCAAAGATGAGCGGGGTGCGCGGCGAAAGAGGGCCCTCTGGCTCGGTGGGGCTAAGGAGGTTGTACAGGTAGAACATGTTGCCGCCGCGACCTTCCAGAAAGGTCTCGACGACATGCCTCGGCGTGTACGCACGCCTGGTCTCCTTGCGTTGGAGGTCGACGAAGAGCGTGGCGCCTTGCGTCGGGTACTGGGGATCCTGGGCAAGTCTTGTGAGAAGCGTTTCGACCGCGGGCACGGTTGTCTTCCCTGTTGTTTACAGGAAGGGACGCTAGTCCAGGGGGTGGGAAGAGGCAAGTGTGGATAAGAGGGGGGGGCGAGCTGATCGGAATTACCTAGCGGCGTTCCCCGCCGGCCGCCGCTGGCACCGGGTCCAGGATTCTTGTCTCATCCCCGCGCTCCTCGACGTTCCCTTCTACGATGAGGATCCCGTCATCCTCGGCGAGCATGAGGTCGTCCTCGTGGGCGTGCCCTACGTCCCTTCTCTCCAAGCCACGTCGATCCCTTTGGAACACGCGAGTGTCCAGCTTGCCTGCACGTCGATCACTTCGCCGCCGCTCGCGGGTCAATCGATCCCTGATTTCGTCGACTGACTGCGGCATGGGAACGAGCTGCGTGGCCCGCGCCGCGCAGTTATGGCAACTGGCCACCCATGTCCTCAGGAGCTCCACCAGCTTCAACTGGGTTCGCCGCCGTTCACCACAGAAGGTGCACGAGGCGCCGATTCCCACGGGGCGATTTTCTGCCCAGCGGGTGTAACAGCCCCAGCAGCGGTTGCGGCGCAGCTCCGGAACTCGGGCGCCACACACTTCACAGGCGTCATGGAGGATGCTTGTTTCCATGCTCCGTGCATGCCGCGGTCGGGCCGAGGAGGCAAGTTTTCGGCTGGATGCTATTCTAGGGCGTGCCTTCGATCGCCGCCTTGAGGAACGCGCCGTGGTCGCTTTCGAAGGTGAAGTGCGCGCTCCGCTGTCCCATGGAGTTCCGCTACAAGTACGTCGACAAGATTCCTGAGCCCGAGGTGGCCGCCGACGCCCGGCTGGGGAAGGCCATCCATGCCGCCCTGGAGGCGGCGTTGGGCGGCATGGGCCTCGGCGAAGCCCTCAAGCGTGGACGGAAGGATCTCGTTCATGACGAGGAGCAGGCCCGCTTCGACGAGCTCTCCGTTGCGGTCAGCAAGTTCGCGGAGCGGATCGAGGGGTTCCGGGCCCGCAGGAGGGTGCAAAGGGAGCTCGTGGAGCATCGCCTGGCCGTGGACGCGTCCTTCATGCCCACCGGCTTCAACAGCCGGGACGCGTTTTTTCGCGGGGTTTGGGACGTGGGCTTTGTCTACGACAATGGCGCTCTTGCCGTGGTCGACCACAAGACCGGGGCTCGGCGTGCGCTCGCCGAGTACGCGGATCAACTCCAGGGATATGCGACGCTCGCGGCGGCGCATCTCGCTCAAGTGAAGAAGTTCTGGCTCGGCGTCCACTTCGTGGTAGACGCGGCTGTCGAGTGGTCGGAGCCCATGCTCCCAGAGAACGTGCGAAGCGTTCTGATCCCTCGGGCAATGGAGCAAATCGAGCAGGCTGCTCGCTTGGTCTCAGAAGGATACGGACCACGCCCGAGCGGGTGGTGCAAGAGGTGCAGCTACCGGTCCATTTGCCCGGAAACCAGAGACGGCGGGGAGGCTACGCCCACTTCTTTGGCCCAATGAGTGTCCGCAGCGTGGCGGTGGCCACCTCGACGCCGGCCTCGTCACGCATCGAGACCGGAACTTCGATTTCCCTGCGCTCGCTGCCTTCTGGGACGGCAACATCGCTGATCCCCACGATCGTTCCCCGGGCCTTTTTCTTGTACTCAATCGAGATGCCCCCCACGATGAAGCGGGCGTCGTCCGGGAGCGAATAGGCGACGGCGACATTGCCGGTTAGCTCGGCCAGGTTCGCAAGCGCGACGGCATGGATTGACTCGAGGTGATTGCGGACCGCCCTCCGATCTGGAAGTTTCACGGTCGCATGCCCTCGACGCAGCTCCACCACCTGAGCACCCATGCTTCCCGTGTAGGGCGCCGCTAGGCCCACCAAGTGCGAGAAGATCCGCCTTCCTCCTGGCAAGGCGTGAAGGTGGTCCCAAGCATCGCGGACGAGATTGCGGCGACCGTCAAAGGAAGGGAGAAGAGATGACACTGCATGGCGAGCGTGCATCTATTCCATGTACCACGAAGGGCGTGGCGTGGGGATGCCCGGGATGCGAAGCCGGCAGGGGGGCGTGGAGGCTAATTCGCGGGCGTGATCTTGGCCACCACGGTGACTACCGATTGGGTGGCCATGCCGCGGGTGCGGACATAGTAGGTTCCGCCAGCAGCCGGAGCCGTGAAGGTGATTTTTTCGTCGGACGTGGCACCGGTGGACTTGAAGTCGTAGCTGGTCGGAGTGGGGCGGCGTCCGAGCTTCACGTAGAGATCGGCGTTTCCTGTTCCGCTCATGGTGATCTCGACCTTGGCGCCGCCTGGTACGCCGAGGGTCACCGACTGCTGTGCGATGGGAAGATCACGGCGGAGCGTGAAGTCCTTGCGCAGCAAAGCAACCTGCTCGGCTGGGGTGGTGGTGTCAGCCTTGGCCTGCTCCATGAGGTCCTTCACCATGCTGTAGGACAGGCCACTTTGGAGCGACCGAGGCGCGCCATTCGGCCACCACATGAAATCGGGGTGCGCCTGGCGGCTAGCGCCGACCCACTCGCCACCGAGGACCTTCCCATTCTGGTCGGTCTCGACGATGAGCTGGTACTTGTCCGTCTTGGTGGTGAGGTCTGGGTTGTTCGCCGTGCGCGAAGGGCCTGCTTCGGAGATCCAGCGCAGGTCGATCTCGACGTAGAAGAAGCGCTTGGCTGCAGTGTTGAACGTGTAATTGGCCTCTGCCTTCTGCTCGCCGATAGCCAAGGTAACCTTGGAGCTGTCGCTGTACCCGAGGACGAGCCATGAAACTTGCTCCCCGGCACTTACGGCAAGGCGGCACTCCTCGTTGGAGTCGTTTCCCGCCGAGCTGCAGTCGGCGTTGTTTTCGGTCACAGACGTGCCGCGCTTCACGTACAGGTCGGCGTCGCCCGTACCGGCCAGCTTGAACACCACTTCGCCAGCAGCTTGGGCCGTGTACACGCCCGTCTTTGTCTCTCGGCTGTTCAGATCAACCTTGGACAATGGCGTTGAGAACGAGAGGTGCAGGTCCAACTTCTTGATGGCCTCGTCCCTGGTAATCTCCGGGATCTTGCCTCCCACGGCGTTGGTGATGGAGTACCCGCGCACCGGTTGGTTCCACACCTCGTCGTCGAACGTTCGGTCCTCGACAATGCCTACCTTGCGAAGGCCGAGCATGTTGGCCATGACCACCAGGAAGCTGCCGCCGTTCATGTCGCGGCACTGCCCTTCAATGAGTCGGCCGGTTGGATCGTAGTTCAGGTTGGGCTCGTCCAGGTTGCAGCGCTCGCTGAGGAACTTAGTGGGCAGGCTCGTCTGATAGGCGAACGAGGCCAGCGCATGCAGGTCGCCCGGATAAAACGTGACGCCGTTCTTGGTGACCGGTCTCACAGGGTTCGGCTCGGAAAGAGCTGCCGGCGCCCACCCGTGGCAGATGCCCCACCAGGTCGGGATGCAGCGGCCGATCTTGGAACCGGTGGCCCCGCGGGGCTTGGCGCAGACCGATCCGTCGGTCAAGTCCTTGCAATCGGCGTCGGAGTCGCAGGCCCGGCGTCCCCGGTTGCCATAGATGCCTACGGCGTTGGTGATGTCCCTTGGGAAACTGGGAAGGTTGAACGCCGCGGCGACCTTCTCCGCCGGAGACAGGCTCGTCTCGCCATCCCAGCGGTGGTTGATGCTGTCGTTCGCCGTGGCCCAGTAGTCGCCAGCCCAGGGGGTGCTTTTCGCCTCTCCCTCGACGGGAAAGTCGGCGATTTGGTAGCTGAACGTCGAGTCCACGAACGCCGGGTTGTTCTTGTCGTTCCACGCCTCGTACTTGCCGTCGTTCCAGTCGGCTTCGTCGTCGACTTCGATTTCGTCGGCGATGTCGCCCTGCGCGCACCCAAACAGGGCGGCGCTCAGCATGCTTGCGAGTGAAAAGACCCATCGATTGCTTCGTAGGTACGTCGTCATGGTGCTTGTCTCCATCTTTCGTCGGCGCGGCCCCTGAGCACGAAGGGTGCCAATCGCTCACTTCGTGGCGGTTTGGGACGTTGCGTGGCAGATGGGGACAGTCGTTCCGGCTACTCGAGTTGCACAAGGTGAGCAACCGGATGCTCAGCTAGCCATGACGCTTGACTGGGCACGCGCGGAAGGCCGGTTGGTGGGTCGACCAGGCAGTTCATGGGTGAGGCTTTGCGTCGGTCGCTTCCCCCTGCAACCTCTCGAAAATATCGGCGAGCTCCCTGAGCGCCTCGGCACCTTCGTGTCGCGCGCGGTCGAGATCCCCTTGCTTTAGGGTCGACCATGCGAGCCGCGCGCGATCGGCCACGTCGAACACCCTCTTCAGGCGTTCAGCCAGGCTCGCCGAGACCACCCCTTGGGCTACGAGCTTGTCGCAAGCGTCCTTGTAGCCCCGAACCACTTGAACACCACGTGCGGAAAGGACTTCTGCACAGAGCTCGAGCGCCTGGTGGGTGCTTCCTTCCAGGCAGGCCAGTTCCCGGTCTCCCCCTTGAGACGAGTGCAGGTAGTCGGCGCACTGGCGAAGGAACATGATTCTCGGATCCACAGGAAGAGACTAGACCCGAGACGTTCGAAAGGAAGGGCTACTTCTCCAAGTCGGCGGCGAAAAGCGGGGTTGCGTTGGAAGGGACGCCCCAGCGCGATTTCCTCCAGTCCCTCTGGTACACGAGGAACGTGGAAAGGACATCCGTCAGCATGCGTCTTTCGATTGGCCTCTCGGTAGCGCGGTCGTTCTTCTCGTACGGGTCCTTGTCAATCTCGTAGAGCGCCGGAACACCGCTCCCTGCCACGCGGACCTTCCATCCTGCCAGGCGCATGCCATGGGCAAATTCGTACTGCGACGCAATGGAGGGCCGCGGATAGCCTCGGCCCACCCCCTGGGCCAGCGGAATGAGGGATTCGCCCTGGACGTCCTGGGGGATTGGCTGTCCAAGCGCGTCAAGGAGCGTCGGGAGAATGTCGATGGTATCGACTCCTTCCTCGATGATTCCTCCTGGAAAGAGCGGCGGATAGTACATGACCAGCGGGACCCGCACGAGCGACTCCCTCAGCGAAGCGCCGTGCCCCACGCGACCGTCCTCCCACTGCTCGTCGCCATGGTCGGCGGTGACGACCACCATCGTGTCGTCGGCAACGCCCCACCCCTTGAGCTGCTCGAGGAGCTTCCCCAAGAGGTCGTCCTGGTAGCTCACGTTGGAGTCGTAGATGGCGATGATTCGGGTCTTGTCGCGGTCGGTGACCTTCAGCTTGCCTGTCGCCATCGCCTCGACGTCCTTGCCGCTGGCCTCTTTCACGAACCTGCCGTTGTACGGAGCGGGGTCATACTGGCGAAACCATGGCTCCTTGGCGCGCCAGGACACGTGCGTGTCGATGGTTCCCATGTAGAGGAAAAACGGCTGGTCCTTCTTGGCCTGGATCGACTCGAGGGCAAGCTTCATCACGTCCTCGCCACGCACGCCACCGCCGTCGTGGATGTGGTTTCTGTAGGCGTCCCAGCCGTCGCCAAAGCCCCATCGCTTGATGATGTATCCGTTCGCCGACACGCCAGAGGTGTAAAGCCCGGCCCCCTTCATCGCTTCTCCGAGGGTTGTCCACTTCGCTCCGAGGGTGTTGCCGTCACGAATCATCTGGTGGTTAGCGGGGTAGACTGCCGACCAGATCGACGCATGGGACGCTCGGGACTCATTCCCTTGCACGTACGTGTTGCGGAAGATCGCCGCGGTCTTTGCGAGCCTTTCGAAATTTGGCACCACGGGTCGCGCTTCTGAGAAGAACGGTTTCACCCGATCCGCCCGCAGTGAATCCATGATCCAGAGGATCACGTGCCTTGGCTTGTTCGGTCTCTTGACCTGCGGGGCTGGGCCGGGCACTGCCAGGGACGCGTTCGTGAGATAGGCGACGTCGCAACCGGCGCCAGAAAGTTCCATTCGTGCGATTTGGCCACCCATCGAGCTGAGCTCGACTGCGCCTCCAACCCCCTTGAGGATGCCTTGGGCAGTTGCACCCTGCGATGTCACGCGCACCGAAACTTCGCAGCCTTCACCCTGGACGTCTCCCACCAGGCGGCCGCTCGCGGGGACTTGGATGTAGTACGCAAGGCCTCCAGCCTTGGGCAGGAGCAGCGCTTTTTTGCTCGCGTCATGCACGACGGGCGCTTCGTTGGTTGGCGTGGCTCCGCCGACCTGAATCCATTCCACCGCCGCGTTCGGGCCCTTGGAAAACACGAGCTGGACCGTGTTTTCCCCGGTCCTTGCGAGCCCCGGCGCGAGCGGTACTTGCACAGTTTGCCAGCCTGCGGCCACTTCGACCGTGCTCACGAGCTTGCCGTTCACGTTGACGGTCAGCCGACGGGCCACCGGCGAGCTCAGGCGCACGTAGGCAGCTTGGGCTTGTTTCGCCTGCTCATCGGAAAGTGGGACTTCGAGCATGGCGTACATGTCCGCCACGGCGACCTTGTGCCCATCGAGGTTTTCATGGAGCTTCCACGAGATCTTTGGCTTCGCGAACCTCAAGTACTTGGCAAATCCAGGCGTCCCAGCCACGGCCACCACGCCACCTCCGCGCTGGGCGTGAGCGAGCAAGCGGTTGTCGTAGAGCGAGAAGAGCGCGCGCTCTGGGCCGCGTGGAGACGCATTCGGCTTGGGTGGAGCGGACTTCGTGTCGGCGACACGTTCGCTCGCTTGTTCTGCTCGGGCGACCCCCTCCTTATGCGCCTCGTTGCCGCATGCGAGACCGGAGAGACCAAGGACCAGGAAAAAGGAACTTATAGTTGGCGTTCGCATCGGGAAAGTAACGTACGAGGAGTGAAAGTTCGTTTCAAGAAAAGTGACATGCGCGCGGTCGCCCGGCGCGCGCCTTTGGCGGGGCGCATCAACGCCAAGTTGCTTGGCAAGCTTGAATAATCGCGCGCGGCTCCAGGTCGAAGCAGCAAGAAGGAGCCACGCCATGATGATCAACCGAATCGCATTCATGTCCCTTGCCGCTCTGGCCGTCTCCCTTGTCCCAGCGCTCGCTTCGAAGGCTCACGCGGAGCACGTGATCCAAGTGGATCGCGACGCGCTCGCCGAGGAGCTCGAGGGCATCCTCGAAGACCTGCACGCCATCGAGCACCAGAACTCGCTACAGAGAAATCCATGGATTCGCGCCCGCATCGAGCGGCGTACCCAGCGCATGCACAACCGCCTCCACCGGCTTTACCAGGCCATAGGCATGCGGGACCAGAGGGCAAATGCACTGGGGTACGTTCCGCCTGACGTGTCGCCCGCGCAGCAGGCTGATCCCCAGAGGTACGTCGCTTCGGCAGAGGACTTTGCCGCGCTCCTGGGGGCAGTGGACGGAGCAAGGTTCAAGGCGCAGCAGTTGGCCGTTGTTCGTGAGGCCGCCGCGACCCGCTGGTTCACGACCGCTCAGCTCATCGAGCTCATGAACAAGATCACCTTCGGTGAGGTCGACACGTGCGTCGCCTTGTACCCAAGGCTTTTGGACCAGCACAACTTCTACCAAGTCTACGGGCACCTGCGGTTCAACTCGGACAAGGACGAGCTGCGGCGCAGGCTCGGGGTGAACGTCTATTAGGACTTGCCAGGCCGACCCCTGGACCCCCTGCGTGTGCTAGGCTTCCCCGATCATGATTTCTCCCAGCCCTTCCCCGTCGTCGGACCCTTCATGGCAGCGGGAGCAGCCGTTCACGTGGGCGAATCTCGTCACCGCGGTGCGAACCGTGGTTGGAGTGGCCTTGTTTTCCATCGCGGCATTCGAGCGGAGCGCCGCCTGGAATTTTGCTGGGCTCGCCGTGTACTGGAGCCTCGACATGCTCGATGGGTTTCTCGCCAGGCGCTTGCACCAGGAGACGCGGCTTGGGGCTCAGTTCGACATCTTGGCTGACCGCCTCCTGGTCGCGTTCTTCTACCTGAACTACCTCGCGCTTCACCCTGGGCGCGCGGTGGTGGTGGCGCTGTTTCTCTTCGAATTCATGGTCGTGGATCACTACCTATCCAATCAGTTCCTCCGCTGGCCGATCCTTTCGCCGAACTACTTCTACAAGGTGGATCGTCTTATCTGGAAGCTGAACTGGTCGCTCCCGGGGAAGTTGTTCAATACGGGCCTCATCACCATGCTCCTCCTGCTCGTTCCTCCGGCATGGCCGGCGCTTTCTGCCTGCGTGATCCTCATTGGGTTGAAGCTCTACTGCTGCGTGCGACTCCACGGGCTTGCCCAACCGGAGGTCGCGTTCATTCCCATCCGATGAGCATTGAGACACTCGTTGCCAAGGTAGGCTTGTACCTGTCCACCTACTTGGTTTGCTTGGTGAGCGGTTTCGTGCCCCTCGTCAATTGCGAGCTGTTTCTGATTGGCGTGGCGATGCTCGTGCCGGGGCTTGCCGTAATCCCCATTCTCCTCTTGTCGACGCTGGGACAAATGACGGCCAAGGTCGCCATGTACTTCGGCGGCAAGGGGCTCGTAGGTCTTTCGGTCAAGCAAAGGGCACGTCTCGAGGCGCTCAAAGAAAAGCTGTCCCGAAAGCCCTCGAGGCTCGGAATCATCACGTTCGTCAGCGGTGCCCTCGGGTTGCCGCCTTTTTTTCTCGTGAGCATCTTGATGGGCTCTCTCGGCCTCGGCCTCGGGCGTTTCCTCTTGTGGGGCTCCCTCGGACGAATGCTCAGGTTTGCAGTCGTGCTGCTTTCGCCAGAAGCGGTGCGCGGGTTGATGAGCTAAGGTTCCGCGCATGAAACCACGCGTTTTTCGGGACCCCGTGCATGGCCTGATTGGCTTCGGCGGAAAAGACGCCAAGCTCTCCCGGATCCTGGACACGCGGGCTGTACAGCGCCTCCGAAAGGTGCGCCAAATGGGGTTTGCGTGGCTGGTGTATCCCGGGGCCGAGCACTCGCGGTTTGGTCACGCGATGGGCGCCTTCCACGTGGCGGGACGAGTGACGACCCACCTTGGTCTTTCCGAAGATGTGGCCCGCGACGTGAAAGCGGCCGCGCTCCTCCATGACCTCGGCCATGGTCCGTTCTCGCACGCCTGGGAAGTCGCCCTCGGCGGGGACAGCCATGAAGATTGGGGCCGACGCATTGTGCTCGAGGACGACGAGCTTCGCGCGGCGCTGTGCGAGGTTTCAGAGGCGCTTCCATCGGCGCTGGACGACATTTTTCGCCAGGTGTACCGCCCGCAGGTGGCCCGAAAGCTCGTCAGCTCTCAGCTCGACGTGGATCGCATGGATTACCTCTTGCGTGATGCCCATTACTCCGGTGTCGGGTACTCCACGTTCGACCTGGAGTGGGTGATCCATGCCCTGGGCGTGCAGCCGGTGAGAGGCGGCGCCGATCCCAATGATCTCGTCATTGATTTCCGCAGGGGCATGCATGCGGTCGAGCAGTACCTTTTCGGACGCTCGTACATGTACGCGCAGGTCTACTACCACAAGACCGTCAGGGCGGCCGAGTGGATGTTCTTGGCGCTCATGCGTCGTTTCGCCGAGCTCTGCCGGGCGGGAGACGATCCGCCTGGGCTTGCTGTCGTGGCGAGTCTTGCCCGCGGCGAGCGCATTTCGGTGGAGGACTACCTAACGCTCGACGACGCGCGCGTGGCATGCGCCATGGACGACTGGGCGCGTGGCGGCGTCGATCCAATTCTCGCAGACCTGGCGGCCAGGCTCTCTCGCAGGCGGCTGTTCAAGACCATTGAAGCCGGCGAAGATCCGGCCGTCGCCGACAGGCTCGCTCCGGCCCTTGAAGAGGCGGCTCGGCGGGCGATGGGAAGCCGAGCGTCGTATTACTGGTCAATTGATCGTGCAGAGCGCCTGGGCTACGCGGCACGTCCGGGCGAGGAGATCTTTGTGGTCGGTCATCCGCGGCACGGGACCGTGAACCTAGGCGAGCTAGTCAGAGAAATGCCCCTCGGAAGACAGGCTTTCACCGTGCGGGTCGTGTGTGCTCCTGAGCTCCTCGAGGCGTTCACGCGCGTCGTCGGGGCACGAATGAGCGACTCCAGGCCGAGGACGGAATAGTGAGGAGCCTGTCGGTCGAGCGCTGGATAGTGGCGGCCGAAGAGGACGGCACGGCACTGGCCAGCTTTGTCCGCAGCCGACTCACCGACACGTCGTGGAACGAAGTGAAGCGGCTTGTCTCGACAGGCAAGGTCCTCGTGGACGGCGAGCGCCGGCTGGATGCGGGACATCGCCTAGGTACCGGGCAAGAGGTCGAGTTGCGCATGGCCGCACCAAGGCCCCGTGAGCCCTCGGCCGAGGTCCGAATTGCCTACGAGGACGCCCACGTCGTCGTGATCGACAAGCCCGCGGGCGTCTCGAGCGTGCCCTACGAAAAGAAGGAGGGCGGCACGGCCATGGACTTGATCCGGGACGCCTGGCGTCGCATGGGGCGGCCAGCCACCAAGGTCCCGCTCCACGTGGTGCACCGCATCGACAAGGAGACCTCGGGGCTCGTCGTATTCGCCAAGACCAAGCGCGCCGAAAGGGCGCTCGCAGCGCAGTTCCGCGCGCATTCCGTCCAGCGCAGCTATCTTTGCGTGGCGCATGGCCACGTGGCGAGCCAGAAGATCGAGAGCTTCCTCGTGGACGATCGGGGGGATGGCCTGCGCGGCTCAGCACGTTTCCCTGGCCAGGGGAAGAGGGCCATCACCCACGTGCGCGTGATACAGCTGCTCCCCGAGGCAGCGCTCTGTGAGGTGCGCCTCGAGACCGGCAAGACACACCAGATCCGCATTCACTTGAGCGAAATCGGCCATCCTCTCGTCGGCGAAAAGGTGTACATCCGCGACTACCTCAAAGCCGGTAAGGAGCCCATCCCTGCGTCTCGTCTCATGCTTCACGCCGCGACGCTCGGGTTCCGTCACCCCGTGACAGAAGATGAATTGACGTTCGAGTCCTCGGTGCCGGAGGATTTCCAGCGGGTGCTCACGGCTCTTCGGAAGAGCCCTGCGTGAACCGCAAAGGGGATGGGCGTGACGTCGGGGGAACCACCTTCATGAAGGGGACTTGTTCCATCTGGTGACACGAATTGCAGGCGGCCGTGAGGCCCTCGAAGCGATCGCCGAATAGCTTGGAATCAGAGCTCTGGATCGCCTCCCTGAGTGCTGCGAGCGGCCCTTCGAGGACCTTCGCCGACTGGGCCCGCTTGGGCCGGCGTTCGACGCCGTTGCTCATCGCGGCCTGCAGTTTCTTGAGCTGATAGCCCGCGTACTGCCAGTTGCCGTCCTGCCCAGCGAAGTAGAGCTCCGCATAGCGGTAGCCCATCTCCATCATGGTGACATCAAGGCCTCTCAGATGCTTGGCGACCGAGCGAAACCGCTCGTCGGTGGTACCGTGAAGCCACTCGGTGCCGTCTGAAGCTTGTGCCGCTGGTTTCTCGCGGGTGCACGAAGTGAACGCGATGAAGGTGCCGAGAAGCAGAACTGCGTGGATGCTCGTCCGCTTGGTCATGGTGCTACCTCCGGGAGAGTACTTACCACTAAGACGGTTTCGGCGGACGCAATCCGACGATAACGGCCACGCCGAGGAAGACCCCTCCTGCAACTTGCACCGAAGTTACGGTAGCGCCGTGAAGAAGCGCTCCGATAAGGATTCCGATGGGCGGTTCGAGGACAATGACCACGTTTAGGGTGAAGAAGCTGATGTGGGGGGACACCAAGTTGAAAAGGCCATGCCCTGCGACGGTCGTCACGAGAACCAGTGCGGCCAACCACGCCCAAGAAGATGCCGAATAACCCACCATCGGGCTTCCGGCTGCCCAGGTAATGGGCAGCACGGAGACGGCGCCGATGGCCAGCGTGAAGCCCATGAACGTGGAAAGGGGCAGGTCACGGCGCGCGTCCTGCGCCACCACGTAAAACAGCGCGATGGCAAGGTCTGCGAGCACGCAGAGGACATCTCCCAAGAGCGCCCTGGAGCCAAGGCTGATGTCGCCACCAGTGATGATCGCAAGCCCAAGCAGTGCAAGCCCAATTGACGCCCACGTGCTCCGTGTTGGCTTTTCCCCCAGCCGCATGCCCAAGAACACGGCAATCACCGGCTGCATCACCAGGAGAAGCATGTTCGATGAGAAGTCCGTCAGATCAAAGGCTTTGACCCAGAGACAGAAATGCGCCGCGAGGAGCAGGGCGCCCAGCGTGATGCCGCGCAGGTAACCTGACGGCACCCGCAGTCGGCCGCGGGCAAAGTCCCATCCCAGGTACACCACGGCGCCGAGCGCCATCCGCCAAAACACCACTGCGTAGGCGTCTAGGTTGGCCACGACCAGGAAAGGACCGGCCGTAGAAACCAGGACCAATCCGAGAAACAGGAGGATGTGGGCTGCGGGCCGGGTCACTGGCCCGACCATCTCGGGTAGGACAGGGTCATCACGGGTGGTCCATCTTGGCATGCGTCAAGGCGACGCGTAAGCCCCGGCAAAGACGATGAGTCCTCAAATTATCCACAGCCCGGATCAGCGATCTGTCGGACGGGTCGTCGGCGGGAGGTGCTAGTTTCCCATCAATTGCCTTGGGTTGTGCTGTCTCCGACGCATGGCATCGAAATGCCTGGCCGCGTCATTCACCTGCACCGCGGCGCGCTGTGAAGTGAATCGCATGGCGCCTTCGTTGCACAGCAACCAAGCGTCGGGGACACGAGCTTTTGGTTGGAAGGGAATGACTAGCCCTATGTTGGATGTCAAGTTGTAGAAATGATTAAGAAAACGAATGGTGGCGGTGATCGGTGGCGGGCTTGAAAGAGAAGCGGAGGTAGGGGCATGTCGCGCAGAGGAAGGATTTGGACCTACTTGACCACAGGTTTTTCCACAACGGCGTTCACGGTAGGAGCCGGCATGGCTGGGTGCGGCGGCGAGGAACCGCAGGGGCCGGGGGCCTTGGGGAGCGAGACGGGAAGCATTGTTGCCGGGCCGGTCCTCAACACGTTCATCACATACTCACTCCAGGTGGATCAGCTGGGGTCACCCACGGCTACGGGCGATTCCAACCTGTTTCTCACGAGTGATCCCGCGGACGGCAGCCCGTCCGTGGCTCTCCCTTCAGGGGGACCGAGCGATTTCCTCGATTGGCATGAGCTCATCCTCGACAGCGCGACGGGGATCCCGGATCCCGAACGGCTTGCAAACCACCGCTTAGCTGATGTTCATGCGAGCAAGGACAAGACAGCATTCCCTCGGTCCAACGAGTGCGTCGGCGAGAGCAGCGTGCTGAGCAAGATGGACATCACCTATGTCGCATCGGCAAACAACAGCAAGCACGCATACTTTGCGGTACAGCGCTCCGCCAACAACGGCGATGCCGCCTACTACTGGATCCTCACGCGACGCGAGCCACGGCTTGCGCCAGGCGGTCCCTGCAACTTGGGCGAGCAGCGGCTCATGTACGACCTTTCTGGCCCCGACTCCACTACCGGAGCCACGGGGGACGTGCTCCTCGTCGGCCACTTCCACCCCAACGATACCCCGCTCCTCCGCGTGTACCGCGCCGTGGCAGACCGCGCTGGCTTGACGGCGATCCAGGCGATCGACTTTGCGAACACCGCACTCTGGGCACCCGATCCAGCCGCGGTGGCAGCTTCTGCCGTCAACACGACGGTAACGGATCCTGGAGCGCTCGGGGCCGCTGGCGTGGTCGGGCTGACGACGAGGGGCTACCTCAAGCCAGAGTTGTTTGCCGAGGCTGCGGTGCCGCTCTCGGTCTTTGGCGGCGGTAGCTCGCTGTGCGGCTCCACGTACTACGGTTCAGTCATCACGCGCTCCTCGGGGGCCGGCGGAACGAGTCCCGACCTCAAGGACCTTGCAGGTCCTGCCCTTTTCAACTTTGGTACGGTCTCCGCGAACGCCTCTCTCACCCCCACCTGTGGACTCGACGTGGCCTACCGGATTGACGTCGCGACGGGCGCCAATGGGCAGTCGATGGAGGCCCCGGGGTGTCTGTGGCAATTCGACGACGGGAGCACCTCGACGAGCTGCAGTGGAATCCACGCGATGTCGCCAGGAAGCCACGTGGCCTCCGTGACAGTCACCGACCCTGGCTTCGGCTGCTCGGTGACGGTGGATGTGGACGGGGTCGAGGTCTACCCGCCCCTCTCTGCGAGCGCGACTCTCGGCCTAGCCTGCGCGGGGCAATTCACCTACGACGCCGAGGCGACCGGAGGGGCGTCTGGCCCGGTCTCGTTCTCGTGGGCTTTTTCCGGCGACTCCGTTCCCGATCCCTCGAGCTCAACGCAGAAGAGCGGGCTTGTGTCCGTGCCTCAACTTGGCTTCCCCTACAGCGCTACCATCGAGGTGACGCAAGATCGGCCGGATGGCCTGCACTGCAGCGCCTCGGCGTCGGCGACCATCACGCCGCGCGATCCGGTGACCATCGCGGTCCTTACCCCTACCTGTGGCCTGGGCGTGGAATACCAGGTCAAGAGCAGCACTGGAACCGACGGTGAGCCCTTGTCGACCATGAGGTGTTCTTGGGCCTTTGACGACGGGACGACGTCCACGAGTTGCAGCGGAATCACCGAGCTACCAGTGGGCGCTCGCACGGGCAACGTGACTGTGACCGATCCCATTTCGGGCTGCACGGATACCGCCACGCAGGCGGTCGCCGTCGTACCACCGCTTCAGGTGACCGCCAACCTAGTCGAGAATTGCCAAATGCAATTTGGTTATCAGGCCACGGTAACAGGTGGCAGTGGCGACGCCCTGTTCTACGACTGGGCGTTCGCGGGTGGACCCACGGATGCCACGACTTCTTCAGCAAGCGAGGGGACAGTCACCGTGTACCGCGCGGGAATTCCATACCAAGGCACGGTTCGTGTGACACAGCTGCGCACCGACGGTCTCGCGTGCTCCGCTGCAGCCACCGATACCGCCACGCCGTTGGCTCCACTGGCCGCCAGCCTAAGGCTCGTCGGGACGCCACAAGCGTGCCCATCAATGACAAGCGACCAGGTGACCTACGAGGCCACTGCTACCGGCGGCTCAGGTAACTACGTGTACACCTGGAACGGCGAGACCACCTGCGGCGGGACCACGTGCACCGTGGATCCCCCTGCCGACGCGTTTTGTGCCGAGAAGTGGCTTTCGGTGACCGTCACGGATCCCACCGGATTCTGCCAGGGCGTGACGTCCGAGACCGAGTCGTACTCCAAGATCACGCTCGTCACTGCCTCTGATCGCTGATCGCCACGCTCGTGCTAGCATGCGCGCCTGGGAGGAGCCCATGCGCACGACAAGAACCCTGCGAAGAACGCCCACTCTCATGGCCTGCGCCTTCGCTGTCGCTGCTGCGATTTCGTGCAAGGACGAGCCGGGAAGTGCGGATCTCGCCAAGCAAGAAGCAGCCAAGCCAGCGCCCAAGCCATCCACGGTCAACGTCGTCACCACGCCGGTACCCTACGGCAAGAAAATCCCCTGCACCCAGCTCCTCGATCCCGCCAAGCTTGGTGCGGCGCTCGGAAAAGAGGTCACGATCGAGGACAAGTCGCAGACAGACCTGGACGCCGCCTCGGTCTGTCAGGTCAAGCTCGCCGGCAAGCCCCCATCGGCCAAGGAGCAGGAGCGGATGTTCCGCAACAATGCCCGGATCCTTGGGACCCTGCCAGGGGACGAGATCTGCCAGATCACGGCGTATTGCGCCTTTATTTTTGAAGTGCCCGAGGTAAAGAAGAAGTGTGAGTCCGAAGGCCAGCAAGTGTCGACGGAGGTCGGGGATCTAACGTGCACGCGGTCCATTCAAGCAGGGGAAGAGTACCGGTACGTCGTGTCGACGCTGGATCCCGACACGAAGTGCAAGTTCATGATCAACCCTGGTCCCAGCGTGGTCGGAGATGCACTGCCCAAGCAGTGCGCCAAGGCCGCGGTGGACACCATCGGTCCCGAGAACATCAAGCTCCCATAGGGAGGGATCATGCGCTTCGTGATCGTCGCCACGTGTGCACTCATGCTCGCGGCCTGCGCAAGAGGTCGAGCGTCCGAGATCGTCACGCCACGGGACGTTCCTGCGGCCGACGGGGCGCCTCGCGTGGTGCGAGTTCGCGACCTGGGCACGGTCGCCGACTTTCCGACCTCTGGTGTCGTGTCCGATGCGGAAGGCGATGGTCGGTTCGTCGTGGGCGAGCTAGTGCTCATTGAGGGGAAGGATTTCGGGAAGCTTCCCACGATTCTCATCGGGGGGCGCCCTGCCCGGGTAGTGGCGAGAACCCGAGGTGGAGGTGTTGTGGTACGAATCCCCGACGGCCTGGCTCCCGGTCCATGTCCGGTCGAGGTGTCCCATCCCGGTGGCAAGGATGCACGTGACGTCGAGCTCAGGCGGCTTGCGCTCGCCACGCGACCGATGTCCGGTCGCATTCACGTGCTCGATGTCAACGAGAAGGACGTGCAGTTGCTACCCGTCGAGATCTCGGTTCCCGCACCCGTGTCCGTCGGCTACTCGATGAGCGGCGGCGTGGGGCTCGTGCTTTCTGCCCCAAGCGACGCCTCGGGAAAGCCATCGCCAGGCCGTCTGGTCGGGATTGGCATGGCGGCACCTGGTGGTCCGCGTGTCGTCTCGGAAACGAGCGTGGAAGTAAATGGGCCACGGATTGTCGCGATAGCCGAGCGCGCGCCCGTCATGGCGGTCGTCGGCACGTCGGAGGTTCAGCTGTTTTCGCTTTCCGACGAGCAACACCCGGCCCCATGGCCGGTGACACCGCTGCCCTCGGAGATTCGGCCGGCCAGCGTCATTGCCGCGGCCATGGATCCCCTGGGGACCGTGCTGGCGCTCCTCGTTCCAGAGGGGAACGTGGTGGCCGTGCTCGACGTGAGCCGGCCGCAGGCGCCTCGTCTTGCCGGCATCTTCGAGCTCCTCCCAGGCGAACGGCTCCCAGCCGTGCGGGACATTCGGTTCTCGCCCGATGGCGAGAACCTCTGGATCCTCGCAGGCGACAACTCAGCGTCGATCTCGGCAGGGAAACAGCCTATCCGTTCGATCGCCGTGCGCCTCGCGAAGGAGGACGGACCATCGGGCCAGTCTCTGTCCCTCGCCGTGACAGGCGCCGAGGTCGTCGCCGCATCTGGCGTGCCGCTCCGACTGGCGATACCTCGGGCGCAATCAGTTGCCTCTGGGGCGGCAGTGCGCGCGGGAACATCCCGTTCCGTAGTGCTTGCGTCGAGCATGGACGCGAAGCTGCTGGGAGCCCAGGCCGCACTGCTCCGGACTCTGGGCGAGCCAGGCATGCTCCTGCGCGTCGATCATGGCGGCCGTGGCGGTATCCTGTCTTCGCATGCGGCCGTGCTGGGCGCCATCGACGTGACGCCCGATGCACGAATCCTCCTGGCGATGGCATGTCGCTGGCCGAGTGGAAATGGAGAGGGTACCTCGGGGCTCGAGCAAGGGATCGTGGCGGCGCCTCTCGGAGGTGCGGGAAAGCCTACGTTCCTGAAGATTGGGGAGATTCTCGGGGACAAGTTCGAGCCATGGGCGCTTGGGGAAGTGAAGATCCAGCCATAGGTTCGCCAAGTTCCCGAGCTGGGGTTCGGAGCATGCGATTCACCGTCCTCGTGGCGCTGGTTGCACTCCAGGCGTGCGCGAGTCCGAGGCAGGTCCACGGAACCCTTGCCAGGATACGTGCCCGTGGTGAGCTCACTTGGGCCGGGGATATCCAGGGGGGCGAGCCTTACGTGTTCGAGGACCCCCATGACCCGTCGCACCTGATTGGCTTCGAGGTGGAGGTCGCCGACGCTATCGCCAGGCAGCTCGGCGTGCGGGCTAGGTTCGTGCAATTTGCGTGGTCGAACCTCGTACCGTCGCTCGAGAGGGGCGATTTTGACGTCGCCCTGAACGGCCTCGAGGAGACCCCCGAGCGCCAGGATCGCATCCTCCTGTCCCGCCCTTATTTCATTTACGCAGAAACTTTGGCGGTAAGAAGTGGCTCACCCTATAGGTCCTTGAGCGATCTCCATGGGAAGCGCGTCGCCACCCTGAACCAGACCCACGCGCACGACCTCCTGCGCGAGCGACCGATCGACGTGGTCCTTTACGAAGGGGTCGAAGAGCCATATCTCGATCTCGTGGCAGGACGGGTCGATGCCGTGTTGCTCGACCACATCATTGCTGACCGCTATGGCTGCCCGGTGAAGGGGGTGGAATGCCTGCCGGGAGAGGTGGCGCGCGGTGCCTACGTGATCGGGATGCGAAAGGGCGATCACGATCTTAAGGCGGCCATCGACGACGCTCTCGCTCGAATGAAAGAAACGGGCGAGCTTCGCCGAATCCTCGAGAAATGGCACCTGTGGGACGCCCGCCAAGAGCAGCCCACCGCGGCAACGGGCGCCACCATGACGAGCGGGCTCCGTGGCTCCTACGGTCGCCAGCAAGTCCATCTATTTCTCAGGGGTGCTGCGGTGACCCTGGGCTTGTCCGTGGGGGCATTTGCTCTCGCGGTACCGCTCGGGCTCGTGCTGGCCATCGCCCGCGTGCATGGGGGAACGATGCTCCGCGTAGCGTCCGCGGGCTATGTAGAGGTCTTTCGCGGCACGCCGGTACTCCTCCAGCTGTATCTTCTCTATTACGGCATGGCAGACGTGTTTCGGCTGGGAGCGGTCTCTGCCGCGATCCTGGGTCTAGGACTCAATTACGCAGCCTATGAGGCGGAGATCTATCGTGGCGCGCTCCTGGCCCTGCCGCGCGGCCAGTCCGAAGCTGCCCAGGCCCTGGGCTTTACGACTTGGCAGGCGCTCCGTCACGTGCTCTTGCCCCAATCCTTGCGCACGGCCTTGCCGGCCATGACCAACGACTTCGTCGCGCTGCTCAAGGATTCGTCGCTCGTCAGCGTGATCACGGTTGTAGAGCTGACCAAGCGCATGACCATCGCCGCTGTTGACCTCAGGGGGTGGCTAATGCCAGGACTTGCGTGTGCCGGGCTTTATTTCGTCATGAGCTTCCCTCTGTCCAGGCTGTCTCGGCATCTAGAAAAGCGGCTTGCCCGTGATCAACATCCGCGGACTGCATAAGAGCCATCGCGGTCGCGAGGTGCTCCACGGAATCGACGCCCACGTAGCCCGCGGCGAGACCATTGCCATCGTGGGCCCTTCGGGCGGAGGCAAGACCACCCTCTTGCGCTGCCTCAATTACCTGGATCCATTCCAAGCCGGCCTCGTGGAGATCGCCGGCTTCACGCTTCGCCCTGACATGGGGCGCACGCACCGGGAAGAGGTCCGTAGGCTCCGCTGTGCGGTCGGCATTGTCTTCCAGGAGTTGAACCTCTTTCCACACCTCACGGCCGCCGAGAACATCACCCTCGCTCCCCGCCTCGTCCGGGGCAGGACCGAGCAAGATGCCTTGGCGCGGGCGCGATCGCTGCTTGCCCGCGTGGGTCTCGCAGACCATGAGTCCGCGTACCCTCACCAGCTCTCTGGCGGTCAGAAACAGCGCGTGGCCATCGCCCGTGCGCTCGCTCAAGAGCCCGAGGTCCTCCTGTTCGACGAGCCGACCAGCGCACTAGATCCCGGGTGGCGGGACGATGTCCTCGAGGTCATCCAATCGTTGTCAGCCGACGGCATGACGATGCTGGTGGTCACGCACGAGATGCATTTCGCCCACGACGTGGCACACCGCGTGTGGGTCATGGACGGTGGACGCATTGTAGAGGAAGGCGCGCCGTCGGAAGTCGTAGACACTCCCAAGAGCACGGTCGCCAAGGAGTTCTTCCGCCGCTTGGCATTGAAGTGACACGGGTGGTATACGAGCAAGGTGGAACTGCTTCACTGGCTTATCGGTATCCTCCGTGACCCGGGGCCCCTCATCACCCACTTTGGCCTTCCGGGGCTCATGCTCATCATTTTCCTCGAAACGGGCGCCATGGTGTTCTTCCTGCCAGGTGACTCGCTCCTTTTCGTGGCTGGCATGTACGCCGCAAAAGGGGACCTGAATATTGCCCTCTTGAACTTGCTCCTCATCCCCATGGCGATCCTTGGAGACGCCACGTCCTATACCATCGGCGCCAAGACAGGACCGCGCATTTTCAACAGGCCGCGTTCCCGGTTTTTCCGTCCGGAGCACGTCAAGGCCGCGCAGGATTTCTACGAGAAGCACGGCGGAAAGGCCATCGTGCTTGCCCGGTTCATGCCCCTCGTCCGCACCTTCGTGCCCGTCGTGGCGGGCGTAGCGAAAATGCCCTATCGAAGGTTCGCACTCTTCAACATAACGGGGGGGGCGAGCTGGATTCTCTCCTTGACACTTCTCGGATATATCCTCGGCGCGCGTTTCCCAGTGCTCGGCAAGCATATCGAGAAGGTCATCATCGTCATCGTGTTCCTGTCGATCCTGCCTGGGATTATCGAGTTCTGGAAAGCCAAGCGCCGAGCTCGCGCGGAAAAGCGTGCAGCGGCTTAAGAGCCAGCGAGTCCATCATTCGTCGGGAGGGAGGAGGAGGTCATGGCCGACATCGAGTCGATCCTGAAGGAAGAGCGCGTGTTTCTGCCACCGTCGCAGTTTGCCAGCGCGGCCCGAATCAAGAGTCTCGACGAATACGCTCGGCTCTACGAGCGAGCCGCTCGCGAGCCCGAAGGCTTTTGGGCCGAGGTGGCGAAGGAGCTGCATTGGTTCTCTCCTTGGACCCAAGTCCTCGACTGGAACCCACCGTGGGCCAAGTGGTTCGTCGGAGCGAAGACGAACCTGGCCTACAACTGCCTGGACAGGCACCTTGGGACACCACGCAAGAACAAGGCGGCGCTCATCTGGGAAGGAGAGCCCGGGGACCGACGCACGGTCACCTACCAACAGCTTCACCGGGAGGTCTGCCGCTTCGCCAACGTCCTTTCGCGTCTCGGCATTAGGCCGGGCGATCGCGTCATGATTTACATGCCGTTGATCCCCGAAATCGCGGTCGCCATGCTTGCATGCGCGAGGGTAGGGGCCACCCACTCAGTCGTGTTCGGGGGGTTTTCTGCCGAGGCGCTGCGAGATCGTACCAACGACGCTGGCGCAAAGCTCGTTATCACCGCCGACGGAGGATACCGCCGCGGAAAGGTCGTACCGCTCAAGGCCAACGTGGACCAGGCAGTAAAGGACACCCCAACGGTCGAGAACGTCATCGTGGTCAAGCGCACCGGGGAGAGCATCGCGTGGGTTCCCGGGCGTGATCACTACTGGCACGAGGTCATCGAGGCGGCGTCGGACAAGCACGATGCCGTGCCCCTAGATTCCGAGCACCCCTTGTTCATCTTGTACACGAGCGGGACCACAGGAAAACCAAAGGGGATCGTGCACACGACGGGCGGCTACATGGTCGGCACGTACCTCTCGACCAAGTGGGTTTTCGACATCAAGGAGGAGGACACCTTCTGGTGCACGGCCGACGTGGGATGGGTCACGGGTCATTCCTACGTCGTCTATGGCCCGCTTTCGAACGGCGCCACCACCATGATGTATGAAGGTGCGCCCGACCACCCGGAGCCCGACCGCTTCTGGCGCCTCATCGACGCGTACGACGTGAGTATTTTCTATACCGCCCCAACGGCCATACGCTCCTTCATCCGCTGGGGAGAGCAGTGGCCCATGAAGCATGACCTCACGTCGTTGCGCCTTCTCGGTACCGTCGGTGAGCCTATCAACCCAGAGGCCTGGATGTGGTACCACAAGGTCCTTGGTGGCGGCCGGTGTCCCATCGTGGACACGTGGTGGCAAACCGAGACGGGGGCCATCATGGTGTCCCCCCTGCCGGGCGCCACGCCGACCAAGCCAGGCTCATGCACTCGACCGCTTCCCGGCGTGGTGGCCGACGTCGTGGCCAAGGACGGCCGTTCCTTGGGCCCCAACGAAGGGGGCTACCTCGTGATCAAGAAGCCGTGGCCGAGCATGCTGAGGACCATCCATGGGGATCCAGACCGGTACGTGAAGCAGTACTTCAGTGAGATTCCCGGCGTGTATTTTGCCGGGGACGGCGCGCGCCGCGACGCGGATGGCTATTTCTGGGTGATGGGCCGTGTGGATGATGTCATCAACGTGGCCGGGCATCGCCTCGGCACCATGGAGATCGAGAGCGCCATTGTCTCTCATCCCAAGGTTGCAGAGGCCGCGGTTGTTGGCCGCCCGGATGAGCTCAAAGGACAAGGAATAGTGGCTTTCGTCACGTTGAAAAAGGGCAATGACCCAAGGCCCGAGCTCCAAGACATGCTCCGCGAGCATGTCGCGAAGGAAATCGGGGCCCTGGCCCGCCCGGACGAGATCCGCTTTACCGAAGCCCTCCCCAAGACTCGCTCAGGAAAGATCATGCGCCGCCTGCTCAAGGAAATCGCATCTACCGGCGCCGCCAAGGGGGACACCACGACGCTCGAGGACATGTCGGTCCTCCTTCGCCTTTCGACCTCCTCGGAGGAGGAGTAGCCTCGACCCTCAGGAACGAGGTAGCGGCGCGAGCGCAGCCTCGACGAGGCTGCGCGATATCTTCACCAGCCCGCGATCGGTTCCGATCCAGAGCGCGTCGTCGGTCGGGAGCACCGCCGTGACGTTGTCTGAGCCCAGCGGCTCGCCGAGCTTACGCCAGCGCCGCGTCGTTCTATCCAGCACGAGCAGCCCCTCGCCACGCGTGCACGCGTGCAGTCGGTCTCGATCAAGGACGAGTGCTCCAGGGTTTATTACCAGGTCGTGCAGCTCGAGGCTAACGTTGACGGCAAGCCCGTCTTCGCCCACCAAGGCCACGCCACCACCGTGGGTACCGACGTACATCCCCTCATTCGCGGCCGCGAGCGCCGTGATCACAGCGGAGCCGATTCCGGAAGGTGAGGGCGCTACGACCTTTTCCAATCTCATGTCCCTTGTGAAGATGGCGAGGCCTTTCCTCGTTCCCACAAAAAGCCTGCCGCCTTCGCCCCATGCAATCGCCAGGGCTTGGTCGTCGGGCAACCCTTCACGTTGGGTCAGTGTCTTGACCGCCCCTCCTGGGTCGTACACCGCGACTCCCCTTGTGGTCGCGACAGCCACGAGCCCCGAAAGCTGTGCGGCTGCTCGGACATCTTCGTGTGGTATTCGCTCTCCGGAAGGGCGAAAGTCATCAGCGCCGTGCGAGTCAACCCGGAGGATTCCCTCTCGCGTGGAGACGAGCACTCCGGCAGTTTCGCCCAGGGTCTCGAGGTGCGTTATCTTTGACGCCCCCTTGCGAAACCCTGGCCTAGGGAAGTGCCGGGAAAGACTTCCATCTGTCCGAAGCACGTCAACGCCGTCCTCCTGCGTGCCCACCCAAATGGCCCCCCCATGGTGCAGGAGCGCAGTGACGTGGGGTCCCGACAAGGCGGACGTGCCCGTTGGCACCAGAAGCGTTGCGACATGGCCCGAGAGATCCCAAGCTCCACCCGAACCAAAGGCGACCGGGCGATCCCCAACCCACCTGAGCCGATTGATGCGTTCCTGTCCGAGCAGCCGTCTTTCGCCACCAGACGGCGAGAGCACGATTACCCCTTGATCAAACGTGCCCACGTAGAGGCGTCCCGAAACCGCGTCGCTTAGTATTGCGGTCACGAGAACCCCATCGAGAAGTTTCCTCCATGTCCCTTCCGCCTCACGCTGCGACAGGCCGAATGGGGTACCAACCAAGAGCGCATCTCCGTTCCAGGCTAGTGCCGTGACGCGTTCCTTTCTCCCCTCGCCTCTGTCCAAGGGAGCTAGGTACCCCGAACCTCGACGGAGCAAGACCCCGCTCGAGGTACCAACCGCAAGACCACTGGGCCCACGGGCCAGGGCCGTAATATCTGGCGGCTCACGTCCGTCCCCGAAAGACGTCGCGACGGCAGTTCGTCCATCCCACGCAATCAGCCCGAGCCCGGAGGTCCCCACATACAACATGTCTCCGTCGGCCACTAGCTCGGTTACCGCGGCTTCTTTGGCGTCCCCAATCTGAAACCTAGCCACGCGCGAATCCTCGGCGTCCAGGAGCGTGACAGAACCGTCTGCGGTCCCAACGGCGACCATCCCTCGATACTCTGCGAGAGCGGTCGTGATCGTGGATCCGAGCCCATGTTCCCACGTCATGATCCGTTCAAGGTGTCCAGCCTCATCGTGGACGAGAACTCCCCCAGAGGAAGCGACGAGAAGCTTGCCTCGCGCGGCAATCCCATCCCGCATGTCCCTGGTCGAGGTAAGCGCGAGTAACCCGGGGCGAGGCGGCACGTCAATCCTTCGACGTGGGGTCTCCAGCACTCGCACATCGTGCACCGATCCGCCTTCGCCTCGAGCTTTGGCGAGTACACGCTCCACCCGTTGCTTGACGGGGAAGAAGAGCGCGAGCAAGAGGATGCAGCCGGAGGCGGCTGTCGCTGTGGCCGCAGCGACAATTCCCTTGGCCGATTTCATGGGGGGTCCTTTCGAACGCGCGGATCTCGCCATGGGCCAGAGAGGAAGTCAACAATCAGCCGAAAGTTCTTCTCCTTTTTCTTCGTGGGACGCCCGGCAGTAGGGGGCAGTGCTAGAACGCACGAAGGATTGGGAGGGCGGGCGGCTGCATGCCTTCGACCCCCTCGTCCAGGGGGCCAGGCTGCTCCTTGATGTCATTGGTCTCGTCCGCCAGGGAATCGTTTTCGCTTTCCCCCTCCTCACTGCTCGGATCGAGCATCGGGGTCGGGGGGGGCTGGAGCCCTTCGGTCTCCAGTGCGCCCTCTTCGGTCAAATGCCGCTTGACCAAGTAGCGGTACATGGCGTTTACCATGGCGGCCTGGCTGCTCCGCACGTGCTGTTTCCGCCTGTTCTTGAACCCGTTCGTGAGAATCGCAAAACAGAGCGTGTCCTCCCCACCGATCGAAACGAACCCTGACAAGGCCAAAACTCCCGATAGCGTCCCGGTCTTGCCCCGAAACCTCCCGGCCGAAGGGTGCCCCCGAAACCGTCCTTTGAGGGTACCGTCCCGACCCGCTACGGAAAGAGACGCCAGGAAGTCCGGTGCAATGCGAAAATCACGACCTGCCGTGGTTAGGACTTCAATGATTTGCCGCGCCGACAGGCGGTTGGAACGTGAAAGACCACTCCCATTTTCCAGTCGATAGCTGTTCCTGGCGATCCCAATCCGGGTGAGGAACCCGATCATCGCCCGGAGTCCCTTCTCGTTCGACGGTGACCCTCCAAAAAGCTCGGCCCCAGCGGTCCAGACAACCCGGTCCGCCAAGAAATTCCAGCTCGGCTTGTTTACCTTTCCGACCAACACCCCTAGTGGGAGCGACTCGTGCGCCGCCAATTCTGGTAGGACCGGAGGTGGTGCATTTTCTTGTCGTACTCCTCCTCTGACTTCGATGTTCGCTTGCAGCAGCAGGGCGCGAAGCAAGTAACCAACATGTAGAGCAGGACGGGGAACGGTCCGTGACATCTTAAACACTTGGCCTGGCCGAATCCTTCCAGCCGCGGCCACCACAATCCGCTCTCCAGACGAATTCTTCTTTACCCGGAGCCCTACCTCGAGGCGAGCCCGTCTTCCCTTCGACGTCGTGCGCGCGGAATTCTCGACGGAGAAGAGCGCCGTGTCGGGCTCGAGCACGACGGTCGGTAGGTCACCCTCCTTCTCGCCTCCTCGGACGACGACGATCAATCGCGACTGGCCAAGCGAGTCTCGGGCCTCATTCATGCCGACGACCACATCGCCGGCAATCACTTGAATGCCCTGGGCAGAAAGCGCTTGCACGAGCCCTTGCACATCTTCCACGCGAAGCGTGGGGTCGAAGTTGCCCACCAGGAACACGTCTCCGGGGATCATCCCAACCGGATCGGCAGCTGGACCAAGGATTCGAGTACGGTATCGGAACTCCCCGCCGACGGCATCAAGCGCGGCCGCGGTTGAGACGAGCTTCACGTTGGACGCGGGGTTTAGCTGGCGGTCTGCGCCATAGGAGAAAAGCGTATCACCGGTCTTGGCGTCGATTACGAGGACCCCGTTCTGTGCGCGGCGTATCCACTTGCCCTGGAGGATACCGACCAACAGCCCCTGCAACTCGCGTTCAAGCGCGGTTTGCCCCTTGGGAGCGACGTTCGTCGCCTCATGGCGCGTGGGCTTGAGTGACGATAAGCGCAGAGGACGCTTCTTCGTGCGACGTGGAGCGGTCAACCTACGCGCAGGTACTCGAACTCGCTTCTCTGGCGAATCCGCCTTATTGACTGAATTGGGCACTGGGCGCCGTTCGGGCCGTCCCTCGGCGGGAAGAGCGAGTCCACAGAGAGCCGCAAAAAGGACAAGGAACCTGCCCACTCTATCTCCTCAGTAGCACGTACACCGCACCAGCACCGCCGTCACACGTTCGAGCGGTGGCAAACGCCAAGACCGAGCGTGCGATTCGGCCCCTCCCCAGCCAGTTCCTCAGCGCCTGCTTGAGCACGGGAATCTGGTCCTTCGAGTGAAAGCCTCGCCCGTGAATGATCAGGACGCAACGTCGCGACGTGCGGCGGCTCTCCGCAATAAAGCGTTCCACCCGTTCCTTCGCTTCGTCCCGCTTCAGCCCGTGCAAGTCCAGGTGTGCCTGTACCGCGAAATCGCCGGCCCGCAGCCTTCTTAGAAGCCGGCGATCGATGCCTTCCGCGATGCCTTCAATGTACTCGTTGGTGTCGGCGAAGTCGATCGACCCGCACCCATCGCAAAGGTCGGCAAGGCTAGCCAGGACCTCTGCCTCCTCGGATGCCATGGCACGAGGCGTGCGCTTGTTGACAGGGGCTCCGACGCGCTGTTGTTTTCCCTCGAGGCGTTGCGTTCCAGCCATCTCGGTGAGAAAAAGGCCCTCGTCTCCCCCTAGAGCATGGGGCTCCACCGGCTTGCGGGGTTCCGGAGCGTGCGGCTGCTCGTCCCTCTGTGGAGCTTGGGCTCTAGAGAGGAGGTCCCCGATACCAGTGAAGGGGCGGTGGAACCCATCCTGCTTGGCACGTCGGCCCACAACATAAGCTTACCCGGCCTCACGTCAGTCGCAAAAGGGAGATGCGCCATATTTGCGGCCGGAGCCCACCTCGGGGATACTCAATGCGTGCGTTTCGAGAAGCGGTTTTATCGCTACCGTGGCATCACCATCCTTCAGAAGCGAGACCCACGACTTACCCGTATTCGCCCCGGGAAAGTCGCCTTGGTGCTCGCCGGCGGCGCCGTTTCCGGAGGATCCTACAAGGTCGGCGGTCTTCGCGCACTGGACGAGGTGTTTGCCTGCCGACACAACCCAGGCGGAGAGAAGGCGCCTTTTTCCCTTGTGGACTGTGACACGTTCATTGGTCTTTCAGCCGGCAGCGTGCTCGCCTTTGTGCTTTCGGCTGGCATCAACCCAGACGAGATGATCCGTATCATCCTGGGATCCTCGACGACCTTTGACGAGTTCCGCGCCATGGAGTTCATGGCGCCGAACTGGCGCGAGCCACTTGAGCGGGTTTTCCCGTTTCTTGACAGGCAGCAGGAGCTCTTCACGAACTTCCTTTCAGGGGCCACGGATCCAGATCAGATCGCGCCCTATACGCTGAGAAAGACCTTCCACAAGATGGTCCGTACGCTTCCAAGCCTACTCCCGACCGGCATTTTTTCGACCCACCGTCTTGGCCACTACCTTCGACGAAACATGAAGCGAGTGGGCATTCCGAACGACTTCGTCGAAGCCTATTCCCGTTCCCGCAAGGAGCTGTACCTAACGGCGGTCGATCTTAACCGCGGGCAAATGCTGGTCTTCGGTCACGACGAGCCGTATCGAAAGGTTCCGATTTCTGAAGCGATCCGTGCGTCCTGCGCGCTCCCGGGCTGGTACAGGCCCGTCCGTATCCTGAACCCACTCTACGGTGAGCCCGGGGAGCCCGCCTCCTTGGACCTGGTTGATGGTGGTCTCGTTCGGACAGCGAACGTGCGTGTCGCCGTCGAGAAGGGCGCGGACCTGGTCATCTGCTACAACCCATTTAACCGTATTCGCTATGAACGGCTTGGCCGCTCACTGGTCAACCACGGCCCGCTGGCACTGGCAGGCCAGCTCTTTCGCATCCTTTTGGGCGCCCGCCTGGATATCGCCAAGGAACTTCTGTTCCGCGACGAGACGATCGACGCTGACGTGGTGTTCATCGAGCCCGCTGAGGACGATTTCGCCTTCTTCCTAATGAACCCGATCGACTATCGGACTCGCGAGCGTGCCGCTATCCATGGTTACCACTCGGTCCGGGCGGCAATTCAGGCAAACCATGAACGCCTGGCCGACGTTTTTGGAACGCACAACATAGAGCTACACCCACCAGACGTAGATCGTTATGCGCCTCCACGAGGGAACTCAGAGCTGCACTATAGCGACATGAGCGAATCTCGCGGACGCCGCAGCAGCGTCGTTAGCTAGCCACCTCAAGCCGCCTTCTTAGCTGAGTAAGCTTGTGCTCGAGTGCGAGCAGGCTTTCCCTATCCCTCTGAAGCTTGATCCGCGCGAGCTCATAGCGAAGCTCGGGCAAATAGTTGTCGATCGCGGTACACAATGCAACACGTTCGTCATCGCTGAGCGTGATGGCCATTTCTCACCTGTACATTTCTCGGATCGATGCAGGAATCTTGACACCTCCTGCTCGTCAGGGATTATCAGGCCATGGCGGGGAAGCGTGCGCTACTCGGCGCAAGGCAGGCTTATTTTTCTTGGATTGACCCTACCGTTCTCCTCGACGAGCGCAAGCGCAAGGAAGGTGAGGTGGTCTTCGAGGTGCCCTTTGCCAACCAGGTTGCGACGGCAACAGCCCCGAGGCTGCCCAGAATCAGACAGCGCCGGACGCCCCAAGCAGAGCCCGCTTCCATGGGGCTTCCCTTCGGCGCCCATGATGTCGACGGACGACTAACCTGCTGGAGTTGTGCACAAGTGCTGGGGGATAACGACGTGTTAGCCAGGGGTCCAAATATCTTCGCGTGCCCTGGTTGTGGGGCCCGTCTCCCGTTCGTCGAGTAAGCTTGGGCTCTCAGCCAAAAAAAAGACAAAATGATCTTGACTCCATGGCGCCGATCCGTAGACTGCATCCCCTGTCACGGAAACGGAATCGTCGGTCCTTGAAAACTGAATAGCGAAGGACGTGAGTTTTAGAAGAAGCGAACGCTCTCAAGAGTGAGAGAGCAAGAACTCACAGTTTGGAAAAACTGGAGAGTTTGATCCTGGCTCAGAGCGAACGATAGCGGCGGGCTTAACACATGCAAGTCGCACGAGAACGGGGCTTCGGCTCCGAGTAAAGTGGCGGACGGGTGCGTAACACGTGGATAACCTGCCCT
>JACQUZ010000030.1 GCA_016210055.1 Deltaproteobacteria bacterium | reverse complement strand
GGCCCATGACCCATGACCTGATGAAGACACTGGTCGAACGGTGTGGGGCCAAGATCGACCGCGTCGAAGTGCACGACGTGCGGAACAACACCTTCTTCGCGATGATCTACCTGCGGCAGCCATGCGGGGAGATCTTGGCGATCGACGCACGCCCTTCCGACGCGCTAGCACTGGCCCTGAGGACTCGGGCGGTAATCCGGGTGGCCAAGAAGGTGATCGACAAGGTCCGCCGCATCGACCTGCGGAGGGCGGACGCGCGGATGAGGGCTCCCATGGATGAGGAGCACTTTCCCGAACCCGAAATCGAATGCTGCCGGGAGCTCCTGGAAAGGCTTGGCGATCACGTGTTCGGCAAGTGGAAGATGTAGAGCGCCGTGCGCGTGCGCTGGCTCCTCGTCCTCTGCTACGTGCTCGTGATCTCGGTGCTGTCTTCGATCCCCGCACACCACTATCCTGAGGCCTCGTTCTGGGAACACGACAAGATCCTGCACTTCTTGGAGTTCTTCGGGCTCGGAGCGCTTGTCATGCACGCGTGGCAGCGCTTGTGGTGGTCCTGGCTCGCCGCAGGCCTTTTTGGGGTGCTCGACGAATTCCACCAGATCTTTGTCCCTGGGCGAGATGCCAGCCTTCTCGACGGGGTGGCAGATGTCACGGGCGCCCTCGCAGGAGTGACCGCTTACCTTTTCCTCGTGCGGCTGTTTCGCAAGGTTCTGGGGGAAGCGCGGCTGAAAAAAGGCATCGTGAGGGACGAAGACATCGTAGATTAGCGCCCATGGCGATCCTTCGTCGTTTTGAGGACAAGACCCCCAAGGTGGGGGACGAGACGTATCTGGCTGACAACGCGGTGCTCGTCGGCGACGTCGTGGTGGGGAGTCGCTCGTCGCTTTGGTTTGGGGTCGTGGCGCGGGGAGACGTGTACTCCATTCGTATCGGCGACGCCACGTCGATCCAAGACAACACCATCATCCACGTGACCAGCGGGCGCAACGCGACCATCGTGGGATCGCGCGTCACCGTGGGGCATTCGGTGACCCTCCATGGGTGCACCGTGGCGGATAGGTGCATCATCGGGATGGGCTCCACGATTCTCGACAAGGCGGAAATCGGCGAGCGCTGCATCATCGGTGCTGGCTCGCTCGTCACCCCTGGGACCCAGATCCCTCCTGGCATGCTCGCCGTGGGTTCCCCGTGTCGGGTCAAGCGGCCGCTCACTCCGGAGGAGCTGGCGTGGATCGACGACTCTGCGGATCACTACGTGGAGCTTGCGCTTCGCTATCTCCGGGATGCCGCGACGTAGGTGGCATGCGCCGAGGACCCTCAACGAACACCTCTAGGAGATCTGCTCCTTCGGCGAACATGCCGAGGCCGTAGCGCACGCGGCCAAGGTAATAGCGAATCACCGGGCGGCGTGCGAGGTACGCCTCGTGCTCGAGGAGAGGGCCCAGCATGGCTTCCGCCTCCTCGAGGCGGAGCGTCTTGTAGAGCACGAATCCGAAAAGAAGCCGGAGATCACGCCCGGGGTCTCCGTCGGCAGGCAGGGGGAGCCCTTTGAGGATCCTGTGGGCTTCTTCCCATCGGCGTGCCTGTACCTGGGAAAGCGCCGCCGAGACCTGCCGCGCGGCATGCTCGCGGGCGTCCCCCCTGCCGTCGTCCTGGCCCGGGGAGAACGCCTCGGGCAGGGCGGCAAGGAGAGGGGCCTCGGGGCTCGCGAGCGGATGCTCCGGGTCGCCAATATCTTTCATTCTTGCTCGATCGAGGAGCTCTTCGGCACGCGCGGTGCCGGCTTCGTCGCCGTCCAGGCGGGCCCGGTGGATCCATGCTGCGGCCTCGCGCCGCTTGCCATGGCGAATCAGGGCGCGCGCCAGGGCGGTCTCACGGCGGGCCCTTTCGGTGCCTTGACCGAGCCCAGACAGGAGGCCTTCAAGATGGCCGTAGGGCCAGAGATCTCCATAAATGGCGTCGGCAAAGCGGGCGGTCCTGCCCGCTTCGAGGAGGTCCAGGGGGGCGCTGAACTCGAGGCGCGCGTTGTCATCCGTGTGGATGGGGGCACCGGCTGAAAACGAAGCGATTTCCTGCGGACCGAGAATGAGCATGGCAATCAAGTCATGCGCCGAACGCACGTTTCCTCGGAGGAGCTCTGCTAAGACCTTAGGGTCTCTTGCCGTGTCCTCGAGGCGCGCGAGGTCCAAAGGCCTGGGAACCAGCGAGCCGATGAGGAACGTGTCGGCCGACAGGTCAGCGGCAGAAAAGGCGAGGACGTGTGGGAACGCCTCGTGGAAGGTCTTGTAGATGGTCTTCACGTTCCTGGGTGAGAGCTCGTAGAGCTGCGCCCACTGGCAGTACATGCCCCCCTCGGCAAGGTGTTCCTTCGCAAAAGCGTAGAACTCACGGGAGAAAAGGCTGGCCACGCCGGCGATCCAGGGGTTGGAAGGCTCGGAGATGATGACGTCGTACTTTTCGTCCCGCGCGGTGAGGAAGTTCCTTCCGTCGCCCACGTGCCTTCGGACCTTGGGGTTTCGTTCGGGCGCGTGGTTGTATGGCCCAAAGTACTTGTCAGCAGCGTCGTACACCGCCGACTCGATCTCGATGACGTCCACGCGCGCCACGTGGGGGGCTTCGGCCACGGCCCCCACCGTGACTCCCGAGCCATAGCCGATGACCGCGACCTTGAGGTTTTTGCCCCCATGCAGGAGCACAGGGGCAAGCCCGACGAGGATTTGGGTTGGCATGTCGGCCTTGGAGGAGGCCTCGACCTTGCCGTTGTTCTTCAGGGCGAGACGATCGCCATGTCTTTCCACCGTCACGGTCGTCGTGGCACCGTCACGGTAATAGAGGACCTCGGGACGATAGACTTCTCCTTCCGTGACAAAACGCTTGGCCACCGTGATGCGAAAAACCCCGGACGTCAAAAGGGCTACGTCCCAGGCGGGGGAAATGAGGGCAAGGGCCAAGACCATCACGGAAACGCCCCAGGCCAGGACGGCACGGCGAGCGTGATGGCGGCCGCTTCTCCAGGCCAGAAGTCCTGCGAGGACAGCGTCGATGATCGCGCACCCACGCACTCCGTTCTCGAGCCCAGCGAGCGGGAGGACGACAAATCCGCCCGCGAAGGAGCCCAAGATCGCACCTGCGGTATTGGCTGCGTACGCCCGGCCCACGTCCCGGCCCACGGCATCCATTGAGCCGGCAGAGGAGCGGATCGCCAGCGGCATGACAGCGCCTAGGCCCGCCGCTGCGGGGAAAATGGCGATCCCAGCGATCAGCGCCTGAATACCGATGATGGTTCCCACCTCGAGCTTCGTCCCCTCGAGGAGCGCCAGAAAGACCCGAGGGAGGTCATCCATGACCAGGTGCGCCAGAACGACACCGCAGGCGACACTTGCCAAGACCAGCGAAAGCGCGAGGAGCGGCTCCTTGGCCTTGGAAGCCGGGCGACCAATCCAGGCCGCACCTAGCGCAAGGCCCAGGAGAAAGACAGCGAGAACCAATGTAAACGAGTAGACGGACGAGCCAATGACCAGCGAAAGGGCGCGGCTCCAGAGCACCTCGAGGGTCATGGCGACGCTGCCCGACATGGCGAACGCGAAAAGGGCCCAGCGCGCGGTGCCCGGATCCACCGGTGTGAGTTCCCCATCCTCGTAAGGAAGCGCGCCCAGGGCACTTGCTGGGAGGGTATCCGGCAGCGCCTTGGGGCTGAACGCCGGCCCGAGCTTCCACCTGCTCGCGGCGCCCATGACGATCGCCAAGACGACGTCGAGCACAACGGCCACGAGGCCGGACTGGCGTACCCCGAAACGGGGAACCAGCCAGAAACCAGCGCTGAGTGCACCGAGAACCGCTCCCGCGGTGTTTGCGGCATAGAGGATCGCGACACGCTTGCCAAGCTCGCCGAGCTCGTCCCTGGTCGTCACCACCTTCCGGGCGAGGATGGGCATCGTGGCGCCCATGAGGGTCGTGGGCGGCATGAGCAATGCTGCGGAGAGAACGAAGCGGGCCATGGCCAATGCCCAGGGCGAGTCGGCGAGGTGACGCCATGCCCAGGTATTGGCCGCTGGGTACCCCTCGATCGCGATTGGGATGAGAAGCGCCAGGCCCGCGATGCCGAGCTCGCAGGCGGCGTAGGCAAGAAGTGGGTCGATGCGCAAGCGATCGGCAAGTCGGCCACCCAGGAAGCTGCCCAGAGCGAGCCCGCCCATGAACGTGGCGAGCACCGTGGAAATGGCGAGCGTCGTGGAACCAAAGACGTGCGTGAGCTGGCGGACCCACACGATTTCGAGGATCAGTCCACTTGCACCAGACAGAACGAAGCAAGTGAGGAGAATCACCGGCAAGGCGCTCCAATGTAGCCGAAATCACGGCAGGTTAGGGCATGCTATGACCATGGCAAGGCGTGGTGCCGAGGCAACGCTCGCACCCGGCAGTGGGTCAAAGAACACGAAAGGGCAACCCTTGACCAAGATGAGCGCAACCGCAAGGACAGTGCCAGGCGTAGCGACGGCCGGCATGCACGAGCGGGCTAGACCAAAGATCGACGAAGACGACGCCTGGCTGGTCAAAGCTTGCCAGCAGGGCGACCGGCGCGCCATGGAGGTTCTCTACCATCGGTTCAAGCGCCGGGTGTTCAACCTGGTCACGCGAATTGCCGGGCGCTCCGACGCGGAGGAGGTCGCGCAAGAGGTGTTTGTGCGGGTCTTCCGTGGGCTCCCGAAGTTTCGCGGCGACAGCGCAATCGGGACCTGGATCTATCGACTGGCGGTGAATGCGGCGCTCTCCCATGTCGAGCGGCGACCCGTGCGTTTTGAAGGCGAGGAAGCCTTGTCGCAAGTGGCCGTAGAGACCCCTCCTCTGCGCGACCCTCGTCTCGCCGAGCGGCTCGAGCGCGCGCTGTCCCTGCTCCCGTCGGGATATCGCGCCGTTCTCGTCTTGCACGACGTGGAAGGGATGTCGCACGAGGAGATCGCCGAGGTCCTCGGCTGCCGAATTGGGACCTCAAAGTCGCAGCTCCACAAGGCGCGACAGAAAATGCGCAATCTGCTGGAGAGGGGTTCGCCGTGACGCCCCGCCTTCGCAAGGTGGAATGCCGTGACATCAGGCCGCTCATCGATTCACTCCTCGACGGTGAGCTTGATGACGGCAGGGCGAGCGCGGTGCGAGGGCACGTCCGCACGTGCGCCGAGTGCGCGAGCGTCCTCGACACGGCCAGGGCTCTTCTCGACGCGGCGCGTTGCCTCCCCGACGTCGAGCCCCCTCCATCACTCTGGAAACGGATCGATTGGCGCCTCTCGGGCGAGGAGGTTGCCGATTCCCAGCGCTCCAGGTGGTGGTGGTGGTGGCAAGCCATCAGAAGGCCAGTCGTAACGGGCGGGGCTTGCGTCGCGGGAGTGGTTCTGGCGGCAGCGCTGCTGCTCATGCCGCGCATCAGGGTAGGCGATCGGGCGCAAGTGCCCATCGTCTTGGCGAGTATCCTTCCGGCTCCCCCTTCTGCGGCGGTGTCTCGGGTGAGCGTCGACCCCATGGAGTCGGCGCTTCGCGAGCTCGCCCGCTCGGAGGAGAGGTACCGGAAGGCGATCGCCGACTTGCGCGCGCTTTCCCAAGGGGAGCGCCGGCGGTGGCAGCCTGCCGTGACTAGGGCGTTCGACGAAAACCTTGCGACCATCGACGCTGCGGTGGCACGCCAAAGGGAGGTATTTCAGAAGCAGCCCGGGGACGTCGCCGCGCTCGACGCGCTTCACGCGAGCTATCGCAAGGAGATTGACTTCCTCCAGGAGGCCCTGGTCCGCGGTGAGGTGGCTCCTTGAAGAGGTGGCAAAGGAACGGGCTGGCGATTGCCGGCTGGCTCGTGCCCATGCTTCCCCATGTTCCCCTCGCCCGTGCGCAAGAGGTGGCGGACGACCTGCAAGTTGAGCGCGACAGCGTCGAAATCGCGCCCCACCGGGGGGTCCGCATTCGCGCGCTCGACGTCGAGAACCGCCTGGGCGATGTCACTGTGCTGGGGCATGACGCACCGTCGGTCACCCTTTCGGTCGTAAAGCGTGCTCCCGACGGTGAGACGTTGGATCGACTGAAGGTGAACTTGGTACCTGATCCCGCCGGCTCGATCCACGTGGGGACCGCGTTGCTCATCGGGAAGGAGGCGCGGCCGATTCCGGTGGGGAGCGTGCGCATCGACTTGGCGCTGGCGGTTCCTCGCGACGCCCGCGTGGAGATAAGGGCGTGGAACGGAAAGCTCACCGTCGCTGGGATCCGAGGGGGAGCGCGGCTCTCAGCGAACGAGGGGGAAATCACCGTGACAGACGTCCGTGGAACCGTGGCGACGAGCAACGCCAGGGGAAGGCAGGAGCTTCGGGCCGTTCGGGGAGCAGTGGCCCTGGGGAACGCCTTTGGTGAGGTCTCGCTCGACGAGATCAGCGGCGATTCCCTGGCTGCGAGCGTGCACGAGGGGACCGTCGTCGCCACGCAAGTACGCTCTTCCCATGTGAAAATCCGCACCACGTACGGACAGGTCTTGTTCCAAGGGGAGCTCCTGGCTGGTGGGCGCTACGACATCCGATCGTACCAGGGGGACATCACGATACGCTTTCGCCAGGGACCCAAGGTGGCGCTCGAAGCCATCTCCCGTGACGGCGTGGTGGAGTCGCACTTGGACGATTCCCAAATGGACTTGGCCGGGGCGAGCACGCGGCCTGCGGGGCGTCTCGTAGGTACCTACGGCTCGTCGCGCCGAAAGCCTGCGCTTCTCGAGGTGTTGTCCGTCACTGGTCGGGTGACTCTGGGGCTCTTGAACGAGTAGCGGCGACTTGATCCACGACCAGCATGAGGGTCTCCAGCCTGCCCGAGAGTGAGTAGTATTCCTCGGCCGCGACCTCCTCCTTTTCCTCGAGAGCTTCCTCAACCAGGCTCCGTGCCGCCGCGGGGACCTCAAAACTGCCGTCGTAGCCTTCGACCTCCGACTGGAGAATCGCTTCGGCGCAGAACCCAATCGGCGACATGGTGACATCCCCGGGAAGGCGGACGCGAAAGTCCTTCACGGAAGGCGCGGAGATGTCCCACGCCCCTCCGAGCGCACGGCGAACCACCTCCCCGAAATAGGCGCCGGCGGCGGCGGCCACGAGCTCGACGGTGTCGGGTTGGTCTCGTGGCACCATGGTGAGGTAGTGGTCAAGGATCGGAAGGGTCTCTGGCGTGTAGTCGAGCGTGAGCTCTAGCGAGCGGCGCACGAACTCGACCGCTCTCTCCGCGAGCTCGAACACGACCGAGGGAGGGGGCAATACCGTTGTCGACACAGCCACGCATGTTATTCTAGGACCGCGGGCTATGCCAGGTTCGTCGAACGATCAGGTGTACTCGGGGATTCACGGGCGAACTCGGAGCGAGCTCGTCCACTTCTCGTGCTCGTGCGGCCTTGTGTACCCAGCGGAAGTCATCCGTGCGGTGAACGTGACCCGGGATCCCCTCATGGGGGCCCGCCTTAGGGAGGGCTCCTTGAACCGCGTGCAGTGCCCGTCCTGCCAAGCGGTCGCATGGGCGGAAGTCCCGGTGACCTACCACGACGAAGTGAGGCGCGTCCTCGTGCTCGTCTTGCCGGTTTCGCTTCGCCACCGGGAGCTCCAGGAACGGGCGGAACTGTACCTGGAAATGGCAAGGGACCGCGCGGCCGTGCCCGAGTACGCCAAGTGCTTCCATGTCGCGCTTGGGGGGGAGGGGCTCTCCGCCGTTTTGGCGAGTCACGGCGATCCGTCCGCAGGTCACGACACCACCGCCGTGACTCCCGCGCCAGTTTCGAACGACATCCCGGGCGCGCCCTGTGCCACGCCCCAGGACGACCGCATTGTTTCTGGCGAAATCGTCACGGGGATGGACGTCCGCGAGGCGTCGGTGCGGAGAAGACGGGATCTCGTGCAGGCGCCCACATCGGGGCTCATTGCCCTTCTCGACGACAAGGACGCGCGCCGGGATTCGGCCATCGAGCTCTGCCGTCGCAAGGAGGCGCACGCAGTCGGGCCGGTCTTGGGGGCGCTTCGCCGCATGACGCGGGGTGAGGCCGTGCGCGTGCTTCCCATGGTCGTGCATTTCGGCGACCGGGCGGTGCCACACCTCATCGACGGGCTGCGGAGCAAGAAAGGCTTCCTCAGGCAGGGGTGCGCACTGGCCTTGGGGGTGCTCAAGAGCGCCGATGGCTTGGAACCGCTCTGCGACCTGCTCCTTGTCGAGCCTACTGACGTTTGGCGGGAAGTAGCTAGGGCTGTTGGTGAGTTCGGAGGGCGGGCGGTCATGACCATTATGGCGCGCATCAAGGACACGCACGACAACGAGGCGGGGATCGGGCGCATCACGTGGGCGCTGGCTCACGTCGCGGCACGAGGGGGTCGCGTGCCCGTTGAGACGCTCGCGCAAGGACGAGAGCCCGTGGCCGCCGCGGCCGCACGCAAGGCCTTGGAGCTCTCGGCCGCGGCCAAGGACAGTGACGCCGAGGTGCGAGGACCGATCACGCCACGGGACCAAACCGTCAACCGGGCCTTCTCCAGGAGGTTCTTCGAAATGATGGGCCGAACCGCCCGCAGCGTGGGGCGCGGAGACGGAGATACAGCCGAGGAGCTCGTTCTCGACGACGCCCTTGTCTTGGAGGACGAGGAGCTTCTCGAGGACAAGGACTTGATCCCGGGTTAGCGCTAAGGTGTTCCGCCGTTTTCTGTTAACCTGTTTGTCGGCGGGAGCATGAGGGTCGGAATTCTCTCGGACATCCACGCGAACCTCGAGGCATTGGCGTCCGTCGTCAAGGCCCTTGAAAACGAGCGCGTGGACATGCACGCCTGTCTCGGCGACACCGTAGGCTATGGTGGCTCGCCGAACGAATGCTGCGATGTCGTCCGAGAGCTCGCGGAGTTCACGATCCTCGGGAACCACGATGCGGCCGTGGCAGGACGGATGGACTACAGCTACTACTACGACGCGGCCAGGCAGGCGCTCGATTTCCACGCTCAGGCCTTGTCGTCAGCCAACATGGAATGGCTGCGCTCGCTCCCGTACGAGCGGCGCGTCGGCGACATGTATTTCTGCCACGGGTCGCCGATAAACCTCGAGGAGTTCGAATACATCTTTGCGCCCGAGCAAGCGGCGCGCTGCTTGCCGGTGTGGGACCAGCTCGGCGAGATCACGTTCATCGGGCATTCTCACCTCTGCAAGGCGTTCGCGCTCACGAAGGAAGAGGTCTTCGAGGTGGTCGCCCCCAAGTTCGTCATCCGACCTGGCTTCAAGTACATCATCTCTGTGGGGTCGGTCGGGCAGCCGCGTGACTACGACAACCGTGCGAGTTACGTCGTGTACGACACGATGGAGCGGGTGCTGGAGTTCAAGCGCGTGCCCTACGACATCGAGGCGGCAGCCAACCGCATCTACGCTGCCGACCTGGAGCGGAATTTCGGGAATCGGCTGTTTCTGGGCGTCTAAGAATCACAGGCGGATCTCGATACGTTCTGCTTTCGCCCTGGCGTGGGCCTCCTTGTCCAAGAGGCGGTTTACCCGCATCGAGCGGAGCACGGCCTCCACGCGCTTTTGCGCCTGGGAGTCGAGCGCGCCGGCCTTGCGCAGGCGTTTCTCGGTGGAGAGCGGCGCTGGGGTAAGCGCTGCAAGAAATGCGGCTTCCGCGACGGTCAGCTTTTCAGGTTCCTTGCCGAACCACCGCTTCGCCGCGGGCCCTATGCCGTACACGCCGTCGCCCAGCTCGATGATGTTCAAGTAGACCTCGAGGATCCTTCGCTTCGAAACGAGAGATTCGAGCCTCCACGTGAGAACCGCTTCCAAGAGCTTGCGCGTGAGGGTCCGCTCCCGGGAGAGGTAGAGGTTCTTGACGAGCTGCTGGGAGATGGTAGAGCCTCCCCTCTCAACCCGGCGGCTTGCGAGGTTGATCGCCAGGGAGCGCCGAAGCTGTTCTTCATCGAATCCTTGGTGGGAGAAGAAGCGCGCGTCCTCGCCGGCAACGAAGGCGGACGTGACGTGGGAGGGCAGTCGCGAAAGGGGGACGAACGCGGGATCGCCTTTTCCCATGACGCGCCTTTCGTCGCTCGGAAATACATGGGTGAACGGTTGTTCCAGCGCCGGGACATGGGCGAACACGGCATCCTTGAGCACGTTGCAGCCCACGTCGAGATCCACGTCCAGAAGAGCTTCGTCTGGCCGCTCGAGGTCAAAGCCGACCTCGGCCCGCCCTCGCAAGGTGCCGGTCACGTCCAGCCCATCGAGCTTTTCGCGAAGCGGGCGAGGAATCGCCGAAATCACGGCGATGCATGGCGTTTCTGGGAGGGTCGCGACCACGTGACCGCGTTGCGTGCTGCCGTGCTCGTCCGTTGCAAAATCCACGTCCGCTTCGAGACTGACCGACCCAGTCGAAAACCGGAACGTGCCGCGTCGTGGGCCCGACGGAAACGATGGAACGTGAACGCTTCCATCCACCTGGACCTTTCCTTCCACGGGGACCGGCCTCGGGGACAAGAGCCTGTGTGCGAGCTCTAGGTCCTTGAGGTCGGCGGCCATGGAGACGAAGAGGTCACCCGATACTCGATCATATCTTGCCGAGAACCTGCCGCCCGCTCGTGCTCCTTTGGCATCGACCCAGGCGGGGAGGGCAGGGGCGAGAATGGCGATCGGAAACATGGGCAGCTCCCCATCGACGTTGAGGGACGAGCCTGGCTGCGCGAGGACTTGGAACTTGACCTTCTCACCGGTGTCCGCCAGGTGGGCTTCGAGACGGGTGAGGTCTTGGGGAGCTTCGGCGCGGGATACCACGGCTCGCGAGAGGTCAACCTGGGAACCGCCCTCCGACACGAGCGTCACCCGACCGCCGTCCATGGCGGCGCGGCCCACGCGTAGCTCGGGGATGGTGACGTCGAACCCAGTCCGCGCGAAGGTCGCCCTGGCTTGCCATGGCCCATAACGAAGCGCGAGCGAGACCCCAGCGGCGACCACGCGAACGCCGCCCTCTTGTGGGTGAAGCTCGACCTCACGGGCGCGGATCTCCCCCCGCTGGTCCACCGTCATCACGAGCTCTCCGTCGGTGACGATGATGCGCCTCAGGTGGGACGTTGGTGCGGCTGTGGGGCGGGCCACCGCGGAACGACCTCGCTTGGAGCTGCCCTGGAGCCTGCGTGCGTCGCGGACGCGCGTGAGGATCCGCGTCGCGTCGAGCGTGCCGCTCGGCGTTACCCGGGCCATGACCTTGGGCCGCTCCACTCGGATCTCGTCGGCGACGAAGGCGCCGCGCATGAGGTGGGCGAGCCCCACCGAGCCTTCCATGGCTCGGGCATGGAGGAGGGTGCCGACGCGGACTTCGGAGAGACGGAGCGTGCCGAGGAGCGCCAGCTCGGCGTCCCCGATGGTGACCTCTTCGCCGACGGTACGGGTCAGCGCGGGCGCGACGCGGGTCCGAATCACCTTGCGCACGTGGTGGTTTAGCGCCCACGGAAGCAGGGTCGCGACGAGCGCCAGCGCGGACAAGCGCGCGAAGGTCTTGGGTGCCTGCATGGCCTTGGGCCGTGCCGCGTGCATGCCGAGCACTACATTACACCCGATGCGGTTAATGCGGTTCGGCCGTTCCGGTGGTTCGACGCTCGGGGCCCGGGAAAGGCTTGCGGGCCATCCGCCGCTCGTTTTGCCATCTTCCGAGGGTTGCGAGGCGTGCCGAGACGAGGATTTCCTCGACGAGGTCGCCGAACTCGAGCCCAGAATGGAGGGCGATCTGGGCGAAGAGACCGCCGGGCGTCATGCTCGGAATGGTGTTTACTTCGAGGATCGACTCGTTTTGGCGGTCGGAAACGATCATGTCCACGCGGGTGGCACCGGAGCAACCGAGCGCGCGGTGAGCGAGGAGGGCCTGGGTGAGGACTCCTCGATAACGCTCGGGTGAGAGGCGTGCGGGCATGACGTGCTCACTCGCCCCAGCTACGTGCTTGGCGCTGAAGTCGTAAAAGCCCTGACTGGGCAGGATCTCGATGGCGCCCAGCGCCCTATCGTTGAGGATGGCGACCGAGACTTCCTTGCCACAGGCGAGACGTTCCACGAGGATCTCGTCGTCGAACCGGAACGCTTCTTCGAAGGCGAGCTCCAACTCGTCCCGGTTATGGGCGATGGAGACCCCGACGGAAGATCCCTGGTGGCACGGCTTGATCACGGCCGGAAATCCGAGGGTGTGGTCCGCGATCGCCGTGTCGGAGCTCTGGCGCTGGACCACATAACATGCAGGCGTTGGCAGGTTGTGGAGGCGAAAGACCTCCTTTGCCCTGGCCTTGTTCATGGCCAGCGCCGAGGCGAGAACGTCCGATCCCGTATAGGGGATGCCGAGGAGCTCGAGGAGCCCCTGCACGCAACCGTCTTCGCCGAAGCGGCCATGCAAGGCCACGAAGGCGACGTCGATCCGCGCCTGGCGCAGGAGCAGGTCTATGTCTCGATCGACAAAGATGCGCTGGACCATGTATCCGCGCTCTTCCAGCACGGCGGAGACCGCCTCTCCGGTGCGCAGCGACAGGTCCCGCTCGGACGACAAGCCACCAAAGAGGACGCCGATGCGCTTGTTCATGAACGCCTGTGAAAGGAGTGGATTGCCGGCACCGTCCAGAGGGACATCTCCGCGCATTGTTCTTCCGAAGCTACGGGCGCTTGGTCGTGGGGGCAAGTTTTTGCGGGCTGGGCGCCGACTGGGCGGGACCCGCCCAACATCATCACTCCTTGACGCGCCCTCGGCCACGCGGTAAAGCCACTTGTGCCCAATCTCGGGCAATCTGATAGAGAACCTCCTAGGCACCCAACATGACGTTCTTGGAAGCGGCTATCGAGCTGCTGAAAAAAGCAGGCAGGCCGCTGCATTTCAAAGACCTGGCCCAAAAGGCCATTCAGCAAGACCTATTGTCCCACGTCGGGCGCACCCCCGAGCACACCATGCAGGTTCGCCTGGCGCAGGAGGCCAAGAAAGGCCCTGCGTCACTCTTGGTGCGGGTGTCCCCCGGTGTCTTCGGTCTTAATCCCAGGAACCCAAATTCCAAGAGCCTGCCGCGCAAGCTCCACGACAAGGACTCGGTATTGAAAGACCCGGAAAACTCGAAAAAGAATGAGGGCAATTCGGACCCGGCATCGTTCCCCACGGGAGAGATGACGCCCACAAAGCGTCGCCGCAGGCGCAGGGGGCGTGGGCGCGGCGGACCTGTGGCCCCGAGCATCGCGCAGGGCGAGCTCCCCCTTGGCCCACCTGAGGAAGGCGCTCCCACCATGCCCGCCTTTGGCGATCCTGTGATCGATGCGATGGTCGAAGAGGGCACGCCGGAGGAAGCCATCATCGCCGAGCGTCTCGCCGCCGAGGCAGAGGCTCTCGCGGCGCCGATTGACCTCGACTTGCTCGTGCCCACAACCGCCCACGCGCGACGTCGCGCACCCTTGGAGATCCCCAGCGCCGAGGAGCTCGAGCGCGACTACGCCGAGGAGCTGGGGACACACGTGAGCACGCCCTCTCTCGGGGAACACGTCGACCACCGGACGCCCGACGAGGACCGTCCCATGCTTCAGGAAATCCAAGCGGGGCGGGACCGGGATCACCGTCGGAGGCGGCGCGGCAAGGACAAGGAGCGACGGCAGGAGCCCCGGTCATCGCCAAAGGAGCCAGCCAGGGCGGAGCCGCGAGCTCCAGGCCGCCCAGAGCTCGCGGCGCGGCCGCAGGATGCTCGCAGGACCCAAAAGGCCCAGCCATCCCAGCGTTCCACCCGCCGTGCCGAGTCGGAGCCCGCGGAAAGCGTGGTACCCGCGCTTGCACCCACGCCGGTACCCGCGCTTGCACCCACGCCGGTACCCGCGCTTGCACCCGCGCCGGTACCCACGCTTGCACCCGCGCCGGTACCCGCGCTTGCACCCGCGCCGGTACCCGCGCTTGCACCCGCGCTTGCACCCACGCCGGTACCCGCGCCGGTACCCACCCTCGCGCCGGATCCCGCCGGTGCCGTCCTGGCCGACATCGGCTACAAGATGCTCCGCGCCATTCCCGACCCGCGCCCGGTTCACGCCAGGCAGCTCGCGGCCATGGCCATCAAGCGCAAGCTCGCCACGGGGAGTGCCGAGGAGCTTTGGAAACCGATGAAGATCGCGCTCCTCGACGACATCCGGAGCAGGCAGGCGAGGGGGCTTCGGCCGCGGACAAAATCGCAAGGGAGCGGCCTGTTCTCGGTGGCGACCGCTCGCCTTGAGGACGAGCTCGCCCGAGAAGAAGATGCGCTCGCAGAGCGCGCGGCCTCTTTCCACTCGGTCATGCGGGGCACGCTGCGCCGGCGTCTCGCGAATCTGCCGCTCTCAGCCCTGGAACAAGTGGTCCGCATATACCTGGAGCGCACGGGGTTTCAATCCCTCGAGAGGATCAAGCGCGTCGACCAGACGAGCTACCTCGCCGCCGTGGACGTGAGCGGTGGAGCTTCTCGCCGAGTCTTAATCGGAGTGCGCGCTGGGGACAGCGAGCTGTCACGTCGTGCGATCGGTGAGCTTCGGGCTGGGGTGACGGCAAAGCAACTCGACGAGGGTCTACTGTATAGCGCCGCGCCGCTCGGTCCCGACGCAGCTCGCGAGCTCCTCGTGCGCGGGGTTCCGGTGAGGCTCTGCGACGGGGACTCGCTCGCCGAGGAGCTCATGCGGAATGGCATCGGCGTCATTCGCATGGCTCTCCCCGTGGCGTACTTGGATCCCGACTTCTTTGCAGAGCTCTTGGGCGAAAGCTGATCCAACGGCTCGCCACGTTCTTGGCCCATGCAACCACTCCGCTGGACCTTTCTCGGGCGCGCACCTTATCGCCCAGTGTGGGAGATCCAAGAGGCCCTGCGGGAGCGGATCCTCGCCGGAGACGAGACCGCGGAGCACGTTCTATTTGTAGAGCACGAGCCGGTCATTACCCTAGGGCGGTCCGCCGACCAAAGGCACGTGCTTCTTCCCGCGAATGACCTCCGGGCGCGTGGTATCGAGGTCGTGAGCTCGAGCCGGGGAGGCGACGTCACGTACCACGGTCCTGGCCAGCTCGTCGTCTATCCCGTGGTGCGCTTGCGCGCTGGCGTCCTGGATCACGTGGTGACCGTCGGGACCAGCGTCGCCTCGGTGCTCGCCCAGCACGGCATCGCCGCGGAGTGGCGGAGGGATCCTGCCGGAGTCTGGGTCAAGAAGGCGAAGATCGCCGCCTGTGGGGTGCACGTGAGGCAGCGTGTCGCGATCCATGGGCTTGCACTCAACGTGACGATCGAGCCGCTCGCCAGCTTCGCATGCATCGTCCCTTGCGGGCTCTCACTAGGCGTGACCTCGATGGCCGTGGAGCTCGCCTCCGAGCCGCCACCTCTCCCGGAGCTCTGCAAGTCCATCGCCGAAACTCTGTGCAGATCATGGAGCCGAACGCCCCTTTGCTCTTGCGATCGAATGCTGGCTCGCTAGGATGGAGTTACAGGGATTATTCATCGCGGGATGCATGGGAAACGAGCCTCTTAAGGTCGCAGCAGGTCGGGCGGTACGAAAGGTCATCGTTCTCTATAACTGCGATTACGATCCCGTGCCGCCGCCGCCCGGCGTTGCTGGTCGTGATCGAAGCGAAGTGGCGCGAGCCGCCTTCGACGTGCGCGACGCCATCACGAACTTTGGCTTCCAGGCGGAGATCTTGGGAGTCGAGGGGCGGGACATCGCGCAATGCGTGGAGACCGTGAGGCGGCTGTCGCCGGACCTCGTGTTCAACTTGACCGAGAGCTTGGCGCAAGACTCCACGAACGAGATCGTGATGCCCGCCGTGCTGGAGATGCTCGGCATTCCGTACACCGGTTCGGGCTCCATGGCCCTAGGGCTTTGCCTTCACAAGCCAAAGGCAAAGGACATCTTGCGCTCGCGAGGTGTCCCGACCCCCGCCTCGTGCACGGTGGAGCGCGCCAAGGACGCGGCGGGTGTCGATCTCCCGTACCCCCTGTTCGTAAAGCTCTCGCGAGAGGACGCATCGGTCGGCATCAAGGATGAGAACGTGGTGTGGAATCGTCGCGCGCTGGTCAAGCGGGTACGGGCGCTTCTCGACGAGTTCGAGCAGCCCGTGCTCATCGAGCGCTATGTCGAGGGTCGTGAAGTCTACGTGACGCTTCTAGGCAATGACCCGCTGGTTCCGCTGCCGTTTCACGAGATCGACTTCTCCCTCATGCCCTCGGGGCGCCCCAAGATCGTGTCGTACGCGGCCAAGTGGGACGAGAGCTCCCCGGAATACGCGGGCACGACGCCGGTTCCGGTGCGCGATCTCCCAGAGTCGTGGCGGCAGTCGATTGAGCGAACCGCGATTGCGGCGTTTCGAGCCCTCGAGCTCAGAGACTACGGGCGCGTGGACTTCCGCGTGGCCGACGATGGCACGCCCTACGTCATCGACGTGAACCCAAACTGTGACATCAGCCCAGGGGCTGGCGTGGCCCGCGCCGCCCGCGCCGCAGGGATGTCTTTTCCGCAGCTCATTGGGCGAATTTGCGAAATCGCTTGGGAGAGACACCTCCATGCGCACCAGAAGGCTCGCGCCGCCTGACCACTCCTTTGTCGCCGATCTTCTCCGATCTGACGAAACCTTCGTGGAGGAAGAGGTCCAGGTGGCCATGGAGCTCATCGACTCTGCGATCAGGGACCCAGAAGGGGACTACCGGGCGCTGGTCTGTGAAGACGATGCCGCACTGGTCGTTGGCTACGCTTGCTTCGGCCGCACGCCGATGACCCAAGCGACCTGCGACCTCTATTGGCTCGCGACCCACCGCCAAGCGAGAGGCCGTGGAGTTGGCACCCGCTTGGTGTTGGCCATGGAGGCCGAGCTCCTTGGTGCGGGCATGCGGACGGTGCGGGTCGAGACCTCCAAGCTCGAGGCCTATGGCGCAGCTCGGGCGTTTTACGCGCGGCTCGGGTATAGGGAAGTGGGGCGTATTCCGGATTTTTATAGGCAAGGAGACGACCTCATTATCCTAGCCAAGCGACTCGATCTTCCCCTGTCGCTCGGGCAGGTAGACTCATCCCGCGGAGCGCAGAGGCTCGCGTAGCCCATCGCATGCGGCTGTGCACGGTTTTTCCCCTGGTGCTTCTGGCCGGTCTTTCGTGCGGCAAGGGTGGGGGAACGGCTCGTCGCCAGGGTGCGCCGGGGGCAAGTTCTGCGGATGCGGCGGCAGCTCTACGAGGCGTGGGCTCGCTTCGCCTCGCTCGGATCCAAGCCGCGGTGGTCGGGTGGCCCGAGGAAGGTGGTCCTCCGCCAAGGCAGGAGGTTCTCGAGGAAAAGCTTGCTGGGAGGCTCACGGCCACGGGCCTCTTTGCGCTTGCTGGGCCAGGCCAGGCCGACGGACCTCCCTCGAAGCTGCGCATGGAGGTCGCCTTGGGCCTCGTCGGTGATGACAGGAAAGCGCCCAAGATCCGCGGAATGCTCCTGCTCCAGGTGAAGATAGCGGGGGCATCGCCCGAAGAGGACGGGACGCTCGAGGAGAACCTGATCAGCGAGGTGCCGATGGCAAGAAGCGAACAAGGCATCGCCGAGCAATGCACGGCGTTCCTTTCGCGCATGCTCGACGACGCCGTCCGGGGACTCGCGGCGAAGGAAAAGATCCGGCTTGGTGACCGGGACGCGGTGCGCGAGGCGCTTGGCGGCAGTGATCCCCTGCTTTTTCGTGCGGCGCTCTCGTCGGTAGCGGCGCATGGGCTCAAGGAGCTCGTCCCGAACCTCATTTCGCTGCTCGGCTCGGAAGACCCTGCCGTCCGTGATGGCGCCATTGGCGCCTTGGTCGAGATGCGCGAGCGCACCGCGGTAGCGGCGCTCACGGGGCTGGCAAAATTCGGCGATCTCGATACGATGCGACGGATTATCGATGCCATCGGGACGATTGGAGGAGACGAAGCGCATTCCTATCTGGAATTCGTCGCCCAGGGACACGGCCATCCGGCGATACGTGAGCTCGCCCAGAAGGCGCTTCAGCACCTCGAGGACCGGGAAAAGAACACGGGTAGACAGGCAGGCGAGTAGCGCGGCGCGCCGTCCGCGCCCGGCCCGCTCCAAGGTCGGGTAGATGTGGGAGGTGTTTCGCAGCGCCGAGTGGAAGCTCAACCCCTTTGCCCTGTTGCCGCTCACCGCCTTCCTTCTGGCTACTACCTTCGCCGTCTTGATCTGGATCAAGCGCGCTCGAGTCCGGGCGCGGGGTCCATCGATCGCTCCCATCGCCATCCTCACCGGGCTGTGGAACCTCGGCAGCGCAGTGCTCATGCTGCTTTTGGACGATCGGGCGGCCATCTGGGTAGGGCGTGGGGTCATCGCCAGCGTGATGCTCGTCGCACCGTTTTCCTTCGCCTTTGCCACCACGTTCGTGCAGGTGCCATTCCGGCGGGCATGGCTCTTGGCATGTTCCTTGGTTTCCATTGTCATGGCGCTCGCGTGCCTTCTCGATCCGAGGGTGGTCAAAGCCGCCTGGGCACCCCCTTGGGGCGGGCGCTACCCGCTCTGTGGCCTGCTCGTCCTCCTGCCGATCGGGTTCGTGGCCGTCGCGATGGCCGGTGCGACTGGGATCGTCATGCACGGTTGGCTACGGACTCCCCCTTCGCGCAGGCGACGGCAGCAGGGGTACGTGGCCCTTTCGTACCTCACGGCGATGGGTGGTCTGGTCGACCTCCCCGGTGTCTTTGGCGAGGAGTTCTTCCCCCTGAACTTCGTGACGAGCCAAGCGTCACTGGCCCTCGCGTACACCGCCGTCGTTCGCTATCGGCTCATGGACATCCGCACGGCCATGCACCGCACGTTCCTCAGGGGACTTGCCGTAGTCGTGACGATTGCCCCACTCTACGTCTTGGTGCGCGTAACGGAGAGCTGGGCGGGTTGGCGCGCGCCGCTTCCCCGTACCCTCGTGATTGCCTTTGCGCTCTTCGCAGGCCTTTATTACGTGACCCATGCCGAGGCGGCGCTCACGCGCCTTTTTAGCTCACGCCAGGCTGTCCACGCAAAGATCCTCGAACGCCTTTCGGCCGGAAGCCTTGCCTTTCAGAGTCCGCACGATCTCCTGGTCCCCATCGGCCACGCCCTGCGCGAGGCGGCGCGGGCCGAGCTCTTGCTCGCTTGCTTCTCGGTCGACCTCGGGGAGGGTCCACCGCGCACCGTGACACTGCTCGCGAAGGGGACAGAGGATCCAGGGCTTCAGCCGTCGGAAACGATTCCGCACGAGGTCATGACCCTTGCGGATGCGGATCCGTCCATCCTAGCTGGGGGGGTGGCGAGCCGGGGGCCGCGCTCGCGAGCGACAGAGCACTTGGCCCTGCACTGGCTTTCCGCCGCGTCGGGCGACCTGTTTATCCCCATGCGTCACGGCCAGGTCGTGATTGGAGCGATCGTGGCCAAGACGAAAGGGGGGCGTGCGGTCCTCGATGAATCGTGCCGAGGACTCCTCGTGCGCATCGCCGCGCGAGCCGCCGTCGTTCTCGCCAACGCGGCGCTCTATTCTGACCTGGAGCGACGCTCGGCCGAGCTTGAGTACACCGTCTCGGAGCGCACGAGCGCGTTGGCGCGGGCGGTGACCGACTTGAAGCATGCCCAGGCATCACTGGTCCATGCGGAGAAGCAGTCGTCCCTCGGTCTCCTCGTTGCGGGTATTTCCCATGAGATCAACAACGCCCTTAACTTCATTTATGGGAACGTCCCGGCCTTGAGCCGCTATCTCGAGATCTATGAGGACCTGCTCGCACGGGCAACCTCCGCCGGGGCGCAGCTTCCCTCCCGCTTGGCCACGCCACTTCAGGTGGCGCGTGCTTCTCTCCCACACGCGATGTCCGCGATTTCCGACGCCGCGCACAAGGCCCACGCGATCATCGGGGACTTGCGGCGCTTTGCGCGTCGAGACGAAGCGGAGCGCAAGAGAGCGAGCGTGTGCGAGGGGCTCGACTCTACGTTGAGCCTCCTTCGTCCCGTCTTTCACGATCGAATCCGGGTCGAGCGAAGATATGCTCCTAGCACTCCCCAGATCGACTGCTATCCAGCGGCGCTCAATCACGTGTTTCTGAACGTGCTTCTCAACGCGGCGCAGGCGATCGATGGGGAGGGCTGCGTGTCCGTCGCCGTGGAACCGCAGGGCGAGGCATGGCTCGCGATCTCGATCACGGACACGGGTCGGGGCGTGCCCGCCTCGGCGCGCGACCGCGTGTTCGAGCCCTTCTTCACCACCAAGAGGCGGGCCGCAGGTCTTGGGCTCGCCGTCAGCCGCCAAGTCGTGGTCCGCCACGGCGGCCATATCGATCTCTCGCCGAACCCTTACGGGAAGGGAACGGTCGTGAAGATGATGCTTCCCATGACGGCAAGCGGGTAGGGGAACGTGACGCCGGGACACGTCCTCCGCCTCGCGTTCGATCTCTCGCGGTACCAGCACAACGGCTGGGCCATCGCGTATTGGGCAAGCGCTGCCGCAATCCTTTCTGTCGTGGCCCTAGTGGCAGGCGGGAAAGGCGGGCAGAGTCGCGAAGCGCGTCGCGCGTTCGCTCTCAACATGTCACTCGTAGTCGCGGTGGTTTCTTCCATGGGGGCGACCCTCGCTGCGGCCGACGCGGTGCACGCCAAGGCGGTGGCTCGCTTGGGCATTGCGCTCGGCTGCTTCGTGGGACCGGCCACCTTCACCTTTGCGTGCGTGCTCGTCGGATGGCGCAGGCAGCTTCGGGTGCCGCGCATCGCGGGTTGGGCTTCTGGCGTTGTCCTCTTTTGGATAAGCCTCACCACGGATTGGGTCATGGAGGGCGCATGGAGGACGACCTGGGGCTATTCGGGTCGCGCGGGGTTCTTGGCCCCACTGGTGCTCTTCCATGCATTTGCGTTCATTGCGGCTGCGCTGGTGGTCGTCGAGGGGAGGGCGCGCGCGACTTCCAACCCAGAAGAGAAGCAGCAGCTTCGCGCCGTCTTGGCCGCCTACGGCGTCGCTCAGCTCATCGTCCTCGACCTCATAGACCTTTGGGGAGTAGTGATTGTTCCTACGGGATTCATCTGGATGACCGGAACCGCGGTGATTTTGGGCCATGCCATGGTCCAGCACCAGCTTCTCCACGTCCCGGCGATTTCCTCTCGCACCGTGCTTTGGGCGCTCGCCTCTCTCTTTTCCCTCGTGCCGGTCGCGCTGTTTCTCGTCTTGACCCGCGATCTCGAGGCGTGGGGACGTCCGATGCCCACCGCGCTGATGCTGCTTGGCCTCATCCTCTTCATCCGCACGTGCCGTGCGCACGTTCAGCCCCGAATTGACGCGCTCTTCAGGCGCCCGACGAGAGATTTTGACGGGGAGCTCGAGAGGCTCGCCGAAAAGCTCTTGGTCTTGCACACGGCCGAGGCCATTGCGCGCGAGGTGGCGGCGCTGCTTCAGCGAACCCTCTCCACCAAGCTCGTCGCCCTGGGAGTCCGGGATGACGACAAGTGGCGCATCGTCCACTCGGCATGGGGCAACCTGCCACCTCCGCACGACGACGATCCGGCCTTGCGTCACCTGGCGGCAACCGGGGATCTCTTCTCGCGCGAGGAGGCTGCTGGTTTTCCGAGAGAGCCACCTTTCACGAACGACGGCACGCGCACGCCCACTCCATCGTATTTCTCGCGTCCACCCGAGGAGAGGCTGTTCGTCCGTCTTGGTGCCGAGTGGCTGCTCCCCTTGCCCGCAGCCATGCAATCGGCAGGGCCAGTGTCCTTGCTTGGATTCATGGCGGTCGGCTCGCGCTCGGACGGTCGTCCGCTCGACGCGGTGGACTTGCAGTTCCTCCGCAGGTTGCGTGCCGCGGTCTCCGCGCCCCTTTCTGCCGCGCGCTTGTACGATCGTCGGCATGGGCTCTGGGTGGAGCTGGAGCAAAAAGTCGCCGCCCGGACCGCGGACCTCGAGCGTGCCTTAGCTGGCCTGGAGAGCGCCAAGAGTCAGCTCGTGCAGAGCGAGAAGATGGCGACCCTCGGTCTCGTTGTGTCCGGAGTCGCCTCGGAAATCGAGTCGGCCGTCGATGTGGTCGGGGCGAACGTCCCCAAGCTCGCCGAAGCTGTCCGGGCGTACGACCAAGCCGTCGTCGAGGCCCTGGCGTCCATCCCGCTCCACCGCAGGGAAGAAGCACAGCAGTGGACGGGCGAGGCGGAGCTGGACTTCATGCGCAAGGACATTGGGCCTTTGACCTTCGCCATCGCCGAGGGAGCTCGCAGGGCCAGCACGATCGCAGGGGACCTGGGAAGGTTCGCGCGCGCCGACCGAGAGAAGCGAGAGCTCGTGGATCTTCACCGCGAGATCGACGCCACCCTCAACCTGCTTCGCCACGAGCTGAAGGACCGGATTCGCATGGAGCTCGCCCTCGCGGAGAACCTGCCGCTGGTCGACTGCCACCGAGGCCCGATCGGGCAGGTGTTCATGAACCTCATCCTGAACGCGGCCCAATCGATCGAGGGGCGTGGCACGATCGGGCTCAGAACCCGCGCGCTCGACGGCGGCACCCGGGTCGAGGTGATGGTCCGAGACACGGGAAAGGGGATCCCCGAAAAACACCTCGGGAGGATCTTCGAGCCGTTCTTCACCACCAAGGCTCCAGGCGGGCGGGGCGGCACAGGTCTTGGGCTTAGCGTGACTTACGGCATCGTCCAGAGGCACGGCGGACGAATCGACGTCTCGAGCCGAGTGGGTGAGGGGACGGAGTTCCGCGTGATCCTGCCGGTCGCGTGGCGAAGATCGGGCACGCTGCGGACGTATCGGCCTACTTCCGCATGATCTCGAGGAGCACCGGGACCACGCCGTCGGACAGCATGCCCAGGGCTACGGCAGCGGCTCGCGACACGTCGATGATCCGGCCGCCTCCGAAAGGGCCGCGATCGTTGATGCGCACGATGACTTTTCGGCCGTTTCGGAGGTTCGTGACCCGCACTCGCGTCCCGAACGGAAGGCTCCTATGGGCGGCGGTCAGCTTTCGCATGTCGAATTTCTCGCCGCTCGCCGTGCGCTTTCCATGGTGGCCGGTGCCATACCAGCTTGCCAGGCCACGATGTACCTGAGACGACGACGGGCTCGGGCCTGGTCTCGTGTCTTGCGTCAGACCGGCGCAGGCGGTGGTCAGCGCCAGGACGAGTAGCGCTATCGCGCGCACCCCTCGCCCAGCCCTTTTCCCGACTTCTTGAGTGCTGCCGAGCGGAGTTCGTGTCCCGTGGGACCGATTCCGAGGGTCTTCTTGAACTTCTCTCCGTGCCCGTGGCCGGTGATGTCCCTCATGTACGCCTGAGTGTCGAATGTGTCGGAGTGCTCGGGCGTGTGGCACGTGGTCGTGCAGAGGTTCTCGGGCGGCAGGACAACGAGCGACTTGGGCTTCTCCTTGCCGTCGGCGTCCACGTGAATCGACGCCGGTTCGTGACACGACTCGCACTGGACGTCGCGCAGGCTCTCGTTGTGCGCCAAGGTGGAGCCGCCGGGCTTTTGCCAGCCGGTCACATGGCATCCGATGCACTCTCGGTCGAACTGCTTGCCGATTCTTTCCAGCGTCTCCCACGCCTGGGCGTGCCTGGTCTTCTCCCAAAACTCGACCGCTGCCTTGTGGCAATACTCGCACTCCTCGATCCCGGAATAACCAGCCTTGCCCTTGGGAACGGGAAGCGGTTTCTCATCGGCCGCTGCCTTGAGGTTTGCCTGCGCTACTTCTTGGTCATGACGCTGTTTTGCCGACTGAATTTTCTCATCGCACGGCAGGCCCCGCTTGACGGGAATCATGGCGAGCACGAACCAGCTCCCTTGGTCTGGGCGCCGAAGTGGCCTTGCGATGAGCTCATCTCGCTCCTTCTTCATTGATTGTAGCGCTTGCTTTTTTTGCTCGACGAACGCCTTGTCGGCGCCCGGATCTTCGCGCCACGCGGTCAGGTTCTTCTCGAGCTCGGCGATTTTTTCGGTCATGGCCCTAACGAGCCTGTCGGCGCGATCCTTGCCAATCGCATCGACGAGTGGTCCCCCGCGGGCCACGCCAAGGTCGAGACGAGCAAGGATCTGCCCGCGATTCGCTGGCTGAATGAGCCAAGCGTTACCCACCTGCTCGGGTGCCGGAAGCATCTTGCTTTGTGCCGGATCAGGGGCCTCCTGCCCGACGAGAATGATGTCGATGCCCGGAGCGCCCCTGGCGAGCTGCCGGGCCTCGGGCCGTCTCACGTGCGCTAGGGCGATGACGAGCTCTGCCCCTCGGCCGCGTAGGTCCCTCACCGTGTTCTGCGCGGCATCTATCGGATCCGTAACGACGATCTTGGGATCCTGGAGCGCCGATTTCGAAACTACGCCAAAGACTCCTACCTGGACGCCACCAATGTCCACGATTCGCGGTGGATCGATTGGGATTCCAGAATCCGCCCGCACGTTCGCCGCTTGGCGGGGAATGCGGACGTAACCGATGCCGTAGCGCAAGTCCTTGTCACCCAGGGCTGCGGCGCTGAGGCCGATCTTGGGCAGAAGCTCGGCGAGAAGAGCCCCTTTCTTCAGTTCTTGGGGGCGTGCCTCATCGGGAATGGCCCGATCGCCAAAGAGGGTGGAACCGCCATCGAAGTACGCGACCGGACGTTCTTTTCTGGCTTCGGCGAGGACCCGCGCCGTGCGTGAGAGGTCGCCGAGCGGGTCTGAAGTGCACCCGCAGGGCTCCATGGTCCCAAAAAGCTCGGTCGTGAAGAACAGCGTGATTTCCCGTGTCTTTGTGCTGGGCTCGGGAGTCCTGCCGTTGCGAGGGCTTGAGCAGGCGGAAAGAAGCCCCGCACACGCTTCGCCGGCAAGGAGCACGAGGAGGAGCCTATTGGCTAGTGCCGCCATTCGAGCTCTTATAGCATGCCGCGTTGAAAGAGCTTCATTGCCTTGACACGTGCAGCTTTGCTCAGTAGATTTCGCACTCTCGTACCCGGGTACGCCCAAGGAGGATCTAGTTTCATGTCAGTAAAGATTCGTCTTTCCCGGCAGGGTGCCAAGAAGGCGCCCTTCTACCGGATTGTGGCGGCTGATTCTCGTAGTCCGCGCGATGGCCGCTTCATTGAACAACTCGGCGTTTACGACCCCACCCGTGACCCACCCGAGTTTCGCGTGGATGACGACCGCATGTCGTATTGGTTGACGAACGGTGCCAAGCCGTCGGACACGGTCCGTGAGCTCCTTAAGAAGGCACGGCGCGTGACCGAGAAGCAGGCGGGAACATAGCCAGGCCTGAACCCCTGGCCACGCGCGGAGAAGAGGATGACCGGGAGCGGCGGGAATCTCAAAGAACTCGTCCTGTTTGTCGCCAGAGCCCTGGTCGACCACCCGGATGCTGTCGAGGTGTCCGAGATTGAAGGAGAGCAATCGTCCATCATCGAGCTCAAGGTCGCCAAGGAGGACTTGGGCAAGGTGATAGGAAAGCAAGGGCGGACTGCCAGAGCGATGCGCACGATCCTCTCCGCCGCCTCGACCAAGGTTCGCAAGCGGGCTGTGCTCGAGATCCTCGAGTAGGTCAGCTGCTTCATTTCGACTCTTGGAAAAGATCGCTGTTGGATATGTTGCCCGGGCCCACGGCATTAAGGGAGAGATTCGCGTGCACCTCTACGACGAGTTCTCCCAGGCGCTGGTCGAGACTCCGACCGTGATAATCGCCGGTGTCGAGCGACGAATCCGCTCGATTCGAAGATCCACGGGCGGACTGCTCGTCTCCTTGGAAGATCTAGGCGACCGCAGCGCTGCGGAAGCTCTGAAGGGGGCAGAGGTCGAGGTTCCACGCTCCTCCATCCCGATGGCAGAGGACGAGTTCTTCTTGTCCGACATGGTTGGCTGCGAGGTCGTCGATGAACACGGGACGTCGCTGGGCCGGGCAGTTGAAGTCGTTCTCGGCCCGCAAGACCTCCTTGTCATTCACGATGATCGCGGGGAGCGTCTCCTTCCCATCGTTCCGGAGTTCATCGTATCTGTAGATGTGGCCGGAAGGAGGGTGGTGGTTTCCCCGCCCGAAGGGCTACCGATGGAACCCATTTCTGGGCGGAAACGGTGATGGAATTCGAGGTCGTCACCCTTTTCCCAGAAATGTTCGAATCGTTCCTCGTAGGTAGCATCCTGGGCAAGGCGCGAGAAGCGGGGCTCATCCGAGTGTTCTTCACCAATCCAAGGGATTTCACCTCGGATCGCCACCGCAGCGTGGATGATGCGCCGTATGGAGGCGGGGTCGGCATGGTGATGAAGCCCGAGCCCATTGTCCTGGCAATTGAGTCGGCGATCGCAGCGCGCGGTCCAGCCCATCGCATTCTCCTCACTCCGACCGGGACTCCGCTCACGCAGGCCAAGGTCCACAGCCTGGCTGCGCACCCACGGCTACTCTTGACCTGCGGCCGCTACGAAGGGATCGATGAGCGTGTTCGAGAGCTCGTCATCGACGAGGAGCTCTCCCTGGGCGATTTCGTGCTCACAGGTGGCGAAGTCGCCGCCATGGCCATTGTCGATGCGGTGTCCCGCTACGTCCCTGGCGTTTTGGGGGAACAGGAATCCACCGCTGAGGAATCGTTTTCCCACGGGTTGCTCGAGTATCCCCAGTACACCCGTCCTGCTGAGTTTCGTGGGCACAGGGTTCCCGACGTGTTGCTAAGTGGGAACCACGAGAGGATACGCGAGTGGCGGCATGAGCAAGCGATGCTCCGGACCCGCGAGCGGCGCCCGGACCTTCTGACAAAAGCAGGTGAGGGGGCCGACTCATGACGCCCCTTAGTGCCCGAACCTACGTGGCGCTCGTGCACCACCCGGTGATGGACAAGAACAGCAGGGTGGTGGCCACGGCCGTAACGAACCTAGACATCCATGACATCGCCCGTGCCACCCGGACCTTCGGCCTCGCCGGGTACTTCCTCGTGACCCCCATCGCGGCGCAACGGGATCTCATATCTCGCATTGTGGGCCACTGGACCCACGGGGAAGGGCTACGGTGGAATGACAAGCGCAGCTCCGCTCTGGGGACGGTTCGGGTCGCGGACTCGCTCGCCGAGGCCCGAAAATCCATCTCGGAACATGAGGGCAGGCCTCCCCTTGTCGTCGCCACCGGCGCCCGCGGCCGCCCAGGAGTCGTTGGATTTCGCGACCTTGTGACGAAGGCCGAGAACGATCGAGATGCAGGGCCCATGCTTTTGGTCTTTGGCACAGGGTGGGGGCTGGCTGACGAGGTGTTTTCGGAGGCGGACGATGTCCTCGTTCCAATTCGCGGACCAGGGAACGAATACAATCACTTGTCTGTTCGATCAGCTGTCGCTATAGTGCTGGACCGCTTGTTCGGAAACAGAGATTAGAGAAGAGATACCCGTCGATAAAGGAACGCAGTCATGTCGGATACCAACCCTGTTATCAAGGCGATTGAGAAGCGCCACCTCAACAACAGCATCCCCGAGTTCCGCGTGGGGGATACGGTTCGGGTGTTCGTGAAGATTCGAGAGGGAGAGAAGGAGCGCGTGCAGGCGTTTGAAGGGGTGGTGATCAAGCGCCAACGGGGAGAGTCCCGTGCCTCCTTCACTGTCCGCAAGATTTCGTATGGCGTTGGAGTCGAGCGCGTGTTTCCCCTCAACTCCCCCATGCTCGATCGGATCGAGGTGCAGAGCCGAGGCAGAGTTCGACGCGCTCGCCTCTACTACCTGCGAAAGCTGCAGGGCAAGGCCGCGCGTATCCGTGAGAAGAGCGTCGAGGCTTCTCCTTCAGAGACCCATAAGGCGTGAACCGCCGGGCCGCTGGCACCCAAGCTGAAAATCTCGCGGCCGAGTATCTTCGCAAGCTCGGTTACGTCCTTCTCGACCGCAATTACCAGATCCGCCAGGGGGAGATCGACCTGGTCGCCCAGAATGGATCTGTCCTGTGCTTTGTCGAAGTCCGCTCCCGTTCCGACAACGAATACGGCCTACCCGAAGAGTCCATAAACCGAACCAAGCGACGCCGAATCGCCCGCGCTGCCGAGCACTACTTGGTCGCTCGGGGCCGCGGCGATTCAACCTGCAGGTTTGACGTGGTGACAGTGGACGGACAGGGGAAGATTCGGCTTATTCAAGACGCCTTCCGCCTCGAGGACTGCTGAACCTGCGCGGCTGAAGGGAGGCGTTGCTGTCTAGCTCTTAGAAGCGCACAGCGGGTAGTCGGTGTTGCCTCGACGTCCCTGGAGGTTACAGCAGGAATTCTGCTTGTTCTCCGGGTCGCACACTGCAGGCACCTGAATGCCTCCGTCTGGAATGGTTAGAGAGTCACGACACACGCAGAGCTTCTTGCAGCAGAAGGCGCCGGTCACGACCGGAACGGTGCATGCAAAGCCCTTCTTGCACGGCGACTCGGCTACCTTGTCGCAATCGCTGTCGTCCGAGCACTCGGCCGTGCACATGTCCTTCGCCTCGGGATCCGTCGAGGGAACGTGCAAGCAGAGCCGCGATTGGCACTCCAGCGCGGGAGAAGAAAGAATGGTCTCACCAGATCCCGCATCAATGGAGCCAATGAAACAGCTGCGTCCCACAGGATTCTCTTGGCACGCAGTCGCGGCGAGCGCGAGCACGAGGCCAAGGACAACCTGCAGAAATGCGGGGCTTGCGGAAGGGAAGCGACGCGTCATCGGGGAAAGAGGAAGTCTCATCCGTCGGGCTCCTAAGCGCCGGCCATCATATCGACGGTGGCCCCAGTGTCAAGCGCTTGAACTCGGTCGGTCGACTTGCTTGATCCATGGTGGCCCGTTTGGTACCGTGCGCGCGCCCCCATATTCCAATGGGCGCAAGGACTCGCCCGATGTTTTTTCAAGATGTCATTCTCACGCTTCAGCATTTCTGGGCAGAAAAAGGCTGCGTCATTCACCAGCCGTACGACTTGGAGGTGGGCGCCGGGACGTTCCACCCAGCGACCTTCCTCCGCGTGCTCGGCCCAGAACCATGGAATACCGCTTTTGTGCAGCCTTCACGCCGTCCAACTGACGGTCGCTATGGCGAGAATCCGAATCGCCTTGGTGCGTACTACCAGTTTCAAGTTGGACTCAAGCCAGCGCCGCTTCACGTCCAAGAGATCTACTTGGATTCACTCAAGGCGCTGGGGTTGGATCCCGCGAAACACGACATCCGTTTTGTGGAAGACGACTGGGAATCTCCGACGCTCGGTGCGTGGGGCCTGGGCTGGGAAGTTTGGTCGGATGGGATGGAAGTCACCCAGTTTACGTACTTCCAGCAAGCCGGGGGTATCGACTTGAAGCCGGTCACCGCCGAGCTCACGTATGGTCTCGAGCGGATCACCATGTACTTGCAGGACGTGAACAACGTGTTCGACTTGGAGTGGGTCAAGGGGGTGAAGTACGGACAAGTCCATCACCAAAGCGAGGTCGAGTACTCGAAGTTTAACTTCGAGCACGCTTCCACCGCTCTCCATTTCGACCTCTTCGACAAGTTCGAAGCCGAGTGCAAGCGGCTCCTTTCGGCCTCGCTCGTGCTCCCCGCCTACGATTACTGCATGAAGTGCTCGCACGTCTTCAACATCCTGGATGCCAGGGGCGCGATCAGCGTCACGGAGCGCCAGCGGTTCATCGGCCGCGTGCGGGCCATTGCCAAGGGATGTGCCGAGGGGTACGTGCGGGAGCGGGCGCGGCTCGGCTTCCCGCTGCTTCCACCGGAGCTCGGCGTCCGGGCAAAGGCGGCCTTCGAGGCAAGCCTTGAGGCAGGCGTCTCGGCCGCGGCGCTTGCCGCCGCGCGGGAGGTGGCGTGATGGCGGCGGCCTACGAGCTCCTTTTCGAGATTGGCACCGAGGAGATCCCCGCAGGCTTACTGGCCAAGGCTCTTGTTGACTTGAGAGAGATCGCCTCGGAGCGCCTCAAGGCCGCTCGACTCGGGCACGGCGTGGTGACGACATTCGGAACGCCGAGGCGTATTGTCCTTTCCGTGGCGGATCTCGCCGACCGACAAGCTGACGTTGCCGAGCTCATGACGGGGCCTCCTGCCAAGGCGGCCTTCGACGCCGAGGGGAAGCCCACGAAGGCGGCGCTCGGTTTTGCGCAAAAGATGGGTGTTTCCCCATCGGAGCTCACGGTGACCGAGGTGCCTGGCAAGGGAGCGTACGTGGCGGCCAGGCGCGAGGAGAAAGGGGCCATGACACGCGCCCTTTTGCCCAAGCTCCTCGCAGACATGACAAGAGCGATCCCCTGGAAGAAGGCCATGCGGTGGGGCACGCTCGACGAGCCCTTTGTTCGCCCGGTGCACTGGCTCGTCGCTCTTTATGGTGGCGAGGTCGTCCCACTCGAGCTGTTCGCCCTGCCAAGTGGCCGGACCACGCGTGGCCACAGGTTCCTTTCACCTGGAGTAATTCTCCTCGACGGGACGCTCGCGGACTACATGAGCAAGCTTCGGGGGGCGTTCGTCATCGTGGACCCTGAGGCACGGCGCACCATGATCGAGGCCGAGTTGGTGCGCATCCAAGGAGAAGCCAACGTTCGGGTGCGCCCCGACCCTCCGCTCCTCGCCGAGGTGACGAATCTCGTCGAGTACCCGCGGGCTATTTGCGGCAGTTTCGCGGATCGCTACCTAGAGGTGCCCGAAGAGGTCATCGTCTCGGCGATGAGAGCGCATCAGCGCTACTTTGCCACGGAAAACGCGGGCGGAACCTTGGCAAGCAAGTTCGTGACCATTTCGGGGACGCTGGTGGCGGACCCCGACATGGTGAGGCATGGCAACGAGCGCGTGCTCGCGGCGCGCCTCGCCGATGCCAAGTTTTTTTTCGACGAGGACCTTCGGACGACGCTCGAGGACTTTGCGGCGAAGCTCGATGGGGTGGTGTTCCAGGCAAAGCTGGGAAGCGTGGGCGAAAAGGTCGCCCGCGTTCGCCAGTCGGTGGTGGCCGCTCGTGCGGGCGTCGATCGCGCGAAGTTCGATCGCGCTGCGCTCCTCGCCAAGGCGGACCTGGTCACCAAGATGGTCGGCGAGTTCCCGGATCTGCAAGGCAAGATGGGGCAGCACTACGCCCGCCTTGCCGGGGAGGATCCCGAGGTCGCCGCTGCCATTTTTGAGCACTATCTCCCGCGTGGTGCGCAGGATCGCCTTCCATCCGGAGCCTTGGGAGCCGCGGTGGGTGTCGCTGACCGCATGGATACGATCGTGGGTTGCTTTGCGGTGGGGCTCGCTCCCACGGGCTCTGCCGATGCTTTCGGCCTCCGCCGTGCGTCCCTCGCCGTTCTCCACGTTCTCCTCGACAGGAAATGGCCAGTTACTCTCGGGGCGCTCTTGGATTCAGCCATCGGCGAGCTTGCACCCAAGGTTCCCTGGGTCCGCGACGTCCGCCAGCAGGTCCTCGAGTTCTTCGCTACCCGCCTGCGGGGACTGCTCATCGAGGTCAAGAAAATCCCCCCCGACTGTGCGGATGCCGCGCTGGCGGCCGGATTCGAAGACGTTCCGGATGCCTTTGAACGGGCGAAGGCAGTGGCGCGGCTCAGGGAACGACCGGACTTCGAACCCCTAGCCATTGCGTTCAAGCGCGTGGCAAACATCCTCAAAGGGGAGGCACCTCGAGGCGAGCCCGAACCGGCGAAATTCACTCACCCCAGCGAAACGGCACTTTGGGAGAGCCTGGGCACGATCCGACGGCGCGTGGAGGACTTCATTGCAGAGCGCCGTTACGACATGGCCCTCCGGGAGCTCGCGTCCCTAAAGCCTAGCGTAGACAAGTTTTTCGACGAGGTGTTGGTCATGGACAAGGATCCGGCGATCAAGAACAACCGCCTGGCTCTCCTTGGAGCCATCAACGCATTATTCGCCAAAATTGCCGACTTTCGGCAGCTCTCGGTGCAAGCATGAAAAACGTCTATTTCTTTGGCGTCGGCAAGGCCGACGGTACTGGAAAGCAAAAGGAACTTCTCGGTGGAAAAGGGGCGGGGCTAGCAGAGATGACGCTCCTCGGCCTTCCGGTTCCACCTGGATTCACGATCACGACCGAAGCGTGCACCTATTATTACCAGCACGACCGCACTCTCCCACCGGGACTCGAGGCGGAAGCTCGTGCGGCTGCCCTGCAGGTGGGCGAGATCATGGGGGCGCGCTTCGGGGACCGGCAGAATCCGCTCCTCCTGTCGGTGCGCTCGGGGGCTCGGGTGTCCATGCCGGGCATGATGGACACGGTGCTCAACCTGGGGCTCAACGACGAAACCGTCCAAGGTCTCATCGAGCGCACGGGGAACCCACGGTTTGCCTACGACAGCTATCGACGCTTCGTCGCCATGTATGGCGACGTGGTGATGGGGCTCAAGCCCGAGACCGAAAAGGATCATGACCCGTTCGAGGAGATCCTCGACGAGAAAAAGCGGGCGCGCGGCGTCGAGCGAGACATCGACCTTAGCGCCGAAGACTTGAAGGACTTGGTGTCACGCTTCAAGGCAGAGATTCGGACCCGCAAGGGGGTTCCGTTTCCCGAGGACCCGTGGGAACAGCTGTGGGGCGCGATCCAAGCCGTGTTCCGAAGCTGGGACAACCCGCGCGCCCGGACTTATCGCAAGCTCTACGGCTACCCGGACCATTGGGGGACTGCGGTCACGGTCCAGGCGATGGTGTTCGGCAACATGGGGGACGACTGCGCCACCGGGGTGGCGTTCACGCGCGATCCCGCGACTGGGGATCGGCGGTTCTTCGGCGAGTTCCTTGTGAACGCTCAAGGGGAGGACGTGGTGGCGGGTATTCGCACGCCGCGCCCGATTTCCGAGCTCGAGGAGGTCATGCCCAAGGCGTATCGGGAGCTCCTGGAAATCCGGGACCGGCTCGAGAAACACCTGCGCGACATGCAGGACGTGGAGTTCACGATCCAGCGCGGCAAGCTCTGGATGCTCCAGACCCGCTCGGGAAAGCGCTCGGGGCGAGCGATGGTCAAGATCGCGGTGGACTTTGTGGCCGAAAAGACGATCGAGCCCAAGGAAGCGATCCTTCGTGTCGATCCGAACAAGATTGACGAGCTCCTCCACCCGATGATCGACCCCTCGGCCACCAAGAAGGTCATTGCCAAGGGGCTGCCTGCATCGCCGGGCGCGGCCATTGGCAAGGTGGCCTTCTCGGCGACCGAGGCGGAAGAGCGCGCGGAAAAGGGGGAAAAGGTCATCCTCGTGCGCGTCGAAACCTCGCCCGAGGACGTCCATGGCATGAAGGCAGCCCAGGGCATCCTCACATCGCGGGGAGGCATGACCTCGCATGCGGCCGTGGTCGCGCGAGGCATGGGCAAGTGCTGCGTCGTGGGTGCATCCGCGATCCAGGTCGACTACCGGAAGGGGATCTTTACCGCGGGAAACGTCACCGTTCGTGATGGCGATGTGATTACGCTCGACGGATCAACGGGTGAGGTCATCTTGGGTACCGTACCCTTGGTCCCTGCGCGCCTCGACGAGGATTACCGCACCCTCATGACTTGGGTTGATGGAGCGAGGCGCTTGCGGGTGCGTACCAACGCCGACACCCCCGTCGACGCGCGCACGGCGCGCGCCTTTGGCGCCGAGGGGATTGGGCTGTGCCGCACCGAGCACATGTTCTTTGACCCCCAGCGCATCTTGGCCATGCGCCAGATGATTCTCGCCTCGGACGAGAAAGGGCGACGCGCCGCCTTGGAGAAGATTCTCCCGATGCAGCAGGGGGATTTCTTGGAGATCTTCCGCGTGATGGACGGATTGCCGGTGACCGTGCGCCTGCTCGACCCACCGCTCCACGAGTTCTTGCCCCGAACGGAAGCGGAGATCAGCGAGGTGGCCCGCGCGCTCGGAGTATCGGTCGAGGCTGTCCATGCCAAGAACGAGGAGCTGCACGAGGCCAACCCCATGCTCGGCCACCGCGGGTGCAGGCTGGCGGTGACGTACCCGGAGATCTACGAGACGCAGGTGACCGCCATCGCCCGGGCGGCGTGCCTGGCTCGGCGGGAGGGGGTCACGGTCCTCCCAGAAATCATGATCCCAATCGTGGGGATCGAAGGGGAGCTCAGCAGGCTGCGCGAGCTCGTCGTTACCACGTTTGAACAGGTGGCGAAGAGCGAGAAGCTTACTGTCCCGTTCACGGTGGGGACGATGATCGAGCTGCCGCGGGCGTGCATCGTCGCCGACGAGCTGGCCCGCCACGCCGACTTCTTTTCGTTTGGCACGAACGACCTCACTCAGACCGCGTTCGGCTTCTCCCGAGATGACATCGGCAAGCTCCTGCCCATCTACCTGGAGAAGCACCTTGTGGAAAAAGACCCGTTTGCCGCGCTGGACCGGGACGGCGTAGGGAAGCTCATGGGAATTGCGGTGGAAAAGGGGCGCAAGGCCAAGTCGGGCCTGAAGATCGGGATCTGCGGCGAGCATGGTGGGGAGCCGTCCTCAGTGGAGTTCTGCCACGCGCTCGGGTTGGACTACGTGTCATGCTCGCCATTTAGAGTCCCGATCGCGCGGCTTTCCGCGGCGCAAGCAGCCCTCAAAGCAGGCAACCCATAACGGTCCCAACGAATCTGAACGGTGAGCATGCACGCGAAGTGCACGTCATATACGTCTTTCTTGGCACTGGCGGTGGGGGTTTCATGCACGGCCTCGTCCTCCGAGGTAGCCCCACCGCAGTTCAACCCCTATTTTCCGAGCGCCCTTGCGGTCGCCCCGGAGGAGAAGTACCTGGTTGTCCTCAACTCCAACGCCGATCTGCGGTTTGATTCGGGAACCCTCCAGGTGCTCGACCTAGACAAGGTCGACGCGAAAGTGGCCAAGTGGCGTGGGGGTTTTGCGGACGGTTGCTCCCCGCATCCCCTTGCGACGTTCATGCTGCGGTGCGACACCTCGAAAGGCGGGATTGCAGCCGACTTCCTCGTTCCCGGCGCCAGCGTCAAGGTGGGAAACTTTGGCTCGTCGGTAGCCGTGCAGCCGCTTTTTGGTGAGGACGGGGCGGTCTCGGGGAAGCATCGGATTATCGCTACGGTCAGGGGAGATCCGTCGATCACGTGGGCCGACTTCGACCTCCAATCCGGGACGATGGACTGCGGCGAGGCGGGCTCCTTTCCACGCTGCTCCGAGAGCCACAGGCTGGATCGGTTCGAGAGGAACCAGGATCTCGTCTTGTCCCCAGAGCCGTTTGATCTGCTCGTGAACCCGCAGAGCGGCCACCTTGTGGTCACCCACCTGACGACCGGTGACGTCACTCTGGGTTTCTCGCCGAGGAATGCGGGCTTGCCGCCAGTTCTAGTCGATAGGTTCGCACTCCATCCTTCCGGGGGGCGAGCCGTTGGGGTGGCGGCGCGCAGGCCGGGCGACGCCAGAACGCCCGTGTACGTGACGAGCATGGCGTCGCCGAGCCTCTCGCGCATCACCCCGCTTCATGTCGCCGGGGGGGATGGGACGGCAGGGCAACGTCTTACCACGGGGACGCCGATCATGTACGGCGATGCCCGTGGGATTGCCTTTTCCCCTGATGGGAATCGGGCGTTCTTCGTGAACCGATCGCCGGCTGAGGTGGTCGCGCTCGACACGTCTCTCGGCGAGGGAGGGGTGCCCAGAAACCAGGTCATCGGTACGGTCGAGATCTGCGAGCGTGCGCAGGCCCTCGCGGTGGCCGACTTCGGCGACGGATTGCGTGGGATCGTTCCCTGCTTTGAGCTCGGCGAGGCTTGGGTCCTGGATCTCGAGAACCTCGAGCTTCGGGCGACGGCCCTCGTAGGGCTCGGACCGAGTGGGGTCGCGGTGGCGACCAATCGGAAGCGAGCATACGTGGCGAATTACGCCGAAGACACCATCTCAGTGATGGACATGGATCCCCAGAGCCCGACGGAAAACCATGCAGTTCTGCGCGTCGGAAACGAGCGCCTTCGAGACCAAGAATGACTCCTCGTTCTGATTTCGGAATGACCGCGATTGGTGCGGCCACGTGCTTCTTCTTGGCCGCTGCCTGCTCCCAGGAAGTGCCGCAGGCCTTTTCGCCACAGTTGGATCGACCGGTCGACGTTGCGTTCGGCTGCCTTTCCACGGAAGGGGATGCAGGTGTCCGCGCTGTCCCTCTTTCCCAGTGCCGCGGATCAGGGAGCGCCGACGCTGGAGTAGATGCAGGTGCGCCCGCACCCCACGTGGCGTTCGTCGTGGAAAGTGCGCGCGGCACGGTGAGCGTGGCGAGCCTTTCCTCGGCTGCCATCTTGGATAGCGACACTCTTATCCCAGGCGTTAACGGCATTCCGGTCGGCCTCCATCCGGTGGGGATTGCCACCTCCAGCAACGGCTGCTTTGCCGTGACGGCGAACTGGGGCTCGTGCGACTTGGGTGTCGTCGACGTGCTGGCTGCTGTGCAGAAGCGTCCTTCGGCGGTTCGGCGAGCGGAGATTAGGACGCCGAGGGGACGTCTTGCCGCGCGGCCTGCGGCCATTGTCGCTTGGCGCGACCCGGCTGCTGATGACGCCTCCTCCTGCGATGCCGGTGCTGGGGTCCTCTACGTGGCCTTCCCACGATGCCGCCTCGTCGCCGCGGTACAGGATGGGGAAGTAGTAGCCGGCATTCGGTTCAGCCCAACCGGTGCCAGCGTGGTTCCACCGAGCGACGTGGCATGCGAGATCGAGTGTGCGGAGCTCGGAGAAGGTGCTGCTACGTCCGCGCCAGGCGCAAAAGGCGCGCTCGAGCCGTCAGTCCTGGCCCTCTCTGCCGACGGGTCGCGCCTCTTTGTCGCCGGCGGAAACCGGCCTGACATCCAAGTCGTGCCGCTTGCGAGCGGTCTCCCCAGCGGCGACTCGTTGCCATCCCCCTTGTCTCTCGAGGGCGCTGTCGGTATCCGTCGCCTCGCTGTGAGCCCCGAGATCGAGATGGGGAACGGTGGGGAAGGGGGCACCTTCCAGTTCCTCTATGCCGTGGGGAGGGATGCGGCCGTCCACGTGGCAGACGTGCGACCGGGGACAAGTCCGGCCGAGTGCGAGACCCAGGCAGACCCTCGATCCCTTCGTGCAGTGCGGGACGTGGCCACCTTGGCCTGCGTGCCCATCCGCGACGTGAGGTATCCTCGTCGCGCCGATGCGCGGGGGCCTGGGGTTCGCTTGCCAGACGGCGCAACGCCCCTCGACGTGGCGTTCTTCACTGCGAGCGAGGAGCTATCCACCGACGGCAATGAAGGGTACGAAGCCCGCGCGCTCAAGGGAACGTTTGGCCTTATTAGCGCCCAGCATCCGCGTCGAGGCGGCATCGTCTACTACGTGAACATCGACGACGAAAACTATTCGGACGTGGAGAACGCGGCGTTCAAGGGCGATACGGACATCGTCCTCGCGACCCCACATGCCCTTCGCGACGGCTTGAATCGGCCACTCTTCAACCCATCGTGCAGTGCCGCCGAGCCTCCGAGCACGACCAAGGTGGACCCGGTGAGGTTGGCCGGAAACAAGGTGAACAGGGAGTTCCCCGAAGAGCAGCAGGGAGAGATTGCGAGACGTCCTTGGCTGGTCTTTGGTGATGCGACCACGACCCCCCAGGCGAGCCGGCTCTTGCCCCTGCTTCATCGGGTGAAATGCCCAGACCAAGAGAACGTCACCTGGTCCCTTGGCGGAAACGCGCCGCACGAGGTTCGGGAGGACGCCTTTCCGGATATCGCCCGCGTTTTGGACTACGACTTCGACGATCCGAGAATGGCGAGGCCCAACGAGCGGTGGACGGTGCGCTGGCAGGGCGCTTTCGCCGTCGGCGTTGGCGCGGAGGTACGTCCCGAGGGGGAAACCATGACGTTTAAGGATCCCTCGGGCCCGTTCTGCGAGCAGGGGATCGAGGAAAACGACATCGTCGAGCTCGTCGGTTGTGACGCCGACACTGACTGCGCGGTGGGGGAGATCTGCCAAGTGTTCCCTGGCGCACCGGACGGCGTGAACGGGAGGCTTTGCCTGCCGAAGGCGCGCGCCAATGAGCTCTCGATCACGTGCAAGGAGCTTCTTACGACCGTGCGTCGGTACACCGCCGTGGAGGTCAAGCAGGACGAGATGGTTCTCGTGCCTCGTCCGGTCGCCCCTGGCTGGTCCCCGCTGCCAGAGTGCGTTGACGATACGCAGTGCAGCGACATTTATCTTGGCGAAAAGAAGGCCCTCGAGACGGCAGACGGGCGTGGGCTCGTCCTGCCGGAGTACTCGTGGGGGTGCCTAGCGGATGCGACGTTTGGCGGCAAGCGCAAGTGCGTGATGACCTGCAACGCCACCAGCGAGTGCGCCCCTAGCACCGCGTGCGTGCAAGGGCGCTGCGTGCTGGGGCCAATTCCACCGTCCGAGTGCTTGTCGTCCGTGCAGCGATATGCGGTGCGAAGTGGCGATGCGTTTACGGTCTTGAGCTCCGAGCTCGGGTACCTTCACAGGCGTGAGGTGGATCCGGCGACGCGGCAGTGCGTGACGGACGCCACCCGCCGCCCGTACCTCGTCGGGCGTTTTCGCAAGGACGAGCCAGAGTGCAGCCCAGGGCTCGACGAACCGAATCCATGCCGCCTCGACTTCGAGGAGCCGTACGTCATCACCGAGACGGTGGACGGTGTGCCAGGGACAAAGGTGCTCACGCGAAGAAGCCATGGCGTGCGCCTCCGCACCCCGGGGGTTACTTTCGATATCGCGGATGTGGTGATCCCGTTCGTTGATGAAAACGGCGCACCCAAGTTCCCGGGCTTCACTTACTCACCGGCACCGTCGGACTATCCTTTTCTCTTCCAGGTGCGAACCGAGAATGCGCCGGAAGGCGTGCAAGTTCGGAACGAGCAGCTTTCCATCTTCCGAATTCCCGACTATGCGCTCGATTTGAGCATTACTGGTGGGCTGGTACCGATGTCGGTGCCCGCGGCCATTTCGGAGGGCACCACGTCCTCATCAGGGCCGACGATGGCGATCCCCACGCGCCTTGCGGCCGCGCCGGATGGAACCACTTGGACTGTCGACACTGGGGACCTGCGCATCGACGGCGACCGCATCAGCGGGCAGCTCGTGCGCCTGCCCATCGTAGGTACCCAGGCGTTGATTATTCGCTAAAAGGCCCGCTTAGGCACCCCACGTCAGGCTGCTCGCGAGCTCGTCGTCGGTCACGCCCGGCGCGACGTGGATCGCGAGGATGGCGTCAGGGCTTATCGCGCTGCGGACGGTGCCGGTATCCACTTCGCCACGCCCCCAGGGGAGGCCGCCAAGAAGCCCCACAGCGTCGGTGAGCCAAGCGCCGCGTGCGTGCTTGCCGTGCACGGCCAGAAGGCTTGCGGCACTCCCAAAGCCAAGCGCCTCCCTCGCGTGGGCCGCCGCTGGATCATGCCAGGGCGCGAGGGGAGCGCCACGAAAGTCCTCGAGAAGGACGCCAAGCTCCATGTCGGCGGGGATCTCAAACCAGCGCGCGCGGTTCACGAGCGCCACGGAAAGCCCTTTCTCTTGCGCCTGGTGGAGGAGCGGATCGAGTCCAAAACGGGCCAGGTCGAGCGCCAAGGGTGCAAGTCGTGCTCGTTCGGCGATGAGCGCGTCCACATCGGACCGGTCCAGCGAGCGCCTGGAAAAGGCCCGCACAAGTCGCGCCCAGTTCGTCTGAACATCGAGTGACCCCAGCTTCACGACAACTACTCGAGCGGCGACCCTGGCGGCGAGTGTCAACGTATCCTCGAGGCCCTTGAGTGCGGCACGACGCTCCTCCTTGTCCGCAGTGGCCAACCGTGGCGCGCGCCTGCCGCGTGGAGCAGGGCAGGGGCCCTCTACGACGAGGACGCGTAGGTCTTCCCTTCTGGCAGAGAGCTCGCTTTCGGCCTCGGCGAGAAAAGCGGGGGACAAGGTGGCATCCCAGGCGAGCGCGCCAAACCCAAGGCGCAGGGCGCGATCAAAGAAGGCCGAAGGGGATTCGTCCTCGTTGCGACACCACGTGCTCAAGCAGAGGCCCTGCACCGGACGGAGGATATGGCGTTGACCCACCGAGCGTCGAGGTGTAAAACGACGCGGGTCTTGGGGCCCTTGTTTCGTCCCCTTGCCGCATGCCGGGAGGACCAATGCTTTCGAGACGGTACGCCACGCCTAGTCTTGGTTTCGCTGTTCTTGCCCTCGCTCTCCTACCCAGTCACGGCTGGGCGCAGGTGGGCGGCAATTTTGACCTGCAGGCCTTCCGGCCTGCCATGGACTCCCGCGGGTACATCACGGTCAACGCGTCCCAGATCCTGGGGAGCAATGAGCTGTCCTTCGGGCTCGTGACCAACTGGGGGCACAACGTCCTCGAGCTTTCTGGGGGAGCGTTCGGCCAGGTCGACAAGTACGAGAGCGGCAACACGGCCTACACCGTGCAAAACATCATCACCCCCACGCTCCAAGTTGCCTATGGGCTCCTTGGCCTCGCCGAGATCGGCGTTTCAGTCCCGTTCATGGTGGTGAGTGGGGACGTGTCGCCCGACTTTCATGGAGGGACCCCGGCGGACCCTAACGACGACGACGAGTTTGGCTTCTCTTCCCAAGGGGTCGGCGACGTGGGAATTCACGCCAAGATCCGGTTCCTGAACACGTCCAAGCATCCGGTTGGCTTTGCGGTCGTTGGCTCGGTATTCGTCCCAGCGCACGACGACGACGAGTGGCTCGGGGAGAAGAAGCTCACGTTTCAGCCCATGGCCATCGTAGACAAGGAGTTCGGCCGCGGGTCACTGCGCCTGGCAGCCAACGCCGGCTTGCGGATTCGTACCTCCGAGGAGACCGACCGCACCTTCGTGAACAAGGTGGTGGCTTCTCCAGGAGGGGTGCAGGTGCCGAGCACGGGCAATACCGCCTTGGCCCCCGCCTCCGAAATTCCCTTTGGGCTCGGCATGTCCTATGCGGTCGTCAAGCAGAAGTTCGACCTGGTCGCCGAGGTGTTCGGCAGCGTGCCACTTGGCGGGGAGGACTACATGCCGCTCGAAGCCTCCCTCGGCATCAAGCTGTACCTGGCGCGGAACTCTTTCTTCCTCCTCGGCGGCGGGGCCGGCTTCCTGCCCGGCAGCGTGGCCGCTGGAAACCCAGACGTGCGCGGGTTTTTGGGGATCGTGTTCGAGCCCAACATCGGCGACCGCGACGGCGATGGGATCAAGGACGACGTCGACAAGTGCCCCGACGACCCCGAGGACTTTGACGACTTCGAGGACACCGACGGCTGTCCCGAGCCCGACAACGATCGAGACGGAATCCTCGACGGAGACGACAGCTGCCCCAACGAGCCAGAGGACAAGGACGGCCAGGAGGACGAGGACGGCTGCCCCGAGGCGGACGACATGGACCGCGACGGCGACGGCATCCTCGACGACGTCGACCAGTGCCCGGATGATCCCGAGGACAAGGACAACTTCGAAGACAGCGACGGCTGTCCGGAGCCAGACAACGACCAAGACGGAATCCTCGACGTCGATGACGTGTGCATCAACGACCCCGAGGACAAGGACGACTGGGAAGACAAGGACGGCTGCCCCGACCCAGACAACGACAAGGATCGCATCCTCGACCGGGTGGACGCCTGTCCGAACGAGCCGGAGACCTATAACGGGAAGGACGACGAGGACGGGTGTCCCGACAAGGGCCGCGTGGTCGTGACGTCGGGCGCCATCGAGATTCTCGACAAGATCTACTTCGAGACCAACAAGGCGGTCATCAAGCCCGAGTCCTACCCGATCCTCGACGCCATTGCAGCGACGCTGCAGGGGAACCCAGACATCCTCTTGATCGAGATCGGCGGACATGCGGACGAGCGAGCCAAAGACGAGTACAACCTGCGTCTCACGCAGGACCGCTCGGAAGCCGTGAAGAAGTACCTGGTCGACAATGGAGTCGAAGAGACCAGGCTCAAGGCCGTCGGCTACGGCGAGACGCGTCCAATTGACCCGAGGCACAACGAGGCGGCCTGGTCCAAGAACCGCCGCGTCGAGTTCTTGATCCTCAAGAGGGCTCAGTAGAGGAGCGCTCAGCCGTCAGCCGAACGCTACACCCGCCTAGCCATCATTTCCTTCGCCACGGCACGTTTCTCCGCGCCTGGGAGCGCGCGCAAGAGCGGGAGCAGCACTGTCTTCTCGCGCTGCACGTGCTCGTGAGTCACCTCGGCATGCGCCCTGGCGTGGACTCCGAGCTCCTGTACCAGATCATGGGTCACGCCCCCGAGCGACATGTGCGTGGATACGGTGCGCATCGATTGAAAGATGAGATTGGCTTGTCGGTGCTCGTCGATCAGTGCCTCCACGAGTGATGCATGACCGGCTGATCGGAGCCGCGGAAACACCGAGAGCTCCTCGTCCCGAACGTGGCGGAGGCCATCCATGCGGAAGAAATGAAGCGGGACGGACAGCGCCCGAGAAGCGGAAGGGGACAGCTCCCGGGCGAGCGCGGCCACGATCCCTTCTAGGGACGCAAGCTGAGCTTCGATCCGTCCATGATCCTCCTCGAGAAGTGAGATCGGATCATCGAGGTCCACGCGCGGTCGCGTGCGGAGGGTGACCAATTCGGACATGGCTACTCGTGGTCTGGTTTTTCAGACAAGGTGACCTTGAGCTCGCGCTGCCCGCCCCCCTTCTCGGCGACGACGACGGGAACGGTTCGGCCAATGCCAGCGGTTGATGCGAGCCAAGGAAGGTCGTCGTGCCTGTGAATGGTCTTGCCGTCGAACGCCACGATGATATCCCCCGTCTTGAGCCCGGCCTCCGCGGCCGGAGATCCGGGTACCACCTGGGCGATGACCGCGCCCTTGGTGCTGGAAAGACCCAGCTTGTCGGCGATCTCCCGGGTTACCGGGGCAATGCCGACGCCAATCCAGCTCCGCGGGGCGTGGCCGTGTTGCTTCAGCAAGGGGATGAGCGTCTTGGCCATGTTGACCGGGATCGCGAATCCGATCCCTTGCCCCTGGGCACTCACGGCGCTGTTGATCCCAATCACCTCGCCACGCACGTTGATGAGGGGACCGCCGGAATTGCCAGGGTTGATGGATGCGTCGGTCTGGATGAAGTCGTAATACCCGCTCCGGTTTCCACCGGGGTGGATGTCCCTTCGGCCCTTGGCTGACACGATTCCTGCGGTGACGGTGTGATCGAGGCCAAATGGGTTGCCGATCGCGACGACCCACTCGCCAATCTCGACCGTGTCGCTGTCCCCAAGGGGTGCCGTCGGCAGCGGCGAGGTGTCCTCGATCTTGATGAGGGCGATGTCAGTCTTGGGATCCGCTCCAATGACCTTGCCCGCGAACTCGCGGTCATCGGCGAGCCGGACCCGGATCGCACTAGCCTTGCCTACGACATGGTCGTTCGTGAGGATGTAGCCGTCTGGCGAGATGATGAAACCCGTGCCTTGGCCAATTCCATAGGTTTCCCATCCACCGAACATGAAGGGGTTACGTCTCCCGACCTGCACGTCGATGTGGACCACCGCTGGGGAGAACTTCTTGGCCAGCTCGACAAAAGAGACACTCGCGTTGGGGAGCGGAGGATCGCTGGGTGCGGGCACCTTTTGGGGAGTGGCCGGTGTTGGGTCGGGCACGGAAGGCACAGGCTGAGACGCCGTGGCTCGGTCTGTCATGTCCAGGCGTGCGCTCAAAATGAAGCCGAGGACGACGCCGATGAGGCCTACCAATGCGAGCGCGGCGCCGAGCTTGGCCTTCGAATGGTGCATGGGAGACTCCTTGTCGTTACGCGGGCTACTTCACGAAACCCAGCATGGCATGGGGTTATTCCCCTGACGGATGCTCCACGGCCGCGTCGGGCTCGGACCCGGTGCGGGCAGCTTCTTTGAGACCAACCTTCACCCCTCGCTTGACCCGGTCGAGCGCGGGAGCCGTGGCTTCTCTGGTCCCCTGAATCAGGTCCTGGGTCTCCTCGGTGGACCAGATCCGCCGGAAGTGGCCAAAAAGCGTGTGATTTCCGAGCTTCGCGGTTGAACCCAGCCAGCCCAGAGCGAGGACGACAGCGAGGCATGCGAGCCACTTGAACACGGACCCAAAACTATCATCGACCCAGGCAGCAGGCAAAAAGGCGGATGGCGTTATTCCAGCTCGAACTCCTTGCAGAACACGATGCGCCCTTCGCCGTTCTTCAGCATGGGGGGCAGGAGGTGCTGGTCCACGGGCCACTCATGGGCGCACGCGCTCCGTGCAGCAAGGAAATGGCCGCAGTCCTTGCACGTGTAGCGAAGCCCATGGCGTTCAGCGTCGGCAACAAAGGAACCATCGATCCGCACTTGCACCACCCCAGCTTACAGCGCTTTTTCGAAAGCGAGCGCGGCTCGCCTGGGCCATGCTTGGCGCATGGCAGACAACCTCGCGAGGTCGCTCATTTCCACGGGCGCGGTCCGGCTGCTCTCGGTCACCACGACGGACGTGGCGCGGGAGGCCGCGCGGAGGCACGGCGCGGTGGCAGGAGCCGCAGTGGCGCTTGCCCGAGGTGCAACCGCAGGCCTGCTCCTTGCCACCATGACCAAGGGGAAAGAGCGGGTGACCTTGCAGCTCGTCGGAGACGGTCCGCTCGGGGGGGTGACGGTGGACGCCAACGACGCGGGGGAAGTGCGCGCGTACCTCAAGAACACGAGCGTGCTCGTGACGGGTGGCGCCGCACGCCGGGTGAAGCTGGCGAGTGCCCTGGGGCGGCACGGCGTAGTGAACGTGATTCGCGACCTTGGACTTAGAGAGTTGTACAGGGGCCAGGCCTCCCTGTTGACCGGTGAGATCGACGAGGACGTGGAGAACTACCTTCGATCGAGCGAGCAGATCGAAAGCGCACTGGGGTGCGAGGCCGTGCTTTCGGACAGCCTCGAGCTCGTGTCGTCGGGGGGACTCCTCGTCCAGGCCATGCCCGGTGGCGAGGGGACTCCTTTCGTGAGGGAAGCGCAGCATCGGTTTCGCACCGGGGCGCTCTACGAGGCCCTCGCGCGCGACCCTCGCGCCGCGCAAGACCCTGCCCAGCTCGCCAGCGCCGTGCTCGGCGATATCGCTCGGGACTTGGACCTCTTGGACATCCGTCCGGTGCGGTTCTCCTGCCCGTGCTCGAAGGAGCGAGTCCTGGCTTCCCTGGCGGCAGTGAGCGAAGACGAGCTTCTAGCAATGATTCGCGAAGACAGGCACGCCGAGGTGGTGTGTAATTTCTGCAATGAGGAGTTCGCGCTTTCGGGCGATGAGCTCTCCGCGATCCTCCAGGAAAAGCGGCGCGGCCCGTACGCCGTTAGCTAGTACCCCGCCACAGAGGTTGTGACGCTTCGCCAGGCGGCTGCGGGCCCCGTCCGCTTCGTTGCTCGCCGGCTATCGCCGGCGGGCAGCAGAAGCTCGGAAAGCTCCGCCGGCTATCGCCGGCGGGCAGCAGAAGCTCGGAAAGCTCCGCCGGCTATCGCCGGCGGGCAGCAGAAGCTCGGAAAGCTCCGCCGGCTATCGCCGGC
>JACQUZ010000026.1 GCA_016210055.1 Deltaproteobacteria bacterium | reverse complement strand
GGAGATGATCATGCCGGGGGACAATACGAACCTGGAGATCGCGCTCATCACACCAATCGCCTGCGAAGAGGGGCTTCGCTTCGCCATCCGTGAAGGTGGCCGTACCGTGGGCGCTGGTGTTGTGACCAAGATTCTGGAGTAAGGATTCGCAATGACGACTCCAAAGATCCGCATTCGGCTCAAGGCGTACGATCACAAGCTTCTCGACCAATCGGCCGGGGAGATTGTCGACACCGCTAAGCGGACTGGTGCGAAGGTCGCCGGTCCGATCCCGTTGCCGACTAAGATAAACAAGTACTGCGTGCTTCGTTCTCCGCATGTGGATAAGAAATCGCGTGAGCAGTTCGAAATACGCACGCACAAGCGGCTGCTCGACATTCTAGAGCCAACTCAACAGACCCTCGATGCTTTGATGAAACTCGATCTGTCTGCCGGTGTTGACGTCGAGATCAAAACCTAAACGGGTGAAGCGATGCCTACGATTGATGTGAAGAACACGTCGGGTGATACGGTTGGAATCATCGATCTCGACGATCGGGTTTGGGCCGCAGATGTGAACGAGCACCTCCTCTGGGAGGTGGTCAAGTGGCAGCGCGCCAAGCGCCGAGCTGGGACCCACTCGACGCGAACCGTTGCCGAAGTGCGTGGCGGGGGCAAGAAGCCATACCGCCAGAAGGGAACGGGACGCGCGCGCCAAGGCTCCACTCGCGCCCCCCAATTCGTGGGTGGCGGAACAGTCTTTGGACCCCATCCGCGTGATTATGGGTATGCGCTTCCGAAAAAGGTGCGTAGGGGTGCCCTCCGGTCGGCTCTTTCGCTTCGTTTAAAGGAAGCAAGAGTTATCGTGCTGGACCGATTTGTCCTCGATCACGCGAAGACAAGAGAGGTTGCATCGGCTCTAAAGAAGCTTGGGGCCGAAAGGGCGCTTATCGTGGACACGAAAGAGAACGAGGCGCTGGCTCGTGGAGCCCGCAACTTGGCTAGAGCCAGGTGGGTTGCTCCAGAGGGCCTTAACGTCTACGACTTGCTCGACCATGAATTGCTAGTCATTACCCAGGACTCGGCCAAGAAGGTCGAGGCGGCACTCAGGCCGGCTGCCAAGTAGGAAGGAAGGCGAAGACAATGCGTTCGCCACAATCCATCATTAAGCGTCCACTCCTTACGGAAAAAGGGACGCAGCTTCGCGAGACAGGAGGGCGCCCAGAGGCTCCCTCTGAGCCCGAGGAATTCGGTCAGAAGGTTCTCTTTGAGGTCTCGCGGGATGCCAACAAGATCGAGATCCGCCAGGCTATCGAGAAGCTTTTTAAGGTTAGGGTCGCTTCTGTTCGCACTCAGATCGTTCGTGGAAAGGAAAAGCGTATAGGTCGTTTTTCTGGCCGACGTCCGAACTGGAAGAAGGCGATTGTGACCCTTGAGCCAGGCGACACGATTCAGCTTTTCGAGGGAGCCTAGGTCATGGCGATCAAAAAGTTCAAGCCGACATCACCGGGAAGACGTGGAATGTCGTCCCAGGATTTCGCCGAGGTTACGAAGAAGGAGAACAACCCCGAGAAGTCGCTCCTCGCGCCTAGGACGTCATCGGGCGGGCGAAACTCCTATGGACGCATTACGGCTCGGTTTCGTGGAGGCGGCCACAAGCGTCGATACAGGATTATCGATTTCAAGCGGGACAAGCTCGGTATTCCGGCACGCGTGGCTGCCGTTGAGTATGATCCCAACCGATCTGCCCGAATCGCGTTGCTCAACTATCAGGACGGCGAGAAGCGCTACATCTTGGCGCCGGACAGGCTGCAGGTGGGCGACGTCGTGATCAGCGCCAACACGGCTGATATTAAATCGGGAAATGCGCTTCCTCTTCGCTACATTCCGCTCGGTACGGCAATCCATAATATCGAGCTGAAGATCGGTGCGGGTGGACAGCTTGTTCGCTCTGCGGGAACCGGTGCTCAGTTGATGGCAAAGGAGGGCGACTGGGGCACGATTCGCCTTCCCTCCGGTGAAGTTCGTAAGGTCCACCTGGATTGTCGGGCCACCATTGGCCAACTCGGCAACCTGGAGCACATCAACGTCGAGATGGGGAAGGCGGGAAGGAGTCGTTGGCTTGGAAGGCGACCCCACAACCGCGGGGTAACGATGAACCCCGTCGATCATCCGATGGGCGGTGGTGAGGGCAGATCTTCAGGAGGGCGTCATCCGTGCTCGCCCTGGGGAATGCCAAGCAAGGGATACAAGACTCGCCACAACAAGGCAACGGACAAGTTCATCGTTCGTCGTCGCAAGGGCAAGGAGTAGTTCCTAGCGTGCTTTTGCTCATGCTGGTTGAAAGGGATACGAGGACATGGCTCGTAGCGTGAAAAAAGGTCCGTTTGTCGACGGACATCTAATGAAGAAGGTGCTCGAGGCCCAGCGGACCAAGTCTAAGAAAGTTATCAAAACCTGGTCCCGCCGCTCGACGATCCTGCCCGAAATGGTCGGTATTACGTTTGCTGTCCATAACGGCAGGAAGTTCCTCCCTGTGTTTGTGACTGAAAACATGGTAGGTCACAAGCTTGGGGAGTTTGCCCCGACGCGCACGTTCCACGGCCATTCGGGAGATCGCAAGGCTGCAGCCGGCGGCGGTCCTCCAAAGGCAGCGGTGCCGGTGGCTGCGAAGAAATAGCACTGAAACGTTGATTTCCAGTGCGGACCATGGTATAGCGCAACGCTCTATTTTTTTGAGGAACTTGACGATGGAAGCGAAGGCCGTCGTAAGGCATGTGCGCATGTCGCCGCGGAAAGTGCGGATCGTGGCAAACATGATCCGGGGAAAGAGCGTCGACCAGGCGCTTGGAATCCTGAAGCTTCTGCCGAAGAAGAGCGCAAGGGTTATTTTGAAGCTCGTGTCATCTGCCGCCGCTAATGCCGAGGACAAGGCAAAGGGCAAGGTAGATGTAGACGCACTCTACATTCAGTCCATCCAAGTGGATTGTGGCTCGATCATCAAGCGCTGGCTACCGCGGGCCATGGGACGTGCGAACCGAATCCAGCGACGCACGAGTCATATCACCGTGGTTGTGAACGACGGAGCGTAGACAATGGGGCAGAAGACACATCCAATCGGATTCCGGCTTGGCATCATCAAGAGCTGGAGCTCGAAGTGGTACGAAGAGAAGAATTACTCGAAGTGGCTGCATGAGGATATTCGGCTCAAGCGCTTCATTAAAGACAAGCTCAGTCATGCTGGCGTGTCTCTTGTAGAAGTCGAGCGTGCGGCAAACAAGGCAAAGATCAATATCTATAGCGCCCGTCCGGGAATCGTAATTGGCAAGCGTGGTGCCGGGGTTGAAACCCTCAAGAAAGAGGTCCAGGCGCTTACCGAAAACGAGGTTTTTCTTAACATCCAAGAAGTTCGGAAGGCCGAGACGAACGCGCAGTTGGTGGCCGAGAACATTGCTACCCAGCTCGAGCGTCGCGTTGCTTTTCGTCGTGCGCTGAAGAAGGCTGTGCAAACAGCGATGAAATTCGGTGCGAAGGGTATTCGCGTGTCCTGCTCCGGGCGATTGGGCGGGGCGGAAATGGCGCGCTACGAGTGGTATCGTGAGGGGCGGGTTCCTCTTCATACGCTCCGCGCTGACATCGAGTATGGTATTGCCGAGGCACGTACCACGTACGGCGTCATCGGTGTGAAGTGTTGGATCTTTAAGGGTGAGATTCTTCCGGTTCGCGGCGGTTCGGCGCGGGCACGCGAAGCGTCGCCACAGGGCTAGCTATGCTGTCACCGAAGAGAACAAAGCATCGCAAGGCGCACAAGGGGCGCATGAGGGGTCGGGCCAAGGGAGGCGATGGCCTGGACTTTGGCGATTTCGCCCTTCAAGCCACCGAGTGTGGACGAATTACGGCGCGTCAAATCGAGGCCGCCCGCGTGGCGATAACTCGTCATGTGAAGCGCGGCGGGAAGCTCTATATTAGAATTTTTCCGGACAAGCCGACCACCAAGAAGCCTGCCGAAACCCGAATGGGAAAAGGGAAGGGCGCCGTCGAGGAATGGGTGTGTGTCATTCGCCCTGGGCGCATCCTGTATGAGCTTGAGGGGGTCGATGAGAAGCTTGCTCGCGAGGCTTTCCATCTGGCGCATCACAAGCTGCCAGTAAGCACTCGGGTGGTCACGCGTGAGTCTCCGGTGTAGCGAATTGACGAGGTTTACGCCGTAGGCGCCAGGAGAGGATGATGGCCGATAAGGGACCCAAGATGGTGGAAGTACGCGACCGCTCTGACGGAGAGCTAGTTGCCTCGCTCGACCGGGCACGTGACGAGCTCTTCCGTCTCAAGCTTTCGCGACTCACCAACCAACTCGAGGATGTTATGCAGATCCGCAACAAGCGGCGAGAGATCGCGCGGATCAACACGGTGCTGTCCGCTCGGCAGCGGGGGATTGAACCTCGCCGAGGCGTGACCGCAATGGCGGATAAGGAGTAGCCCATGGCTGCCGAAAGCCAAGCAGCTGTCACTCAACCAGTCGAGCCAGCGGCGCTGACGAAGACCCGTGGGGCACGGAGACGGATTGTCGGTGTCATCACCTCCGACAAGATGCAGAAAACGGTCGTCGTTTCCGTCACTCGTCGGGTCAGGGATCCGAAGTTCCATAAGTATGTGACGAAGCGGGTCAAGTACAAGGTGCACGACGAGCGTGATGAGTACAAGGTCGGCGATCGGGTTGAGATCGTCGAGACGCGTCCTTTGTCAAAGGACAAGCGATGGCGAGTCGCTCGCCTGATTGAACGCCCGCAGGAGGTCTAGCCATGGTACAGATGCAAACCACGCTGGACGTAGCGGATAACTCGGGCGCGAAAAAGCTCATGTGCATTAAGGTCCTGGGTGGCTCGAAGCGCAAATATGCTTCTATCGGGGACATTATCGTCGTCTCGGTCAAGGAAGCGATTCCCGGTGCCAAGGTCAAGAAGGGCGACGTAGCGAAGGCGGTGATCGTTCGGACCGCCAAGGAAGTTGCTCGACCAGACGGTAGTTATATTCGTTTCGATTCGAATTCCGCGGTGATTATCAACAAGGATAATGAGCCGATCGGGACTCGTATCTTTGGACCCGTGGCACGCGAGCTGCGGGCCAAGCGGTTCATGAAGATCATTTCTCTTGCGCCGGAGGTGCTGTGATGGCGCATGTTCGAAGAGGCGATATCGTGGTCGTTATCGCCGGCAAAGAAAAAGGAAAGCGCGGCAAGGTATTGTGCATGCTCACCAAGAAGGACCGCGTCGTCGTGGAGCGGATCATGATGGTGAAGCGTCATACGCGCCCTTCTCAAAAGACGCCCCAGGGCGGGATTATCGAGAAGGAAGGGTCAATTCATATTTCGAATGTGGCGTTGTGGTGCGAGAAGTGCACGGCGCCGCGTCGTGCCGTTATCAAGTTCAACGAGGCGGGTGGCCAAATGCGTCACTGCAAGAAATGCGACGCCGAGTTCCCGCAGGCCGCAGTGTAGGTCGACCATGGCAGAGAACGAGAAGAAAAAAGGCGCTGAAGGTGGCGGGGAGGGCAAGCAGCCCAAGAAGGACAAGACCCCCAAAGCCCAGGCTTCAAAGGCTCAGGCAAAAGGCGGAAAAAAGGAGGCTGCTCCCAAGGAAACTGCCGAGGCGGGCCAGGTGTATAAGCGTACTTCACCTCCGCGATTGAAGGTGATGTATGAAAAGGACGTCGTCCCGCGCCTGATGAAGGAATTTAGTTACAAGAATCCGATGCAGGTGCCGCGCCTCACCAAGATCACTTTGAACATGGGTCTCGGAGAGGCAGTAGCGAATCCAAAAATCCTGGACAGTGCTGTCGAGGAGCTGCGGACGATAAGCGGACAGCAGCCGGTGGTTACTCGGGCAAAGAAGGCGATCGCCAATTTCAAGTTGCGCCAGGGCCTAAAAATTGGTGCCATGGTCACCCTTCGGCGTGAACGCATGTGGGAGTTCCTGGACCGCTTGGCAAACCTTGCGCTCCCTCGCGTCCGCGACTTCAAGGGGATCTCTCCGCGCGCTTTTGATGGGCGTGGGAACTATTCGCTGGGCATTAAAGAGCAGATTATTTTTCCCGAAATCAACTACGACAAGATCGACAAGATCAAAGGTCTCAACGTCTCGATTGTGACGACAGCGCGCACGGACGAAGAGGGACGAGCGCTGCTTCGTTATTTGGGGCTGCCGTTCAGGCAGTAGCAGAGGACATACATGGCTCGCTTGGCACAAGAAATTCCACGCAAGGAGAAGTTTAAGGTTCGAAACAAGAACCGATGTCCACTGTGCGGCCGCTCGCGCTCGTACATGCGCAAGTTCCAGCTTTGCCGCCTCTGTTTTCGTCAGCTTGCACTCAAGGGCGAGATCCCTGGTGTGATCAAGTCCAGCTGGTAGGTTACCAATGACCGATCCGATTGCAGACTTCCTGACCCGAATTCGAAATGCCATCATGGCGCGGAAGACCGAGCTCGACGTGCCGTCTTCTCGCCTCAAGAGGCGCCTTGCGGAAATCTTGCGTGACGAGGGTTTCATCGCCTCGGTGACTGAGTCCGCTGGGGATCACAAGAGCGACGTCTTGTCGATAACTCTTCGCTGGGACCAGCAGAATCGCGCCGCGATTTGCGGTCTTCGTCGCGTGTCCAAGCCTGGCCAAAGGAACTACGTGAGTGCGGATTCGATTCCACGGGTTCGAGGTGGTCTTGGAACCGCTATTGTTTCCACCTCGAAAGGGGTGATGACTGACCGTGATGCCCGGAAGGCGGGTGTTGGCGGTGAGGTTCTCTGCGAGGTTTGGTAGCCATGTCCAGAGTGGGAAAGAAACCAATCGCAATTCCATCTGGGGTCACCGTAAGCGTGAATGGGGCGAACGTCGCCGTGAAGGGGCCCAAGGGGGAACTCAAGCGGGTGCTTCCGGAGCTCGTGGCGCTTAAGGTCGATAAGACCGAGGTGGCTGTACTGCGAGCGAACGATACGCGGGAAGCTCGCGCGCGCCATGGCATGGTGCGCGCGCTGGTTCAGAACATGGTCGATGGTGTTGCCAAGGGATTCGAGCGCAAGCTCGAAATCAACGGCGTTGGCTACCGCGCTGAAGTAGCCGGGGATAAGCTCACGCTCGCTCTTGGATACTCCCATCCGGTGACATTTCAGCTTCCCAAGGGGATTGCGGCCAAGGTGGAGAAGAACATCCTGACGTTGTCCGGTATTGATCGAGAGACCCTCGGTCAGACGGCCGCCAAGGTGCGCTCTTTCCGCGCGCCGGAGCCTTACAAGGGGAAGGGAATTAAGTATCTAGAAGAAGCCATCAAGCGCAAGGTCGGCAAGACCGGCGCGGCTTAGCGTAATCGCCTGACGGAGTTTGGAAATGCCAGTCGTCAAGAAAATCAAGAGCGAAAAGGTGTCTGCCCGGCTTCGTCGAAAGGTAGCCATTCGTAAGAAGATCCATGGCACCTCGGAGCGCCCTCGCTTGACCGTGTTTCGGTCGGCCAAGCACATCTATGCGCAGGCGATAGACGACACCTTGAACAAGGTTGTGGCCGCTGCATCCGACCTCGACACGGAAGCGGCCGAATCCTTCAAGGGCAAGAATAAGAGGGAAAGGGCCAAGTTGGTGGGGAAGGCAGTTGCGCAGAAGCTCCTCGCAAGAAGCATCTCGGCCGTGGTCTTCGACCGAAATGGGTTCATATACCACGGCCGCGTCAGTGCGGTTGCTGACGGCGCCCGCGAGGGTGGCCTTAAGTTTTAGGCCCTTTCTTGAGGAATAAGGGGTAAATCGTGGCGATTAATATGGATGAAGTGGGCGAGCTCGTTGACCGAATGGTCTACGTTAATCGCGTCGCAAAGGTCGTCAAGGGCGGGCGACGGTTCTCGTTTGCTGCCCTCGTCGTGGTTGGAGATCAAAACGGGCACGTCGGCGCAGGTCTCGGCAAGGCGAATGAGGTCCCGGAGGCCATTCGCAAGGGTACCGAGCAGGCGAAGAAGAACCTGTTCAAGATACCGTTGAACAAGGGGACCATTCCGCACGAGGTCATTGGGATATTCGGGGCTGGCAAGGTGCTCTTGAAGCCCGCATCCCCAGGGACGGGAATTATTGCAGGTGGTTCCGTTCGCCCTGTCCTCGAGGTTGCCGGAATTCAAGACATCTTGACGAAGTGTATCGGGTCATCCAACCCCCACAACGTGATCCACGCTACGGTGGAGGCGCTGAAGATGTTGCGCTCCCCCGAGGAGACAGCCCGGCTGCGTGGAAAGCAGGTGGCTGAGCTTCGCGCCTAGGCGTGACGCCAGTCGGAAGCGGACTGAAGCGAGGCAGAACATGGCGCTCAAGTTGAAGATCACGCTGATTCGGAGCGGTACGAATCGCCCCCAGCGTCACAAGGATACAATCAAAGGGCTAGGCCTCACGCGTCTCCAAAAAAGCGTGATACTGAATGACACCCCCGCGATCCGTGGCATGATTCGCGCGGTTTCGCATATGGTTCGCGTCGAGCCGGTTGAGTGACAGGCCGGACAGCAGGCCGTAGATTAGGGATCAACGACATGGGAACGAAGCTAAGCGATCTCAAGCCGAACCCCGGCGCAACGCGCGCGAAGAAGCGGATCGGCCGTGGCCAGGGCTCGGGTACTGGACAGACCGCCGGCAAGGGCGTCAAGGGGCAAAAAGCCCGCACGGGGCATCACGGCGCTCGGATCGGATTTGAGGGTGGTCAGATGCCGATGCAAAGGCGTCTTCCGAAGCGCGGATTCAAGAACTTCTTCCGCAAGGACTTCTTTGCCATCAACGTTGGTGCGCTGTGCAAGCGTTTCCCCGACGGCGTGATCGACGTGGACTCCATGAAGGGAGCGGGCATGGTTCCGCGCAATGCACCCAGGGTAAAGGTGTTGGGGGAGGGGGACGTTACAAAAAAGATCACCGTGCGAGCGCACGCATTTTCTGAGGCGGCGAAGGCCAAGCTCGAGCAAGCCGGCGGCGTGGCGGAAGTCGTCAAGTAGAGGCCCCCGTGGCGTCCACCATCGGCAATATCGGAAAGATCCCGGAGCTGCGAAAGCGGATCCTATTCACGCTCCTTTGCCTAGCGGTCTATCGCGTAGGCGTGTTCATAACGACACCAGGGGTGAACCGAGCCGAGATGAAGAATTTCATCTCTTCTGGCGGAAGTGGCTCGTTCCTCGGGCTCTTCAACATGTTCTCGGGTGGCGCCCTGGAACAGCTGTCCTTGTTCGCGCTCGGCATCATGCCGTACGTTTCGGCCTCGATCATTTTGCAGCTCCTGACCGTAGTTGTGCCAACCCTAGAGCGGCTGAGCAAGGAGGGGGAGCAGGGGCGCCGAAAGATCAATCAGTACACGCGCTATGGGTGCGTTCTGATTTCCGCAGTCCAATCCTTCTTCATCGCCACTTGGCTCGAAGGACTTGGACGTGGAGGGGCTTTCGGATTCAGCGGAGCCGAAGTTGTCGTCAACCCAGGCTGGGGTTTCCGACTCCTGACCATGATTTCGCTGACAACGGGAACGGCGTTCATCATGTGGCTCGGCGAGCAGATTACCGAAAGAGGAATCGGTAACGGGATTTCGCTGATCATCTTTGCCGGCATTGTCTGCGACCTGCCCGATGCTATCGCTAAGCTATGGTCGATTCAGAAGACGGGCGACGTGTCGTCTCTCGGCATCCTCTTCATCGTCGCGCTGATCGTGGCGGTGATCGCGACGATTACCTTCTTTGAGAGGGGGCATCGGAGAATCCCTATTCAGTACGCCAAGCGCCTTGTCGGTCGAAAGGTCTATGGGGGACAGTCCACACACCTTCCATTGAAGATTAATTCTGCAGGCGTGATCCCGCCGATATTTGCGTCGTCGATTCTTCTTTTTCCGGCGCAGATTGCCAACATGATTGACGCTCCATGGATGCACCAGGTCGCTGCAGTTCTGCAACCGGGGGACTGGCGGTACGACTTCATCTACGTGCTGCTCATCATCTTCTTTTGTTACTTTTACACCGCGGTCACGTTCAACCCAGTTGACGTCGCGGACAACCTAAAGAAGAACAACGCGTCCATTCCGGGAATCCGGCCTGGAAAGAAGACAGCAGAGTTCATCGATCGCGTCTTGACTCGAATAACCTTCGCGGGCGCCTTGTACATTTCGGCGATCTGTATCTTGCCGTCGCTTCTGCAGTCAAAGCTCAACGTGCCTTTCTACTTCGGTGGCACAGGGCTTCTGATCGTTGTTGGCGTCGCGCTCGATACTGTGCAGCAGATTGAGTCGCATCTCATTACTCGGCAGTACGAGGGGTTCACAGGACCCAAGGGTCCGCGAATCCGTGGTAGAGCCGTCGCGAGGCCTCGGTAGCGCATGGGGAATTCAAGGGCCCAGGCCGACCTGGATCGGTTGCTCATTCTCATCGGGCCACCCGGTGCGGGTAAGGGAACCCAGGCCAAGCGGCTCGTCGAGCGTTACCATATTCCCCAGTTGGCAACAGGCGACATGCTACGTGCGGCTCGTGCTGCAGGAACAGAGCTGGGAAAGCGCGTGGCCGCCGTCATGGACGCCGGCAAGCTCGTTTCGGATGAAATCGTGATTGCACTCATCGAGGAGCGCCTGCGCAATCCAAGTACGAGAATGGGGGTGATCTTCGATGGGTTTCCCCGTACCGTGAAGCAGGCCCAAGCGCTAGGCGAGTTGCTTTCTGACCTGGGCAGATGCATTGACCGGGTTGTCATGGTTATGGTTCCCGACGACGAGGTGGTACACCGCAACGTGGGGCGTCGCATGTGCGAGTCCTGCCAGCGTACGTATCACCTCGAGTTTTCGCCCCCAAAGGCACGAGGCCTTTGCGACGCGTGCGGCGGCAAGCTCGTGCAGCGCCCGGACGACGCGGAGGAGAAAGTCCGAGCGCGGCTCGAGGCGTATCATCGCGACACGTCGCCGGTCGTCGACTTCTACGATGCAAGGAGGCTCGTTTGCCGAGTGGACGGCCGCGGGGCGCTCGATGAGGTGTTTGGACGGTTGGTTGCGGCCATCGAGTCGACGTGTGAATGACTCCCCATGAAGATCTACCTCAAGACTCCTGAAGAGATTCGCAAGATGAGAGAGGTGAATCTCATCGTCGCGGCGATTCTTGATGCGGTAGAGGCAGCGGCCATGGCTGGTGTTTCTACCTGGGAGCTCAATGAGGTGGCCACGCGTGAAATCCAGCGACATGGAGTTACTTCGGCGTTCCTTGGATACCGAGGCTATCCTGCCGTGCTGTGCACCAGCATCAACGAAGTGGTCGTACATGGGATCCCGCGCAAGGATGTTGTCCTTAAGGAGGGAGACATTCTTGGCCTTGATTTCGGCTGCTACAAGGATGGTTTCTGCGGGGACTCTGCTCGGACCCTCCCTATCGGGCGGATCAGCGGTGAGGCGCAAAAGCTGATCGATGTGACGAGGCAGGCGCTCGAAAACGCAATTGGGAAGTGCGTGCCCGGCAGTCGATTGCAGGACATTAGCTGGGCGATCCAGGAGCTCGTTGAGAAGAACTTGTTTTCAGTCGTGAGGAGCTTCGTCGGACATGGGATCGGACGCTCGATGCACGAAGACCCTGCGGTTCCTAATTTTGGACTCCCTGGTCGAGGGCTTCGCCTAAAAGCAGGGCTTGTGCTCGCGATAGAACCTATGGTAAATGCGGGCACCCACGAGGTCGATGTGCTCGCGGATAACTGGACGGCGGTCACAAGGGATCGTAAGCTTTCCGCTCATTTTGAGCACTCGGTGGCGATCACCGAGGATGGACCATTTGTGCTAAGTCGACCTTGAGCAACGAGGGCACAGTGTTCGAGCTCTTGTCGGGGGGGCTCGTGAAGGTAAGACTCGAGTCGGGAGAAGAAGTGACGGCACATGTCGCCGAGGAGTTTCGGAGAACATCAGTCCCGGTAAAGCCGGGCGACCGCGTGGTGGTGCGAAGGGGCGCCTTCGATCCCAAGCGCGGCAGCATTGTGGGAGCTGTCCGATGAAGGTCAGAGCTTCGGTAAAGAAGATTTGTGATAAGTGCAAGATCATCCGCAGGCGTGGGGTTGTTCGAGTGATTTGTCCGACCAACCCAAAACACAAGCAACGCCAAGGGTGAGGCGTAAGCACGAAAGCCCACACGCCCAACAGGTAAAGGTGAGAAGAAGATGGCTCGTATTGCAGGAGTAGACCTGCCGCGGAACAAGCGGATGGAGATTGCGCTGACATATATCTATGGGATTGGGAGCAAAAAAGCTCTCGAGATCCTCAAGAAGGCGGACGTCTCCATCGACAAGCGTACGGATGCGCTTGATGAGAACGAGACACGTAGGATTCGCGACGTAATCGACGCCGAGTACAAGGTCGAAGGCGATCTCCGTCGCGAGATTTCGATGAATATCAAGCGGCTGATGGACCTGGGCTGTTATCGAGGGCTTCGTCACCGCCGGGGGTTGCCAGTTCGAGGGCAACGGACCCATACGAACGCGCGCACGCGCAAGGGGCCACGCAAGGGAATGATCCGCAAGAAGCCCGCGACGCCAGGGGTTGGCGGGGCTAAGTAGGGCCAGGCGAGGATTGGAATGTCGAAGCCAAAGGTTAAGAAGAAGGTAAAGAAGAACGTCCAGAGCGGTATTGCTCACATTCAGTCGACGTTCAACAACACAATTGTGACGATCACCGACGTTTCCGGGAACGTCGTGGCTTGGTCGTCGGCGGGGGTGCGGGGATTCAAGGGCTCGCGCAAGTCAACCCCATTTGCCGCGCAGCTTGCGGCCGAGGATGCGGCCAAGAAGGCGCAAGAGCATGGAATGCGGTCGATAACCGTGTTCGTCAAAGGACCGGGCGCTGGAAGGGAATCCGCCCTTCGTGCGCTTCAGGCTGCTGGATTCAAGATCAGCTTGATTCGCGACGTGACACCCATTCCGCACAACGGATGCCGGCCGCCCAAGCGCCGCCGAGTTTGATCAGGAAATAGGAAGCCATGGCACGTTATATAGGACCAGTTTGTCGGCTCTGCCGGCGCGAGGACATGAAGCTCTTCCTCAAGGGTGATCGGTGCTACACGGACAAGTGTGGCTACGAGCGAAGAGCATACCCTCCGGGGCAGCACGGCCAAGCTCGGCGTCGCAAGCCGTCCGATTATCGAGAACAGCTTAGAGAAAAGCAGAAGGTGAAGCGCATCTATGGCATCGCCGAGAGGCAATTCCGTGGGTATTACTACAAGGCTTCTCGAATGAGGGGCGTAACGGGTGAAAACCTCATCCAGCTCCTCGAGAGGCGCCTTGACAACGTGATATACCGGCTCGGGTTCGCCTCCGACCACGCCGAGGCCCGTCAGCTCGTTCGGCATGGGCATTTCAAGGTGAATGGTCGGCGCGTGAATATCCCTTCGTACCTTGTGCGCATGAACGACCAGCTGGAAGTGACCGAGGCTTCCAAGAAGGTGGTGCGAATAAACGACTCCCTTGGGGCAGTCGAGCGCCGCGGGGTGCCTCAGTGGCTCGAGCTTGACAAGGACGCGTTCCGTGGAAGGGTGAAGGCGTTGCCCGCGCGGGAAGACGTGACGCTCCCGATCCGCGAGCAGCTCATCGTCGAGCTTTACTCCAAGTAATCCGGAGGACTTACGAGAATGTCACATTCTATGGGCACCGAGCAGGCCCTCATAGCGAAGAACTGGCGGGATCTAATCCGTCCGCGCACTCTTGAAGTTGAGGAGCGAACTGGCTCCTACGGGAAATTCGTCTGTGAGCCACTCGAGCGAGGTTTCGGCATTACGCTCGGAAACTCGCTGCGCCGAATTCTTCTATCTTCGCTCCAAGGTGCGGCCATCACCGCTTTGAAGATCGACGCCGCGCTGCACGAATTCACCACCTTGCCGGACGTTGCGGAGGACGTCACCGACATCATCCTGAACCTCAAGGAGGTCTTGGTCAGGATGCATGATTCGAGGTCTAAGGTGATTCGCCTGGATAAGGAAGGGGAAGGGCGAATTACTGCGCGTGACATTTCGATAGTCGATGGCGTGGAGGTTCTGAATCCCGACCACCACATCGCGACCCTTTCACGCGGGGGCAAGTTGCACCTGGAGCTCCACGTCGGGATGGGGCGGGGCTATGTTCCGGCCGAGCGCAACAAGCAGCCAGGCATGGCACTTGGAACCATTCCGATCGACTCGCTGTTCTCGCCGGTGAAAAAGGTGAACTACACAGTCACCAACGCTCGCGTGGGGCAGCAGACGGACTTCGACAAGCTCACGCTCGAAGTGTGGACCAATGGCGCGGTTCGGCCTGATGATGCGGTGGCGTTTGCCGCGAAAATCCTTAAAGAACAGCTTTCCATTTTCATCAATTTTGAAGAGCAACCGGAGCCGCTCGAGTCTCCTGCGAATGAGGAACAGGAGAAACTGAATGAGAACCTGTGGCGCACGGTGGACGAACTAGAGCTATCAGTGCGCTCGGCCAATTGCCTCCAGAATGCGAACATCAAGTACATCGGCGAGCTAGTCCAGAAATCCGAAGCCGAGATGCTGAAGACTAAGAATTTCGGTCGTAAATCCTTGAAGGAGATCAAGGAGATCCTCGCCGAAATGGGCCTTTCTCTTGGCATGAAGCTCGAGAACTGGCCGGGTAGCCAGCCTCCGCCGAAGAAGGTTTAGCCATGCGTCACCAGAAAGCAGGACGGAAATTCTCACGCAAGTCTGCTCACCGGCAGGCGATGTTTTCGAACATGGTCACTTCGCTCGTGCTCAACGAGCGAATTGAGACCACCGAGCCAAAGGCCAAGGAGCTCAAGCGCCTTGCAGACCGCACCATTGCTTGGGGGACGTCGGTTGGCGATCTCCTTGCAAAGGGAAGGGACAAGCTCGATGCCGAGGAGCGTGCTCGCTTGGTCCATGCGATGCGCATGGCCCAGCGCGTGGTTCGTTCCCGGGCGGCGCTCGAGAAACTTTTCGGTGAGGTCGCGCCACGCTTTCGTGGGCGTTCGGGCGGGTTTACTCGCGTGCTGAAGACCCGAGTGCGGACGGGCGATGCCGCCCCAATGGCCTTTGTGGAGTTGGTTGAGCGTGCTTCGGAAGAGGCCGCCTCCAAGCCCGAGGCCGAGAAAGCGCAGAAATAGCGCGCGTGGCCAACCGTCCCGCCTAGCCTAGAACGGGCGTAATGGTTGGCGCCATCCAAGCGCTGCCGTTGCCGACAATGCCCAGGGAGCGCGAGCTCTCTGGGTTTTTTTTTTGAGAGGTGTTCCATGCGTCGAGCAAGTCTTGGATCCTTGTCTCTGTTCCTAGTGGTCACCATGGCGTCCGCGTGTCGCTCAACGGACGAGAACGATGACGTGACCCCAACGGGCGATGGTGGAGTGAGAGGGGATGGCAGCTCGAACACCGGCTCGGCCGTCACGATTTACGACATTCAGATGGGGAAGGTGGCGAAGGGCACGGCCGTGAAGCTGGTCGATGT
>JACQUZ010000028.1 GCA_016210055.1 Deltaproteobacteria bacterium | reverse complement strand
CCTAAAGACATCAGCGAGGTCGAGAGCAATCTGATCGAAAGCTGGTCGATGTCGTGGTGTCGGGTATTGATTCGTTCGGGAACTCCAAGGGCGGCATCTACGTGCAGGAAGCCAAGGGGGGCGCATTCAGCGGCGTGTATGTCTTCAAGCCGACTGTGGCTGATGGTTCCGTTGCTGACCTTGCGGTCGGTGACCTCGTGACCATCGAGGGCGGGGTAGTCGACGAATATGCGTATTCGAGCCCAACGGGAACGGGGAGCGATACGAATGGGACGCTCACCGAGATTTCTCCACCAAAGGGCGGCACTATCTTGGTGAAGCGAACGGGAAAGGGGACTGCCCCGCAGCCGCAGAAGCTGGATCCCACGGTTCTTGCCGCGGACCCAGCCGAGGCAGAGAAGTGGGAAGGAGTGCTGGTGGTGCTTGAGAACGTGGCGGTGACCAGTGCGCCCAGAACGGTAGGGGACGATGTGACGCTTCAAGAAATGACGGTTACGGGTCCATTCCGAGTGAGCTCTTCACTTGCCTCGCTCGACGGCGTCAAGGTTGATAGCTGCTACAGCTCCATCACGGGAATCGTCGATTACTTCTTCAACTACAAGCTGCTTCCGCGGCAGGCGGGTGACCTGGTCGAGGGCACGACGTCCTCCTGCAAGTACGAAACCGGGGACTCATGCGGCAATCAGGCCGACGATGACTTCGACGGTTTTGTAGACTGCGACGACCATTCGTGCCTCAAGGACTCGTGTGCGAATGCCACGATTGCGGGGATCCAAAAGGGGGAGATCCAAGGAGGAACAAAGGTTCGTCTCGGCGGTGTCGTGGTGACGGCTCGCGCAAAGGAATACCTGTGGGTGCAGGAGAAGACCGGTGGGCCTTTCAGCGGAATCGTCATCTATCAGCCGTCGGGGACGGACGCTTCCCTGGAGCTCGGTGACACCGTGGCGGTGTCCGGTACGGTCGACGAATTCCCCGACCCGCCCGAGGCTGGAGTTACCCAATTGACTGGCGCCCGAGTGGTAAAGACGGGGCACGTGGACCCACTTTCTCCAGCGGGCGTGGACCTCGCGCCGCTGGCGGATCCGACGACAGCCGAGCAATACGAGGGGGTTCTGATCACTGTATCCAACGTCAAGGTTCTCACGGCGCCCGACACCTATGGTGAATGGACGATAGGGGGAGACAAGCCGGTCAGGGTCGACGACATGTTCTTGGCCGGTGACACCGGCTACAAGAAGCCGGAGCAAGGTGCGTGTTTCTCCAGCATCGCCGGGGTGTTTCATTTCTCGTTCAAGAACTACAAGATTGAGCCGCGCTCTGTAGGGGATCTGGCTCCAACCACCTGCCAATAGGGCGACACGCAGTACGTGTCCGACGGCCCCGGCCTCGATGTACTTCATGGGGACGAGCTAGACCTTCATCGGTACCAAGTGAAACGTCACTCGGAAACTGCCGAGATCCCCCACTGTATTCACGCCCACCGTTTCTTCCTCAAGTGGATTGCCACGCTTCCGATCGGACTTGTGGAGAGCGGAAGGATGCGCATTACCCAAGTCGCTGTTGTCCTGTTCGTCTTCTTCGTCGCCACCCAGGCGCACGGGTACAAGATCAAGGAGGCGAGCAGTGGTGAGCCGTTGAGGTGGGGCGACGCGACGGTCAAGGTCACTGTCGCGACTGACGGCGATCGCCCGAAGGAAATCGGCCGCTCCGCAGCGCGCGAGGCGGTCCACGCCGCATTTCGGGCATGGGAAAGCCGGTTGCCAAGCTCGATGCGTCTTGTCGTCGAGGATTTCCCGTCGAGTGGCAGCGACGGAGACGATGGCGATGACGCGGAGGGCGACGAGGACGATGGCAGCGACGGCGGCGACCAGAAGGCCGACACACCCAAGCCGAGCACCCGCGACCGGAAGAACATCGTGCGCTGGGTCCGCGGCGACTGGGACGACGACTACGATCCCGACGCACTCGCCGTCACTCTGACCACCTATGAACCGTCGAGCGGGCGCATTAGCGACTCAGATATCCTCATTAATGCCCAGAAGTATGAATGGGTGGTGGGTGCCGATGCGTTCGAGCGATGCACCGGTCAATATGACCTGCAAAACGTGGTGACCCACGAGGTGGGGCATTTCCTAGGGCTCGGGCACGAAACGCAGCAGGTGGAGGCGACCATGTACCCGACGTCGGGGGCCTGCGAGACCAAGAAGCGTGACCTCGACGATGACGATGTCGCGGGCATTGCGTTCCTGTACGAAGAGATCGGACCCATCTTGGACGAAGAGCCCGCGTTCGGTTGCAGCGTGTCCGTGGCGAGAAGCGAGCACGGCACTGCACCGGTCGTGGCGTTGGTCCTGGGCCTCCTCGCCCTAGTGGCGCGGCGTGCACGAAGGCTCCTGGTGGCCACGTTGATCGTAATCCTCGGGGCAGAGCCGACGGCGAGCGCCACGACGACTCGACGCTTGGAGCTCGGACGCATGGCGAGCAGTTCTGCGTCGGTGCTCCAGGGCACCGTCGTGGAGATACGCGTCGTCGAGAAAGGCGATCGCATCTACACGGACTACGTGATCGTAGTGGCCGAGTGCTGGAAGGGATTCTGCCCTCGAACAGTGACCGTTCGCCAGCTCGGTGGAGAGGTCCCGGGGAAGGGCATGACCGTGGAAGGGAATGCATGCGTGTCCAAGGGGCACGAGGTCGTGATGTTTCTTCGCGCCCGCAAGGATGGGGCCTTCTCACCGGTCGGAATGGCTCAGGGCGCGTTCCTGGTAGAGCGAGGTAAGGATGGACGCGTCCTCAAGCTCCTTCGGGACCTCCGAGGGCTCGTGCTCTCGACACCAGATGGATCGGCGTCGCCAGGGCTGCTGGAGCGCGTGCCGATTGAGCTCGTTCGTGAGGCCGCAAGGCAGGCTCGTTAGTACCCGCCACGTCACCTCCCACGTCGCCTCCCACTTGAGCCCCGACGCCCGCCAGGCTACGTTCCGCCGGTCGAACATGGGTGAAAGCTACGGTTGGTTCCTTGCACAAGTGCTCTTCTTCTTGCTCGCGGTCTGTGGGCTCGCGTGGCTGCTCGTGCGCTTCGGAGGTCGATTTCTCGGCGCAAGCAGGGAGTCGGGTTTGCCCCTTCGGGTGGTGGCGCGCTTGCCACTCGAACCAAGGCGTACTCTTTATGTCGTGGAAGCCATGGGGAAGGCCTTGCTCATCGGTGCGACGGACCATGGCCCAATGTCAGTGATCGCAGAGCTCGACCCGCAGGCCGTGGCTGACGCGCACGGTGGGGACGGGCGAAAGGAACAAGCGGGCGCTAGTGTCCCGTCCGAGAAATAGGTTGCATAAGACGGTGGATGATCGCCGGCAATGGCAAGGAGGGCGAATACTTGATGTATTTAACCGACGAACGACGCAGCCAGTGTCGGTGAGGGCCGCCGAATTATGTGACGGATTTCTCGGACGGGGCGCTAGGCTACCACCAGTAATACTGGTCCTCGGGCCTGTATCCAGGGAGCGCTTGATCGGTCACCTTGGCAAGGCCTTCCGTCCTGTGAACCGTGATCCCGCGATCGCTGATGGCGTAGACGAAGTCGCCCATGAAGATGCTTCGACGCACGTCCGTATAATACCAATAACGGTTCGGGTCGCTGTTAAAGAGGTCGGAATGATCGATCGAGCCGTAACGCTCGAGCCCCTTCTCTGGATCGACGGTGATGAGCTCGAGCCGGCTGCTGTACGTCCAATAGTAGCCGTCGCCGTCCTCTGAGGCGACCGACGAGCCTCCTGACATTGGTATGGCGAGCAATTTCTTGGGTGCCCAGTACTGGAACGCCTTGTGCTCGTATTGCGCTTCGGACCAGCCCCAGGAGTTCTCTGACACGAGTTCCTCCACGTCGTAGAGCTTCGGTGACGTGAAGTCGGAGACGTCAAACATGGAGATCTGCGTGCGCCAGTTCGCCCGCGTGTCATCGCCTCCGACTCCAATGGAGAGGAGGCGCTCGTCGGAAATCGGGTGGAGGTAGGTGGAGAACCCAGGAACCTTGAGCTCCCCAGCCACGCGGGGCTGGTAGGGATTGGTGAGGTCGAGCGTGAAGAGCGGGTCGGTGTTGCGGAACGTCACCATGTAGCCTCTCTCTCCGACAAACCGCGCCGAGAAGATCCGTTCGCCCTTCGCGATGCCTCCGGCTTGGCCGATGACGTTGAGTCGTCCGTCCTCGAGCGCCAAGACCGAGACTTGGTTTTCCGGCTGCGGAGCATCCTCAACCCACCATCGTCCCCACATGTTGGTGGTGGTCGCCACGCGCAGGTAGTCCTGGTATTCCCCGAGAGAGAACTGATTGTGGAGGAGCCCGTCTACCCGGCCGCTCCCAAGGTAGGTGGTTTCACCGGCCGCGCGGATATCGAAGGCATGAATGTTGGTTTGGTCCTTTTGTTCCTCGTTCCACCAATACCACCACCAATCATGCGCGGGCTCTGCGACGAAGAGCCAGTTCTTTGAGGCATAGAAAGTAGGCCAGTTGGCGAGCACGTGGTCCGCGTCGAAGCGGAACTGGTCGGAAAGGAGGTCGAGAGAGAGGATCGACGCGATGCCGCGGGCATGGCTCCCCTCGGGGCGATTGAAGGAGCGGCACTCGTCACCCGTAAAGGCGAGGGCGGCAAAGGACCGACTGGGGAGGCGCTCATACACCTGCGGGACGATGTCGGAGAGATCCAGCGCCATGATGCGCTGCCGGGCAATCGCCTTCCGCTCCTCCAATGTGAGCTGCCGGGCGCCGCTTCCGTCCTCGTAGTAATACCATTCCACGGCCGGGATGAAGATCCAGCTGTACGCCCCCAATCGCACCGAAGCGTCGACCATGCGCGCTGTCTGGTACCAGCCCTCCAGGTAAATCTCGCGCGAGAGGGCGGGCTTTTTGCGGTCGGAAATGTCGAGGACCGTCAGCTTGGTGATGTCCTGGGTGCGGAACCAATAGTCCCCACTCCTGTACTCGTCGCTCCTGCGGGCAAGCCGTGCGTAGAGCGGGTGCTCCTTTGGAAGGTCATAGGGATTGATCTGCGAGAACACCACCGCCTTTTGCGCATTGCGGTTAATGAGCATTTCCCGTGGCCAGCCTTCGATCTGCATGACCGACTCGGGGACGAGATCGCCGAACTCCGGGACGCCGAAAATATGAAGGCGGTTCCCGTTGATGGCGTAGACGTGGTAACCGTCGGTCTTCACGAAATCAGCTTCGTCGACGCCGTTCTCCTGGTTGTTGGTGCCCGAGTAGTCCTTTCCTTCCTCGCGGGTGCCTTCGGATGCTGGCGAGGCTCCCTTGGCATCTCCCTCCTCGGCGCCCATGCGGCGGGGGCCGCCCCCTTTCTCCCATTGCTCGAGGCGGGCTTCGGCTTCGGCGATGAGCATCTGTTTCAGGTCCGCTTCGAGATCGGCGCAGCTTTCGTAGCGGACGAGGGCGCCTCTCCCTTGGCTGTTCGGGTTGGAGACTTTTCCGCAGGAGAAAGACAAGAAGGTGAGCGGGATTACCACAGGAAGTGACAAGGCCAACGATTTTCGATAGGTCATGGGTCGCTCCTTGGTCGGCGAACTCACTTCTCCCGCAAGCAAGAGAACTGCCAGCTCATTGTGGCACAGATTTCAATGGCTTGTGGGCTCGTCAGGGGGCCCAGGACATGGAAAATCGTGGCGGGCTCTCAGACTTCTGTCGCGTGCGTTTTGTAGGTGCGTCCGGATTGGATGGGGGGGTAAGTTGCGCCGCGGTGACACCTTCTCTCACGGCGCCCGCGCTAGGGGTGGCGACTACGACAACCCCGTCCGTCCCTTTCGCCGCTTCCTCCGTCCCCTTGGGTGTCGTGGCCGCGATCGCCCTGCTGCCGATCGCGGTCATGATCACGTGCTACGTCAGGTCCCGTTCTTGGTCATCGATCGATTGATTGCCAATCTCCTCGTCGCGCTCGGCATGCATGCGGTCTCCCCGGCGACGATCTCGCTTCCCATTAAGCTACTCCTGTTCGTCTTGGTCGATGGCTGGGCGCTTCTCTCCAAGGGTCTCGTGCTAGGTTATGCGTGATTCGCGAGGGGCTCGATACACCTTGAGGGGGCGCGATGAGGCTGGATTGGAAGCGTTTCGCTTTGGTCTTGATGGCGTGCGGGTGGCTTGCCGGCTGTGGCGAGGAACCGTCACAGACCGTGTTTTCACCGCCGGGAGAGATCATCGGCCGCATTGAGGTTTCGGCCGACGTCCCTGCAACCGGATGCCAGGTCCTGCTCGAGGGAACGCCCCTTGGCGCCCAGTGTGATCCGTCAGGGCAATTTGATATCAAGCGGGTTCCGCCCGGCCGGTGGGACCTGCGAATCCTTCCCGATGCCCAGTCGTCGTTGCCTGCCAAGCGCGTGGCTGCTGCTTCGAACTCCGGGTTTGTGAGCGACATGGGGCCGATTCGGCTCGCGAAGCCTGGTTCTATTGGCGGCCGCGTGCGTGTCGGGGGAAACCCTGTTCCAGCTGCTGCCGTCGTGGCCGTCCCCTCTTTTGGCGCCGTCACAACACCGAACGAGAATGGGGGGTACCTGCTCCCGTCCGTGCCGCCAGGTGTGCATGATGTCGTTCTCCTGACAGAAGACGGTACGGTGTACAAGTCCAACGTGACGGTGCTGCCGGGAAAGGTGACCATCGGCGTGGACTTCGATGCCACGTCGCTGGTCCAAAAGAAGGCCACGGTAATCGGCCGTGCCGAGCGTGCCGGGGGCGCTAGCGGTGAGCACGGCGGCCTATCGGTGGAGCTGGTCGACTCGAAGGACGGCACCGTCGCCGCGACGTCCAAGACCTCGAGCGACGGTACGTTCGAACTCGAGGCGACTCACGGCACGTTCGTAGTGCGGGCGCGCGACGGAAATAGCCCGATCATGGCGCTGGTTCCATCCATGGTCGTGCGGAGCGGGGAGGACTTGCAGCTCGCGAGCGCACTCGTCGTACCTGCGCGCGGCGGTGACCTGAACGGTAATGGTCGCGCTGACGAGACGGATCCCGATATCGACGGCGATGGAGCGCCGAACGAGCAGGATGCCTTTCCGTATGACCCTGCCGAAACCGAGGACAAGGACAAGGATGGTGTCGGGGACCGCTCGGATCTTCGGTCGATGGGCGGCGATGGGATCGATGCCAAGGTTCCAACGCCGGATTCCGACGGGGACCTTCTCCTTGATTTCGAAGACAATTGCCCGGGAATCGCGAACAAGAACCAGGAGGACGCCGACGGTGATGGCCGCGGGAACGCGTGCGACAACTGCCCCACGCAGTCGAACCCAGACCAGGCGGACTCGGTGGGGAACGGCGTCGGTGACGCTTGCCGGTTCTGTCGAACCAACCAGGATTGCCAGAGCGGTCAGATCTGTCAGTTCGGTGAGTGTGTCGACTGCGTGTCCAACGCCCAGTGCGGTGACCGGGTGTGCAAGGGAGGGAAGTGCGTGGGTTGCACCGCGACTTCCGAGTGCTCGGGAGAAGAGATTTGCAACGTGGCGCTCGGGCTCTGCCACGAATGCGTGGTCAAGGGGGACTGTGGGAGCGGGCGCTCGTGCGTTTTTGGTACTTGCTATGCTCAATGCGAGCACGACTCGAGCTGCCCGGGTGGCTATTGCGTGGACGGCAGCTGTGTAAGCTGCCGAGACAACAACGACTGCCGAGAGAACACGTGGTGTGACCACGGCACGTGCCGCAGGCAATGCGAGAGCTTCCGTGACTGCACAGACGGCCGCACGTGTGACGAGGCGACGGGGACCTGCGTGCTCCCATGCTCGGCGAGCTGCCCGTCGGGGTTCGGGTGCGATGCAGAGAAGGTGTGTCGGCAGGTCTGCGACGGGTCGTTCCCTTGTCCCAGAGGGCAGAAATGCGACGGGGTGAGCAACCTGTGCGTGCCAGAGTGCAAGGTCGACGGTGACTGCGGCCCGAGGAGCACTTGCCAAGCAGGGCAGTGCGTGGCCAACGGTGCGTGCGAAAACGACCTCGATTGCAGCGTAGCGGAGATGTGCTCGGCCCTGGGCAAGTGCCAGGCTCGTCCAACTGCCTTCACGACCGGGAAAGGCTACGCCTGCGCGGATGCATGTGACTGCCGTCTCGGCGAGGCCTGCGGGGACGACGGCTTTTGCAAGGAAGATGCGGTGCCGACGAAGTTCGTGTCCCAAAACGGAACGGGAGACGGAGCCAAGCCGACCTCACCGTCGAGCGCCTTGGCCGCAATCACGGCCGCAGCGGTGCCTGGGGACGTGATAGCTCTCATGGGAGGTGAGGAGTTCGCCCTGGGCACGACCAAGCTGTCAGTGCCGAGGGCGAACGTGGCGATCATGGGTGGCTACCAGGCCTGCAGTGCGACGAGGTGGGCGCGCGACAAGAAGTCCTACTCCAAGATCAACGGGAGCGGGGCCGGCGTGGTGGCGATTCCAGGAACCTCATCCGTTCCGTTGGCATCGGTGATGTTGGCGAACCTAGAAGTCACGGCAGAAAACGGCGTCGACTCCTACGAGGTCATTGAAGCAACGAACGCTCCGGCCCTGCGGGTCGAGGACCTCATCTTGCGGATGGTGGATAACGCGTACGGTGGGCCCCGAGATCGGACAGCGCTTGCCTGTACAGGATGCAGCGAGGTCCGAATCGTGGACATTGCGCTCCGGGGCATGTCAGGCGGGGCGTACCCCATCAATGGGTCGGGCATCTTCCTTTCAGCCGGATCTGGAGAGATTCGAGGCGTGACCAGCGGGCAGGTGAGCGGACTTCGAGATTTCTACGCCGTGAGGGTTTCGGGAACGGTCGGGCCGCTCGTCATCGACAGCGTGACCACGGAGCCCGTGGTGATTGGAAACTCGGGCGGTGGCGTGCACGTCGACAGCGCGGCGTCGGAGCTCACCATCCAGAATTGTCGCGTTGGTCCCATGTATTCCGACTGGGCTCAAGCCAATGGCGTGTGGGCAGGGATTGCGGTGAAGCACTCGCCCAAGGCGAAGATCCTGGACAACATCGTCGGCGCAGAGGTGGTCGACGGGAGCGAAAGCTCACAGTACAAGCGGTACGGGATCTACGTAGAGGACTCCGCGGGCGAGGTAAGCAGGAACACCGTGTACTTGCCGAGAGCACGGAGTGCTGACGAGCTGGCCGCCTACAGCTTCAAGGGTCCCAAGGGGGGATTCGTGTTCAGCGGCAACATGGCTTCGGGAGAGGGAGCCAACACGACGATCCTCTTGCACCTGGAGGGGATAAGCAGCGGGAGCTTCGTCGCGACCGGGAACAACCTGGAGGCGAGCTACTCCCCGTTGGGCTCCACCTCGTTCGGCCTTCGTGCGCAAGAGATGACGAGTCCTTTTGTCATTACCGAGAGCACCTTCCGTCCTCCAGGGAATTTCCGGACGGTATATGGTTTCCACATGGAGGGGTCGATCGGCCGCATCGAGCGCTCCAAGTTCTACGCCCTCTCCAACCTGGCAAGCTCATATTATGGGCTGGGCGGGAAGTTGGAGGCATCCCAGCTCGAGCTATACAACAGCTTCCTCGTGGGTGGGATGGTAGCGGCGAATTCATACTACTCGGCAGGCTTGGTGCTCGAGCGGAACTCCACGGTCTGGGCGGTCGGCAACACGATCGATGGCGGAGGATATGACTTCGCGGTCAATACGTGGTCAGCCGGGATCGCGTGCGACACGGGGAAGGCCCACCTCACATCGAACCTGATTTCTGGCGGGCGATCACCATCGCATTTCATGCTGAGGATCTTGCCCGGGCGGACTAGCTCGTGCTTCATCAAGGAGGAAACGCGCAGCAACTACTTCTGGTACGCCATCAGCGGCGCACGTTCCAGCGGCGAGCTCGTCGGTGACGTGGCGACGGGAGCCTCTCCGGGGACCCCAGACGACAGGGGCAATATCGTGGGGGACACGCAAGGCTGCTACGACATGTCCTATTCCCAGCCCGACTACCACATTGCCGCAGGCTCTCCATGTATCGACAAGGGCATGACGACCACGCGGCGCGACACCTCCCTTCTTGACAAGGACCTGGAAGGGAAGGCCAGGTCGCAGGGTGCGGCGCCGGACATCGGCTGCTGGGAGAAGATGTGACCGAGCGATCATGACGGCCGAGACCCTCCTCCGCATGGCACGCGAGGGGCCATGGGTGAGACCCTGCGAGGGATCTCGCGCGCAATAGACCTCCTGAAATAGATGTTGGGATATGCTACGCGGATGGTTCAGCGGGAAGCCGCGTTGCTGCTGGGTTCGTTTCTCCTCGTCGCAGGTGGGTGCAAGAAGCTGTTCGATAAGCCAGAAGGGGGGCTGGGCTCGCGCTGCGAAGCGGCGGGCGAATGTGATGAGGGCCTCACCTGCGTGGCCGGTCGTTGCGCCACGCCTGGTACGGTCGCAGAAGGGGGACCATGTTGGGCGACGCGAGACTGCGTGAGCGGCTTGTACTGCACTCCGCTCGGCACGTGCGCGCCTTCCGGCAATGGGGCTTTAGGGAGCTCGTGCTCGACGGATAGGGAGTGCACCGCTGGAATGCGGTGCTTGCAGGACGGCATGTCTGGCTCCTGCACGACCACTGGCACTGGGGAGCTCGGTGCCACTTGCACCCAGCACCAAGACTGCCTGGCCGGGCTATTTTGCGGGACGGCCAAGACCTGTGCTCCCTTGCCTCTTGCGTTCCCGCCGTTCAAAGGTGTCGAGTGCGTGTCGTCGGAGTCTCCCTTCCGCATGTACTTCGAGCTCCCTCGCCCAGGCACTCCACCCAAGGACTTCTACCGCTTGCCGTTCCCCAATGACGCGCGGGTTTCGTCCATGGGCAAGCTCGACATGTCCGATTTCCCGCGTCCCGGATCGTCCCCGATAGGGATCGATCTCGTCCAGCTTTACGTGGACGCGTGGGCCTTAGACTTTGCAGGCTTCTCGTCCACGTCCTCGGCTACGTTCCGTTTCTCTGACGAGCTCGACTTCGATAGCACGCTCGCTGGGGGCACGATTCGCTACGTGGACCTAACGCCAGGACCGACGATGGGCGAAGGCCGGTCTTTTGGATGGAGCTACTCCACAGGAAGGACCAAGTACTCCTGTGGGAACCGCCTGACCGTGTACCCGGATCTCGCGGAGCCACTCCTCCCGGGCCACAAGTACGCCGTGTGGATCACCACGGGAGCACGGGCGAAGAAAGACGGTGCCCCGGCCGTGCAGGATCGGGATCTCAAGGACATGCTCGCCGGCACGCGCCCCACAGACGAGACCCTTGCCCACGCCTGGGATACCTACAAGCCATTCCGTGACTACCTCGCGGAGAACAGCCTGGATCCCACAGGCGTGGCTGGCGTGGCGCTCTTCACCGTGCAAGACACGACTGGCCACATGCAGCGCCTGGCGGCAGACGTCGCCAAGCGCCCGCTTCCCAAGCTGTCATCCTTGGTCGCGTGTGATGCAGGGGTCAAGTCGCCGTGCGACGACGGAACACCCCAGCGTGCCTGTGAGGTGGCGAATGCCGACTTCCATGAGATCCATGGCAAGCTGAGCGTGCCGATCTATCAGGAGGGCACGCCCCCCTACGAAACCCCGGCAGAGGGAGGGGGGATTCGCGAGGTGAATGGCGCGCCCCAGCTCGTGCGAACCGAGGATGTGTGCTTTGCGCTCACCATCCCCAAGAAAGCGGCCATGCCCGCTGGTGGCTGGCCCTTGCTCGTCTATCACCACGGCACGGGTGGTTCCTTCCGATCGTTTATCCGAGATGGGATCGCGGCCGAGCTCGCGACTTCCGAGGTCCCTTCAGCGGCGCTGAGCTTCGATGGAGTGGAGCACGGCGAGCGTCGGGGCGACTCCAAGAAGAAGCCCGACGACCTAGTGTTCAATCCGCTGAATCCACGGGCCGCGCGAGACAACTTCCTGCAAGGGGCGGTCGACATCCTGCAGGCTTTTCGCGTCGCCCACGTGGTCATCGAAGCGGGCGTGTCCCCGACGGGCGCTGCCGTTGGTTTTGACGCCGAGAAGGTCGTCTTTTTCGGCCATTCCCAGGGTGCGACCTCGGGTAGCCTCGCCGTGGCCTTCTCCGACGCCGCCCCTCTGGTCGTCTTTTCTGGCGCGGGCGCGTACCTCACGGAGTCCCTCCTCGACAAGTCGAGCCCGATCGACATTGGCGCAGGGATGGAGTTCCTCGTCGGTGAGGAGCTCGACGGCGCGCACCCGGTGATGACCATCTTCCAGAGCTATTTCGAGCGGTCGGATCCCATCAACTACAACCCGCTCATCCTCCGTCGTCCACCCGAGGGGCTTTCATCCAAGCACGTGTACATGTCCTATGGCCTTGGGGATACGTACACGCCTCCGTCGACCCTGAAGCGGAACGCGCGGTCACTTGGGATCCCTCCCGTGTCCCCGGTGCTTGAAGACTACGACATCGCGCCGATAAATCGCCCGGTGACCAAGAACAAGTCTGGGAGTGACGGCGTGGATCGAACGGCCGCAGTGTTTCAATATGCACCAGACGGATACGACGGTCATTTCGTAGCGGTCCGGAATCCATCGGCGGTGGCCGATTGGGTCGCCTTCCTCCAGTCCTGGTTGGCGACGGGTACCCCGGTTGTGGAGTAGGCGGACAACTTGCCTGGCGGTTCTTTGGATCCTCCTAGCGTGGGGAGCCGGAGAAGCGCTGGCTGACGACGTACCAAGCGTGCGGGTAGAGGAAGAGGATGATCCAGCTCTGTCTCGACAACCTGCCCCAGCACAAGCCGAGTCTACGCCCGCGCCAGCTCCCCTGGCGCCGGGCGGAAGCGAGCTGGAGGATCCAGGGATTGCAGCGCCCATCACTTTAGCCCGTCCAAGGAGGCCGACGCCGAAGCGCCAGAAGGCCCGACCTAGAGAGGGTATCGGCTTTCGCCTCGGGTACCGTACCCTTGCCCTCCCCAAAATCGTGTCGGCCCCTGTGTCGGGAAAAGATCCAGCACTCGCCGATCAGCGGTTCCATGCCATTTCCGTGGACGTCTACCCCATCTCGCTCCCGCTCCGCGTCGGGCTTTGCACGGAGGTCGCGGTGGGAGGAGGGGAGTTCGACTGGGCGGCGACCGAGGGCATTGCCATCGGGCTGCAGCGCCTGGGGCACGCGGTGGTGCCCTTTGTCGAGGCATCCGCACAAGTTGGGTTGGCGCGCCTGCCCTTTTGGTATGAGGGACGACTCGAGCCCGAGCGTTCCATCACGATGCTGTGGAGCATGGCGCTCGAAGTCGGAGTGGACACGCGTCTCGGAAACATCGTGGGCAGCACTTCGGTAGGGCTCCAGCGATCCTCGTATTACTTCACGTCGGGTGATGTAGAGGACGCGCTTAGAATCAGCAGCGGGACTTCTCTCGTCTTCAAAGTGGGGGTCGGCTTTTGACCAGCGGCCATGAGGATGAGCGCGCGTATCCCCCGACGCCGCATCGGTTCGCCGAGGCGCGCAAGGAAGGGGATCCTCGTTTCAAGCGCGCCAGGCGGGAGCGAGCAAGGGTGCAGGTGATGAAATAGAATATCCTCCGCCCACGTTCGTCTCGTAGAGGAGACCTTGATGAAGCGTACCCTTGTTGTCCTAGTTCTCGCCGTGTCTTCCTGTGCCCCCAAGGTCAAGCCTGGCCTCAAGGTCTCCGGCTCCCCGGAGGGCAAGGGTGAGCCCGATACCTTAATTGCGGTGAATTTCGACCGCCCCATGGTGTCGAAAGAGCTTCTCGGGAGGGAGATCGATCCGAGCAAGGCGCCCATGCGACTTAGCCCAAAGGTGACGGGCAGGTTCGAATGGGCATCTGTCGACATGCTGGCCTTCCGCCCCGCACAACCGCTCACCCGCTCTACCAAGTTCACCGTAGAGATCCCGGCCGGGACCAAGGCGATCGATGGATTCGGATTGGCCGAGTCGTACCGCTTCCACTTCGAGACGCCCCGCATCGAGCTCTCGGCGAGCGTGGAGGGCGGTGAGATTGGTGAGAAGTGGGCGTCTTCCGACCAGAAGGTCACGCTCGTATCCTCCCAACCGGTAAGCAGCGACGAGATCCCGCGCAGGTGTCGCTATCACGCCGGCGAGAAGAGCATTGCCGTTCGCCTCGAGGTAGAGCAGTCGGAACCCAGGAAAGAAATCGCGGTCCGGCCTGCCCAGCAGCTGCCGCGGGACACGGAATGCGCCTTGCGGTGCGACGCAGAGCTTCACGGTGTCGAAGGCCCCCTTGGGCTTGCGGCGCCCTTCGAAAAGCGGTTCCGAACGCTGGGTCCCTTTCGGGTGGTAGCGGTCACCCCTCGGGGGGATGGGGTGGATATCGACGAGGCAGCCCTGGAAATCAAGCTTTCAAACCCAGTTCTCCCCGAGGAGCCGCCCCTCACGATCGAGCCGGCCGTCGCAGGCTTTCCGGCCAGAACGACCCGTTTTGGCACATCGATTCACTTCTCTTTCGAGGCGCTCGAGCCCGATACGGAGTACACGATCAAGATCGACAAGTCGTTACGGGATCGTTTCGGGCAGGCCCTGGAGAAGGAGCATCTCGCGCGCTTTCGCACCGGAAGTCCGAAGCCGGGCTTTTCCATGGAGACCGGCCAGTGGGTGGTGGAATCCTCGCGTCCCTACTATTACGCCTGGACACGCAACCTCACCCACGTGGAGACGCACGCCGCGCTCCTCGATGAGGATGCGCTCTTGCGCCTCTTGCCCAAGCTCGACTGGTGGGACGAGGACCCTGTAGACCTGGGCGCGCTCGATATCCCGTCGACGAAGATGCGACTCGATGTGAGCGGTCCCCCGCTGCGGTACAGCCAGTTTCCGCTCGAGCCCGAGCGACTCCTGGGGAGAAAACTCGACGGGTCGGTAAACGGCTTCTACTACTACAGCGTCAAGGCTCCCGAGGCTGCAAGGGAAGATCAGCAGCTTCCGCACGAGGTCCTCCTGAACATCACTGACCTGGGCGTCTCGGCCAAGCTCTCTCAAGCCTCGGGCTTGGTCTGGGTGACACGCCTTTCCACTGGGGAGCCGGTGCCCGGTGCCCAAGTCACGGTGAGGACTTCTACGGGGAAGACCGTGTGGAAAGGAACAACCGACGACGAGGGAATCGCCGTAACCCCTGGCAAAGCAAAACTCCTGCCCACGGTTACGACGCCTCCATCCGCTTTCGAGGAGGACGAAGGCGGAGACGAAGAAGGGGATGCAGAGGAAGAAGACAGGCCTCGCCTGCTTGTTTTTGCGCGGGTCGGAAAGGACGTCACCTTCCTCGACCCCGAGCGTTCCGGCGCGTACGCCAGCTGGAATTTCAACGTGCCCTTCGACAGCGCGACGCATGCAGAGCGGCTGCGAGGTTTCCTGCACAGTGACCGCGGCCTGTATCGTCCCGGCGATACCGTTCACGCCAAGGGACTTGTCCGTACCATGCGGCTCGGTGAGGGGCTGCGCGTTCCTCAAGGGCGAGCCAAGGTTGAAGTTTCGGATCCGCAGGGGAATGTCGTCCTGGAGCGAGAGATCGCCCTCTCTCGATTCGGCGGCTTCGCGTTCGACGTTTCGCTCCCCGGTGACGCACGTCTCGGCGACTACACGATGAAGGCGACTTTCCCGCAGGGCGTGTTTCGTGAAAGCTTCGCTGTAGAGGAGTACAGGCCAGCAACGTTCGAGGTGGTAGCCTCGCCGCAAGAGTCTCGCGCAGAGGCGGGGCAGTCGCTCAAGCTCAAAGCGGAAGGCCGATACTTCTATGGAGCACCGGTTAGGAATGGCCGTCTGACGTGGAGGGTCCACCGACGCACTCGGTCAGCTACGTTCGCGGCCTTCCCAGGGTTCACGTTCCATGACGAGCGAGCCTTTAACCGATGGGTGTACTACGCGGGGAGTGACCAGGAGTTCGTGACAGAGGCTGACGGCAAGCTCGACGACAAGGGAATGGCCACGCTGGCGGTGGACATCCCCAAGGAACTTGAGAACGACCACGATTACCTGATCGAGGCCCAGGTCACGGACGAGACGAATCAGTCGATTTCTTCACATTTCGCCGTGCCGGTCGATCGCTCGTCGACCGTTCTTGGCTTGAACGTCGGCGGTTGGGTGGCTCGCGTGGGCACGCCACAAAAGGTGCAGCTCGTGGCCGTGGATCCCACGGGCCGACGGGTGGCAGCCGAAGCCAAGCTCAAGGTGATCCGGCGCGAGTGGAATTGCGCCTGGGAGGCATGGGGATATCGCGGTTCCTATCGTTGCGAAGAAAAGGAGAGCCAAGTCGAGGAAAAGACGGTTTCGATTTCCGCCCATGCGCCGACGGAGTTCTCCTTCACGCCCAAGTCTTCGGGCAGCATGTGGATCATCGCCGAAGGCAAAGATGCTCGTGGCCGAGCCACCAAGGCGGCCACGTCTCTTTGGGCATGGGGCGGTGGCGACGCGGGCTGGCGAGCCAGCGACGGAGCCACGTTCGACATCGTCGCCGACAAGGAGAGCTATCGGCCAGGGGACACCGCGCGGCTGCTCCTCAAGACCCCAGTTGGCGAAGCCACGGGTCTCTTGACGATCGAGCGCGAGGGGGTCCTCGAGCGCCGCCTCTTCAAGCTGGAGCCGGGAAAAGAGGTCATCGAGGTCCCAATCAGCGAGAATTTCGGGCCCAACGTGTACGCGTCGGTGCTCCTTGCCCGGGGTCGGTCGGGCCCAGGCGCCCGAGGCCTTCCTGTCCTGAAGATGGGCCTCATCAATCTTCCAGTAGAAGTCAAGGAAGGGCGCCGACTGCAAGTGAGCGTGACCACGGACCGCGAGGAGTACAGGCCAGGAGAGACCGTGGCGGCCACCATCACCGTTCGAGACGCTGAAGGAAAGCCGGTGTCCGCCGAGGTTTCGGTGGCAGCAGCAGATGAAGGGGTTCTCTCCCTGGTCGGCTTCAAGACCCCCGATCCGCTGACGACATTTTACGCGCCCTGGGGGCTCGCGGTTTCGACGGCGAGTCAAATCGAGCGACTCATCCAGATTCCCGAGCCGGATCAGGAGCGCCTGGCGACCGGTGGCGACGCGGCAGGGCGACCAGGCACCTTGCGCTCGCGCATGGTCGCCACCGCGTACTGGAACCCAGCCCTGCAAACCGATTCGACCGGACACGCCCGCGTTGAGCTTTCGGCCCCTGACAACCTCACCGCGTTCCGACTCATGGCCGTGGCTGCCGATGCGGGAGATCGCTTTGGCTCCGGGGATCGCCGATTCAAGGTCTCCAAGCCATTCCAAGTCCATTCGGCGTACCCCCGATTCTTCACGTCGGGCGACGAAGCGCATGGCGGCGTCGTGGTTCACAATGAGACCGGAAAGCCCGGGATCGCGCGCGTGGAAGTCTTGGCACAAGGCGTCGAGCTCGTCGGGCCAAGCCAAAAGGAAGTCCAGGTACCTCAGGGCGGGCGAGTGGCGGTCATGTTCCCCGTCAAGGCCACGCGCGAGGGGCAGGCTGTCTTGAAGTTCACCGCAAGGCTTGCTGACGAGCAGGATGGCTTAGAAGTCACATTGCCGGTTCACCCGCCAACTCCTTACGAGACCGAAGTCCTGAGTGAAGGGTCGGGGGACGTCGTGGACCTTGTCCCGAAAGTACCCGAAGGGGCGATCATCGACACGTCGGTCCTCTCGGTCTCGCTCGACCCACACGGGCTCGCAGGCATGGAGGAAGGACTCCGTGAGCTCATTGAATATCCGTACGGATGCCTGGAGCAGACGACATCCCGCGTGATCCCGTTGGTGATGGTGGAAGAGCTCTCCCATGCCCTGGCCCTGGAGGGCCTCGACGGGCCTGCACTGCAGCGCTTCCTGAAAATCGGCATCGAAAAGATAGGGCGCCACCAGGCAGCCGATGGCGGTTTTTCGTTATGGCCCAATGGCCAAGCTGAACCGTACTTGACTGCCTATGCACTCTGGGGGCTGCATCTTGCCAGGCAGGCGGGCCACGCCGTGGACAACCACCGGCTGGAGGCTGGGATAAGCTACCTGATCGCGTCCCTCTCGCGGGGCTCTCCAGAGAGCCCGATTCACGACGAGCTTGGAGACCTGGGCGGGCGCGCGTTCGCCTTGCACGTCCTCGCGCTCCTTAACCGGCCGCAGCCCGGGGCGGCCGCCAAGTTGCTTGAGCAAGAGGACGCCCTGCCACGGTTCGGCAAGGCGTTCCTTGGGCGCGCGCTCGCGGCGTCGCTGGGTCCCAATGATCCGGGGGTAGCCAAGCTTCTCGACGAGCTGGAGGCACAGGCGGAGCTCGATGGTGAGCGCGCGCTCGTACGGGAACCTGAGGGAGAGCGTCTTGCCTATTACATGAGCGATGACGTGCGCACCACGGCCATCGTTCTCGACACGTTTCTCGCGCTCCGCCCTGACAGCCCGCTGGTTCCCAAGCTGGTGCGCGGCCTCGTGGCCAAGCGCCGAGGTGGAGCTTGGGAGACCACCCAGGACAACTTGTATTCCTTGGTCGCCCTTTCCCGTTACGCGAAGGACCGACCGAAAGCGACTGAGCAGGCGATCGTGACGCTGGGCGACAAGGTGCTCTTGGATGAACGCCTCTCGGGCGCCGCCGGAGGGCTCAAGCGTCTTTCTGTTCCGCTCGCAAGCGTGATCGCCTCAAAGGTTCCGCTGCGCGTGCAAGTCAAAGGCGGTCGTGCTTTCTGGTCCGCGCAGCTCCGATTTCGTCGAGACCTGGCGCACCAGGCTGAGCGGGGGAATCAGCTCACCGTGCGTCGAGAGCTGCTTGACCCGGATACGGGGAAACCCAAGGGAAGCTTTCGCGTCGGCGATGTGGTTCGGGTGCGCGTGACCTACCTCGCGCCGGAGGACCGGAACCACCTGGCCATCGTGGACCGCCTCCCGGCTGCCTTTGAGCCCATCAACACGCGCTTGCGAACCGCTTCGGTCAGCCGTCCTGTTCGGCCTGCGCAGAGCGACGACGGCGAGGAAGACGAGGGCGATTGGGACGACACCTGGTGGTCAAGGGGGTACCAAGAGCTCCGTGACGAGCGAGTCGGGTATTTCACCCAGCACGCATGGAAGGGCGTGCACACGTTCGAGTACCTGGCCCGAGTGACCACGGCCGGGAAATTCGTCGCCCCAGCGGCAAGCGGCGAGGAAATGTACCGACCCGAGATCAACGCCCGCACGGCCATGACGACCTTGGAGGTCGCTGGTCGTTGAAGCTCCGCGTACCATCGCGAGCTTGGAATCGCTGGCTCTTGCGGATTGCGTTGGCGCTCACTGCGCTCGCCATCCTGCCCTTCCTTGTCTTTGCTGTCGCAGTCAGGCTCGGACGCTTCCCCGTTGAGAAGCTCGCCCCCGAGCGCACGTCGTCGCTCACGGTGCTCGATCAGCAAGGGAACGTGCTCCGCCAAAGGTCAGGTGGTGCAGGTACTCGTGAGACCTGGGTACCGCTTGATCGCATTTCTGAACACCTGCAAGACGCCACCGTGGCCTCCGAGGATCACCGCTTCACCTCGCATGGAGGCGTCGATGCCTTGGCGCTTCTGCGGGCCGCCTGGCTGGACCTTCGCGCACGCCGCCTTGCCTATGGAGGATCAACCCTCACGATGCAGCTCGTTCGCATGGCCTTGCCAAGGTCCCGCGGCTTTCGCAACAAGCTGCGGGAGATGGTCTTGGCCGGACGCTTGGAACGGGCGCTAAGCAAGCGGCAGATCCTCGAGCAGGTCTTGAATCGTGCCTACTACGGTCACGGGGCCTGGGGAGCAGAAGCCGCCGCGCGCTTTTATTTCGGGCGAGGTGCACGAGAGCTGTCACTCGGCGAGGCCTCGCTCTTGGCCGTGCTCCCCCGTGGCCCAGACGCCTACGATCCCTTTCGTCATCTCGATAGGGCGCTTCGCAGGCGCCGCCATGTCCTCAAGCTGATGGAGCGGCACGGCTTCTGCGCGAAAGAAGACCGTGAGCTGGCCGAGCGCACGCCACTCGTGTTCGCTCGGGCCCGCCCGGAATTCCGCGCGCCTCATTTCGTTGACTGGGTGACGGGCACCCTCCCGCCGGAATTCCGGAGAGCCGGGACCGTGCGCACCACGCTCGACGGTCCCCTGCAAGAGGCCTTGGAGGTAGCCACTCTGGAGCACCTGAAGGAGTCGGCACACCTGGGCATTTCTCAGGCGGCGCTGGTCGTCCTGCGAAACCGCGACGGCGCGGTCCTGGGCTTTGTCGGATCGCGCGACTACTTCGACGCCAAGCGGAATGGAGCCACGAGCGGTGTCCTCGCGAGGCAGCGGCCAGGCTCCACGCTCAAGCCATTCGTCTACGCACTGGCGCTCGAACGAGGCGACGCGCCGGCGACCGTCGCTTTTGACGTTGTCCTGCCCGGCGAGGTGCGGAGCGACCACACGCTCGATGTGAAGCAGCATGGTTTCGCCCGTTATCGTGAGGCGCTGGCTGGATCATACAACTTGGCCGCCGTTCACACCCTTGCGCGCGTGGGCGTGCCTGCGCTTCTCAAGCGACTTCGCAAGGCGGGGCTTAAGACCCTCGATTGGCCCGACGAGCGCTATGGAGTCAACTTGGCGATTGGCGAGGCCGAGGTCCGTCTCCTCGAGCTCACTTCAGCATTTGCTGCCTTCGGAAACATGGGGCGCGCCGTGTCCGCGACCGGGGTCACGGTCGCCTTGTCTCCGACGGGGACCGCGTGGCATCCACCTGCGAACACCGGGAACCAGGTCTTCTCGCCTCGGATCGCCTGGCTGATCTTCGATATCCTGTCTGACCCCGACGCGCGCCGGCCGATGTTTGGCGATCGGGTACCCCTCCACCTGCCGTTCCCCGTGGCACTCAAGACTGGAACGACCCGCGCGTACACGGACAACTGGGCGCTCGGTACCACGGCCGAGTACACCGTAGGTGTGTGGGCAGGGAACTTCGACGGCTCGCCGACCCACCAGATCATGGCGATGCGAGGAGCGACGCCGCTCCTCCGCGCTGCATTCGCTGCGCTGGCGGCGCGATTCGGCGATCCCACGCCGCCGCCGCGCCCAGATGGGATCGAGGAGGCGGATGTCTGCCCCCTGTCTGGCATGCGCCCGGGCCCCCACTGTCCGGCGCGCAAGCGAGAGCGCTTCCTCATGGGAACCGCTCCGACCGAGCCGTGCACCTGGCATCACCACGCGTGCGGACGAATTCAGGTCCGCTACCCGGAGGTGCTCGAGGGCTGGGCCCGAGCCCAAGGCCTCACCGATCCCCACTCGTGTCCTGCCCCCGTCGGAGATGGCCGACTTCGCATTGTCGCACCGGCGGATGGAGCGCGTTTCACCATCGACCCCCACCGTCCATTAGAGCGGCAGGTACCCCCCTTTAGGGCAATACCATCGGACGCGCGGGTGTCTTGGCGAATCGATGGGGTCGATGCGGGGACATGGCGCCCCTCGCGCGGTGAGCACGTGATCGAGGCTCGGCTGGGTCAAGCCGTTGATTCGGTGCGGGTGCTGTTTGAATAAGGACCAGATCCAAGTGAGCCCCCAAGGCCGCCTGAGGCAGCCGGCGAAGCACCGCGACAAATCACGATGCAGGCACGTGGGCAGCCGAGCGGCATGGCGGTAGCAGCCCTGTAGCAGCCCCCGAAAAAACCTCGCGTGGCGTCGGATTCTGGCTGCGGGGACGTCCCCTTCCAACTTCCAAGCCTGCGAAATATCGTGATCATGGCTCCCGCGGCGCCCTGCATGGGTGGCCTGCCCATTGCTAGCGGTTCGCGCCAATGCGCCTGAAATCAGCTCACGCCGTGTTTTGCTTGCTTGGAGTGTTATCCGCCTGTCGCTCGCGCGAGGTAGGAACGACCAGTCAACCCATTGAGACCCAAGTGCTCATGGAACAGTCGTTGGAAGTCCTTGCCGTCGCTAAATCCCACGGGGGCCCTGTCGTCTTGCCAGAGCCCAGCGTCTGCGACCCGGAGCCTGCGGGTGTTCCACCACGCCCCCTGTGGTCGGAAATCCCCAAGGTTCCCGACTACCAGAACGTCGCCAATCACTTCCAGCTCATCGACTCGATCCAGCTCCTGGCGTCCATCTTCACCAAGGCCACCACCAAGCTGACCAATCTCAAGTCAGATGCCAACGAGGAGTGGACGAAAGGCAGGTGCACCTGCAAGGACGGTCAGAGCCCCTGGCAGACCCAGTGCGCCAGCGTGCTCTACACCACCGACAAGACACGGGAGCAGTGTACGAATCACTGCCAGGCGGACACCACGGGTTGCAGCAACCAGCAGGTGCTCGTCTGGGCGCCCGAGGACGTGTTCAAGAACGACCGCACCGCCCAAGTCAAGTTTGCCCTCGAGCTCATCGGATGGCTCGACAATGCCCTCAGTTTCCTAAACAGCACGGGTTTTGCCCAGGCCCTGCAGGTCATGGGGAACATCACCGACTTTCTGGAGAACGCCGCTGAAATCCTCGCCCTTGTTGGCCAGTACATAAACAAGTTTACCGAGGGGTATCACCTGGGGGCCTACGACACGCTTAGGCCGGCCCTCCACATGTGCGTGGGCTACGGCGGCCACGGCGTCTATGCCCAAATGGCCAACCTCGCCAATGGCAAGGCATCCATTGGCGCGCGCTATTCGTCGCACAACCTGAGCGTCGAGCGGCGCGCCCAATTCCGCTCCGGCGGTTTTGGTGTCGAGGCCTTCGGCAAGACCCTCAGCATCCTACCCTCGGTCGAAGCGAACATTCAGCTCGACGGATTCCGCGCGTGGAACGCCCAGGCGCCCTTTGGCATCACGGCCCTCGGCTCGTCGGGCGGTGGAATCAACGTGAGCACGGTCAACAAGTACGACGTCTTCCACTTGGTGGACGACACGCAGCTCGGCGGCCTGGATTCGTCAGGCGATGGGCTGATCAGCGGCAGCGAGTTTTTGATCGAGAGCTTCTATCCATTCCAGTACACGTCGGCGCAAAGCGGCACCACCCAAGAGTGGCCCCGCACCACCGTGGACGTCGGCTGGGAGAACGACAGCGCGGCGGTCATCTCCGCCGGTCTCAACCTGGACCTCAAGATGAAGCCCATTGAAAAGACGCTGCCGGCCATCCCGATTTTCACGGGCGCCACCATCATCCCCTATTTCAAGCTCGCCGCGGGCGTGGGTTGGCTCCACGAGGCGTTCAAGCTGCGCAAGCGGATTCAGGACCAGATCAACAAGAACCTGCCCGCCTCGGAGCACCTGAGCGAAGCGGACTTCCTGCGCAACATGCACGCCTTCCAGGGCCCGGACGTGACCGAGGACAACGGCACCAAGGCCTACGTGAAGCCCGAGCTTGGCGCTGACCTGCTCTTTGGCCTCAACCTGTCCAAGTTCCTGCGCATGGGCATTTTCGCGCGTATCGGGCTGGGCGTGAACCTGGCGCCCGGCGGATACGGCGGCCTGGTGGACCTCAACTACGCCCTGGCCCAGACCCTTCTCCACAGCAATCCACCGGCCGATGAGCCGTGCACGGCGGTTTGGAGCCAAGAGGAAACCAATAGCTGCTCCAACAAGCTGTATCCCGAGTCCAAGGGGAATTACTCGTGCACCCGCGACTCGAAAAACTCCTGCTGCGTGTCCATGGGCAAGCTCAAGCTCTGCATCGACGACTGGACCGGCATCAAAAAGGACCAGTGCCTGGCCAAGACCGAAGCGGCGGCCAAGATCGAGAGCTTCCGCAAGTATATTGGGAACAAGCTGGCGGACAACCTCTTGGCCCTCGTCGGCAAGGTGCCGCTCCAGGCCACCTGGAATGCCGGCAAGACCTGCGCCGAGGCCAAGTGCGGCTTGGACGTGGCCGATGGCTTTGCACCCGTGAGCGCCTGCGAGCAGCGGGGCATCTGCGAGTTTCGTGACGAGAGGGGGAACGTCACCCACACCCTGTACGACCTTACGCAGGAAGAGTGCGAAAACGACAAGCCCGAGGACTACAAGTGCGTGGCCACCTACCGGGACAACCCGCTCTCGTTCCAGGAGCGGAGCATCACCAACGCCGATGGATCGTTCGCCTTTGGGAACGCCGTGTCCCGGGTGTACCCGACGACCGTCCCCTCGAGCTACCACATCCAAACCATCCATCGCCCCAACCACCGAACGGGCGAGCTGAACCTGGCCAAGGCCCAAGCAGCCCTCCTCAAGACCGAAGCCGCCTGCACGTCCATTGGTTGGTGCTGGAACTTCAAGCACATCCCGGCGCCGTCGGGCACCAGTGTCACGCTGTTCCTCCCCTCGTACACCGGGGTGGCCACAAGCGCCAACGGGTGCGTGACACCGACCAATCCGCTCACGGGCGCGCCCATCGTGTCGAGCGACAACGGACAGCCCATGCCGTCCCAGCACATCCCATTCGAATGGAAGAACGAGGGCGGCCACGGTCGCAAGGGCACGTGGCTTCCGTACCAGTGCGTGGAAAGCATCACCCCCACCGTCGTGGGGTGGGAAGGGCCCGGCTGCAGCCCCCTGAGCGCCGGGTACGCCTCGGCCTGCGGCTGCGCCGACAACACCGACTGCGCCCCCAGCGAGTACTGCCAGGACAACCGCTGCGTCAACACCGCCACCGGCTCCAATAGCTGCGCCTGCGATCCGGCGGGCCTGTCCGCCCCGGCCACCTGCTCGTCGGGACGGACGTGCCACCAGGGTGCCTGCGTCAAGACCTGCGCGGTGGCGAGTGACTGCTCTGCGAGCCTCACCTGTGACAACGGGCTGTGCGTTCCCCAGTGGGGAATCCCGCTCGCCGAGCAGATCACCTGGGGCATGAGCAACGTGCAGGCACCCATGCACGCCGTGAGCACCTACGCCCTGTCGGATCTCGAGCTATCCGCGTACCTGGCGGCGGGTATCAAGATCGAGCTGGCGCTCAAGCTCCTGGGCAAGGTGAAGAAGTTCACGATCTGGGAATGGAAAGACATGTGGGATCTGGCCTCGACCAACAAGACCTGGTACCAGCCGGGCCTCGAAGCGCAATACCAGGCGCAGTGCTCCATGAACGCTGGGGCCGTCGAAAATTACCAGCCCGTCAAGGTCACGCGTTACCCGGACCCCAACATTAACGCCAGCTACGACGAGCTCGATGAGCTCCTGGCCTGGTGCTTCCCCGAGCTTGAGTCCCACGCCGACAACCCGCCGGCGCCCACCAACGACGACCTCACGGGGAGCATCAACGATGTGCTCGATTGGGGTACCGACATTGGCTTGGATATCTGGTCCTCGCAACAGCTGTGCATCAACGGACAGCTGTGGACGGACTGGGCGCAGAATGCCCAGGGGAGCCTGTCCAACCTTACCTGCGAGTACAAGGATCCGCAGACCGGCGTCACCACCACGTTCCCGTGCACGGACATCATGCCCAACCTGCTCCACGCCTGGGGCTGCTTGCGCACCAATGCGTCCACCTTTGCGGGGCTCCTGGCCAGCCAGTTCCCCAGCCTGGTGGTGAACGTGGGCGGGCAACCGACGTTCAACTGGACCGCCATGCTCATCGATCCGACGGGCGAGCTGTCGCTCAGCAACCTGCTGCCGTCGATTCGCTTCTTCAGCAAGATGTTCGTCTCCAGCATCGGCGAGAAGTGGCTCGCCAAGGTGGAGCAGTGCTTCGATGCGCGGTATGACGTCGAGTCACTGTGCCACTGCCAGGCGGCGTCTGACTGCAATCCGGGAGAAACCTGCCAGGGTGGCCTGTGCAAGGATTCGAACGGCGACGCCACCCAGTGCCCCATCGTGACGATCTCCGTGAGCCAGGTGGGGCCATGCTGTGGCGATGGCGTGGTGCTGCCTACGGAGGAGTGCGACGACGGCAACACGGTGGATGGTGACGGCTGCTCGTCCACCTGCAAGAAGCAAGACGTAAACCCACGGGGCGCCTGCTGTACGGCCAAGGGCTGCACTTTCCTGCCGCAGCGGGAATGCCAGGCGGCGGGCGGCGAATTCCACGTCGGCAAGACGTGCGCCCAGATCAACGAGTGCCGGCCCGCCATCACCGGGGCGTGCTGCGGCAAGGATGGGTGCCAGAGCCCCGTGGAGGTCGACGCGTGCAAGGCGTCGGGCGGTGTTGCGCATGCCGGTAAGTCCTGCCACGAAATCAACTACTGCGCCCCGGGCGAGGAGCCCGGAGACACCCAGGGTGCCTGCTGCATCCGCGGGATCTGCTATGAGGGCGTGGAAATCAAGGCCTGCGAGCTGAAGGGCGGCAACGCCTACGCCGGAAGAATGTGCAGCCAAGTCGAGTGTCGCTCCGTAGAGCCCACCGTGGGGGCATGCTGCCTAGACGGGGCCTGCACCGACGGGGTTTATGCGGAAAAATGCCAGGGCGCCGGCGGCATGCTCCACGTGAACATGACCTGCGCCGCGGTGAATTACTGCAAGACCGCCCGGCCCTACTCTGGTGAGTACTCGGCCAGGTAGTCACGCATAAGGATCCGACCCCGCCCGCGAAGCTCTGCTATCCTGCCCCATCGATGCGAGTCCGAAAGGCCATCATCCCCGCGGCTGGGCTTGGTACCCGCTTCTTGCCCGCGACCAAGGCGATCCCGAAAGAGATGCTCCCCATCGTCGACACTCCGACGATCCAGATCGTGGTCGAAGAGGCCGTGCAGGCGGGAATCGAAGAAATCGTCCTCATCAACGGGCGGGGCAAGTCGTCTTTAGAAGACCACTTCGACGTGGCCTATGAGCTCGAGCACACCCTCGCCGCGCGTGGGAAAAAGGAGCTTGCTGAGAAGCTCGCGCGCATCTCGAGCATGGTACGCTTGGTGTCGGTGCGGCAGAAGCACCCGCTAGGCCTTGGGCACGCGGTGCTCTGCGCCCGCGACGTCGTGGGTGACGAGCCCTTTGCGGTGTTGCTCGGGGACGACCTGTACGACGCCCCTCGCCCTGCCGTAGGTCAGCTCATCGACGTTTTTCAAGCGGCCGGACTTGGCGCGGTGGCCGTCATGGAAGTCCCCGCCGGGCAGGAGCATCTTTATGGAGTGGTGGCGGGCGACCCGATTTCGCCCGGGCGGGTGAGGATCTCTCACATGGTCGAGAAGCCAGCGCCAGGAACGGCCCCAAGCCGCCTGGCCATCGTGGGCCGCTACGTGCTGCCGCCAGACATCTGGCCCATCCTTGCGGAAACGAAGCCCGGCAAGGGGGGTGAAATACAGCTCACCGATGCCCTGCATGGCCTTGCCAAGAGCAAGGGGCTCATCGCGGCGACGCTCGACGGCGAGCGCCACGACGCCGGGGATCGCTTGGGCTACTTGCGGGCGAACTTGGCCTACGCGCTCAGGCGGCCTGAGCTCGCCGATGGCGTGAGGGCGTTGTGCAGGGAGATGGCAGAGCGGAGGTGAAAGCGGAACCCAGGACAGCGTCCGCGCTCGGTCCGCGTCGCACCGTCGAGGTTGCCGTAGGCTTGCCCGTGTGGGGCACGTTCCACTACGCCGTCCCAGAGCATCTGGGAACCGAGGTGCAGGCGGGGTCGCGTGTCCTCGTCCCCTTCGGGCCAAGGGGCGTAACGGGCGTCGTCGTGCGCATTCATGCCGAGGCCCCAGCCCACGTGGGAGCGATCCTGCCCCTAAGGCAGGTTTTGGACGAATCCCCAGCATTGGACCAATCGCTCATCGACCTCTGCTTGTGGGTCGCCGAGTACTACGAAGCGCCGCCCGGCGAAGTCCTGCGCGCGGCGCTTCCGGCAGGAACTGGCGTTTTGGCCCTCCGAAAGGTGCGCCTTACCCAGGAAGGGAAGGCGGCCCTACGCGGTGAGGCACCTCATGCCCTTTCCCTTGGTGCCCGCAAGCTGCTTGCCGCCTTGGAAGATGAAGAGCGGCGCGTCACGGGAAAGGATGCCCAAGGTCTCGCTCAGCTCCTTTCCCTCGGGCTCGCTGAGGAGACCTGGGGCGAGACCGAACCACGGGTCAAGGCGCGCATGGTCACGACACTCGCGCTGGCGCGTCCTCCGACGCCGGAAGAGCAGGCCATGCTCGCGCGTTCCCCGCGACGCCAAGAGGTTCTCACAATCCTCACCCAGCGTGGCGGCCCGGTTGAAGCAAGGGAGCTAGCGAGAACGGTCAAGGGGGCAGCGCCTGCCATCAAGGCGCTCAGGCAAGCGGGCCTGATCACGGCCGCCCAGTGCGCGCGCGCGCGGGATCCTATTTCCCAGCCCTCGCCTAGCCCTTCCCCGCATGCTCCGACCCAGGAACAAGTTGATGTTCTCGCCGTGATCTCGGGCGCAGTCCGGGACGGCAGCTACCAATCGTTCCTGCTCCACGGGGTCACCGGTTCGGGAAAAACGGAAGTCTACCTGCGCGCCATCGCCGAGGTGAGGGGCAGGGGGCGCACCGCGATCGTCCTGGTTCCGGAGATCGCCCTAACTCCGCAGCTCGCGGGGAGATTCCGCGCAAGATTCGGTGACGACGTGGCGGTCCTCCATAGCGGGCTTTCGCCTGGCGAGCGATACGATCAGTGGCGGCGCCTGCGCGAGGGACATGCCGGCATTGCGCTCGGTGCGCGGTCGGCAGTATTCGCGCCCCTCGCCAACTTGGGGATGATCGTCGTCGACGAGGAGCACGACTCGTCCTTCAAGCAAGAGGAGGGGGTGCGTTACCACGCGCGGGACGTCGCCCTCGTTAGGGCGAAGCGGGCATCTGCGGCGTGCATCCTGGGCTCGGCCACGCCGTCGCTGGAGAGCTATCAAAACGCATTGATTGGACGCCACCGCCTGCTCGAGATGAGATCCCGGGCGACCGCGCGACCACTGCCCGAAGTGACGCTCATCGACCTTCGCATTCATCGTCCCGACGCGGAGTCGATGCTCACAGCGCCCCTCGCCCAGGCGGTGGACGACGTGCTTCGCGCCGGGGAACAGGCGATCCTTTTCCTCAATCGCCGCGGATTTGCCACCTTCGTGGTGTGCGTGGGATGTGGCCACGCCTTCCGGTGCCCACATTGTTCCGTGTCCCTCACGTACCATCGCATCGGTGAGCGGCTTTGCTGCCATTACTGCGGCTACGCGGAGCCCATCGCGCTAAAGTGCCCCATGTGCAAGGGAACGGAGTCCATTCGTCGGCTTGGCCTTGGGACTGAGCGCATCGAGGACGCACTCGCAAGGCGCTTTCCTGGGGCCCGAATCGGTCGCTTGGACCGAGATACCGCCGCAGGGCGTGGCCTAAGGGCCGTGTTGGACCGGTTCGCCGCTCGGGAGGTGGATATCCTGGTGGGCACCCAAATGGTCACCAAGGGGCATGATTTCCCCGGCGTCACCCTGGTGGGGGTGCTCTTGGCAGACACGGGGCTGTCACTCCCGGACTTCCGAGCCGCCGAGCGCACGTTTCAGCTTTTGACGCAGGTGGCTGGGCGTGCTGGCCGAGGGGATCGCCCGGGCCGCGTCCTCGTGCAGACCTTTGCGCCGGAAAACCCTGCCATCGCTTGCGCGCAGGCGCACGACTACCACGCGTTCTTCGCCGCCGAGGCCGAGTCCCGGCGCGAGCTCTTCTATCCACCCGAAGGGCGCCTGATTGCGATTCGCCTCGACGGCGCCGAGGAGAAGGACGTGCGGGGGATCGCCGATGAGTTGGCCGCCCGTGCCCAAGTTCTCTTGGAGAAGGAGGGCACGTCCGGGATCTCCATCCTTGGTCCTGCGGAAGCACCGCTTAAGCGCCTGCGCGGGAAGACGCGCTGGCACCTGTGGGCCAAGGGTCACGATCGCGTGGCCCTTCGTTGCCTCGTGAGAAAGCTCCTCACCGACCTACCGCGAAGCAGTGGTGTGAGGGTGAGCGTGGACATCGACCCGATGTCGACCTTGTAGGGGTGCTTCCGACCGACCCGGACTTGAGCTACGATCCCATGGCCGTGTCAGATCCGCGCATCTTCGTGGTTGCAAGCGCCGACGAAGCTCAAGGGATCACCCTCTTGCTCATGCAGGCGGGGTTTACCAAGATTCGAAGCGGTGACGGCGGGGACGAGACCCTCGGTGAGATCCTCGGAGATCCACCGGACGTGGTGGTGCTTCGCGCGTCTCTCGAGCACGGCGATGCGCTGTCACTTTCCAACACGCTCCGCACGGCCCTCGATCGGCCACGTCCCGTGGTGCTGATTGGCGACGACCAGGGGCCCATACGTACCGCGCTCGACGCCCTCGATTATGCGGCCGAGCGATTCCTGCGTTGGCCCGTGCACCCCAATGCCCTCGCGTACTCCATTCGTTCGGTGCAGGGCGGCGCCGCCGAAGGCGCCCAAGCGACCGGAGGGCTCGCCGAGGGGCTCGTGTCAGCGGGCCTGGCAGAGGCGAGCGACGGCGAAATAGCAGCCATCTCGGCGGGCCTCGCGGAAATCGCGGCGTCGTCGGCAACCTCGGCCATCGACCAGCAACCATGGGAGGCGGACCGCCAGCAACCATGGGAGGCGGACCGCCAGCAACCATGGGAGGCGGACCGCCAGCACCCAT
>JACQUZ010000025.1 GCA_016210055.1 Deltaproteobacteria bacterium | reverse complement strand
GTGCCACCGCTAGCGGGATCGCCGGGGTTCGTCTGCTGCGTCACCCGCGCAATCGTCCGGTCCCCAATCCGCACGTAATGCTCGCGCTGCCAACGCTCGCCGTTCTTCCATTGGCGCAACGTCGGCGTGAACCAGAATTGATCGCCCGTCTTCCCACCCTTGGTCACCGTGCGCAGCCCGTCAAACCCATAGGAATGCTGCGCCACCACCTCAGCGCCGCGCTCCACGCGCACCAGCTCGTCGAGGCCGTTGTAGACCAGGCGCAGATCACCCTGCCTCACCTGCCGCCCGGCGCCGTCGTAATCGAACGCGGTCACCTGGGCGTTGTTCAGGACTCGGCGTATTCCATAGTATGAAGGGGAAATCAGGACATGTCCGTCCTTGTCGATGGCCACGCCTAGAGGGGCGTACACGCCAGCGCTCTTCGCTGGCCCACCATCGCCCGACCACGTGTACGTGCCATTACCCGCAAACGTATCGATTAGCCCCGACGGAACGACCACCCGCACTCGGTGGTTTCCCGAATCCGCGATGTACACCGTCCCGTCCGCCGCAACCGCCAGGTCCCCCGGCCACTTAAGCTGCGCCGCCGTCGCAGGCCCACCGTCGCCACCAAATCCAGCTGTGCCCGTACCCGCAAAGGTCTCGATGACCCCGTTCCTTAGGACCATGACCTGGTGGAAGTTGGTGATGTATAGCTCGCCCCCGGGCCCGAGTGCGAGATGACCCGGCAACAGTCGCACCTGCAGCGCTGGGCCGACATCGGCACCACCAATGCTGGTGATGCCCACGCCTGTGCCCGCGACCGTCGTGATCGTGCCGTCGGGCGCGATTTTTCTAATCCGGTGGTTTGCGCTATCGGCGACATAGAGGCTCCCGTCCGCCGCTTCGACCACATCGGTGGGCTCGTTCAAGTCGGCACTCGTCGCTGGTCCACCGTCTCCGCTGTAGCCGCCATCGCCCCCTTTTCCTGCCACCACGCTAAACGTGCCGTTAGCCAATAGCTTGAGAATCCGGTGCCCGGCCGTGTCCGCAACCCAGGCGCTCTGGCCGTCACGCGCCACGCTCACGCCCATCGGACCCTGAATCTGTGAGATAAATGAGGGTGTCGCTGGTTGGGGAAGCGTGTACACGGTTCTATTGCCGGCATAATCCATCTTCACCAGGCCATTGGAGTACAAGTCCGCCGCCGTCCAAATGAAGGTCCCGTCGGGAAACGCGGCGATTGACGCCGCGTCGGATGCGCCCCCGTTCTTGACCGTCTCAATCTGATTCACCACCTGCCCCGACGTGAGCCGGAAGACCGACGTCAGCTGCCGCGGCCCCTTGCCCCCTTCGCCGTAGCGATAGCTCCCCGACAGTAGCCCCGCGATCTCGGTCCCCCGCACCTCCCGGGACACCATGTTTTGCAACCCGTCGTACTTGTACCCAAAACCCCACGACGGCCCCGCCGACCCAATCGTCGCGTCCACGAGCCGCGCTGCCCCGTCGTATTGGAAGACCGCCGAGTGATTCAGCCCTCGCTGGTCTTTATCCGCCACCTGCGTAATCGCACCGTAGGCATTGCGCGTAATCCCCACGTCATAAATCGACTCGCCCTGCCCACGCGTGACCTGGATATTGCTCGCCAAGCCCAGCGAATCACGCTCGTAGACCTGCCGCACCCCGTTTCCGTACCGCTCCTTGAGGATCCTCCCCGACGCGTCCATCTCCTCGGCGGCCCAAAGATCCCCGACCCCCACCGGCCGGCCTGCGTTGTCGAATCGCGACGTGACCGCAAAGCCGTCGTCGTAAGACACCTCGAGCGGCAGCCCCGACACGCCCAGGGTCACGGTCTCCTTGGCCGTAATCCCCTCAATCGTCCGCGTGAGCGTCCGCTGGCGACCATAAACGTCATAGCTGAAATGCGCCTCTCCATTAGGCTCCTCCACCCACGCCAATCGCCCCAAGGTCTGCGCCGCCACCGCGTCGCCCGTCTTTGGGATATCGTAATGATAAGCAAACGAGGAGCCGTCTTCCCCCACGCCGCGCACGATTCGGCCCACGTTGTCGTATTCGTACGTGAGCGCCTGCCCCGCCCCATTCACGTGCCGGAGGAGCCAGCCCCGGTCGTCGTATTCCATGCTCCGGTGTCCAATGTCCGGATCCGACCCGGCCACGAGGCGCCCGAGGCTGTCGTACGTGAACCCGTGCCGCGCACGGCCACCCTGGAGCGCCATTTCGGTAATGCGCCCCGCCGCGTCGTGGATCGCGTCGACCTGCTCCTGCACGCCATTAACCGTCCGCTCGGTGTGGATCACGCGGCCAAGCCCGTCCACGCACGACACGACCGGCGCAAGACCGTCGGTGGTCTCGGTCTGGCACGTCGCCGTGTAACTCAGGTACTTGCGCGCCCCGTTGGGGAGCTTCTGCACCGTCAATCGATCCAGGGCGTCGTACTCGAGCTCCTGCACCACGATGCCCGTAGTGGGTAATGACACCGGCAGCGTGCTCCCCGTGTAATAGAACGGGTCTGCGACGCGCACCACGCGGGCCTTGAGGTCACGCTCTTTCCAGCCGCTGATGATCCATTGACTCGTATCGAGGCGCGTGGCGCTAAACAGGTCCTCGCCGCCGCCATTGGCCACGGCGATGGTCTGCCGCCACTTCTTGCCGGGCTGCCAGCTGTCGCCCAGGCTCGTCAGCTCCTCACGCTTGCCGTCGAACTGGTACACCACCGTCTGCGGCGGCCGCGCTTCCCATTGATACTTGTAATGCACGTGCGCCGGCGCGCCGGCCACGGCCACGTTGAGCGGACGCCCGAGGGTGTCGTAGGCGACCTCGGTCGCCACGCCGTTGGGCTCGACGAGCCGCCTGGGTTGGCCCAACACGTAATCCCATTGGTCAATGCGCCATGAAAGCTCCACCGCGTCGCTGGGCCGGACGGCCTCCGAAACCGGGAACAACCGGTACACGTCATACCCAATGCTCCGCGTGACGCCGTCCTTGTACACGAGGGTGGGGTTGTGCTTGGAGTCGTATTCCGTCGTGGCCAGGACGACCCAGCGAGGATTGGCTCCGTCCTTGAGATAGCCCTGCACCATGCGGACGAGCCCTTTTCCGACCTGGCAGCGTCCTGGATTGGTCGTGCTCGGCCCGCCGTACACGGTGAGGGCCCGGGATACCGTTGCTTTTTCAATCTCCGTCGCCGGGTTCCCGAGCCGGGGGTCTAAAAGCCGCTCCTCGCAGACGCGGTCCCTAACCCAGGTCGCGTCGTCGCTCGCGTACTCGCGGAGGACGATCGCCTCGTCGCCGGTCAGGTCGGTGCGCCCGAGCTGCGTCTCCTTGATGGGCCGCACCTCGTCGTCGTACTCGTAGGTGGCCAACGTCTCGATGGGCGTCGGCACCCCCTCGTAATTCAGGGTCTTCTTCTGCGTCACCGCGCCCTTGTGGAGCAATGGGAAGGCGCCAAGGCCCGCGGGGGCCATGGCTTCGTAATCGTTAATGGCGACCGAATAGACCTGCCCCAGGCCATTTTCGCGCCGCACGTACCAGGGTGACCCGCGGAGCACGCGGTTCTTGCCCATGCCGGCGTGGAAGCGGGTCTCTTCGTAGAGGATGTCCGCGCCCTCCTCGGCGGCGATGCTCTGCCGACCCTGCAAGAACCCGCCAAATCGGCGCTCCTCGCCGTCCCAGAAGCCGTCGCGCACGCCGTAATGAACGGTGCGCACCGGCCCCACGCCGACGTCGATCTCCATGGCGACGGGCACGGGGATGGACACGGGTAGCTTGTTCGCCCACGGCTCGCCGGCGAGCTCGGCCTCCACCGCAAGCTGGGCCGAAGCGCGGTAACGGATGGTGCTGGTCTTGCCTAATCCATTGTCAATGGTCTCGAGCATCCCGGCAGACGTGGCGCCCGCCAGGTCCAGGAGCCACATGCCTCGTGGCGACGACCAGACGATGTCCTCGGAGCCGTTGCCGTTGGCGTCGGCGAGCGTGACGACCACGTCCGCGTCGGCGCCCTCGGGCCGCTCCACGTAGCGCGGCATGAGGTCAAAGTGGCCGTCGGCGTGGCCGCGGTACCAGAGCACGTGGCCGGCGGTGAAGCGGATAAGGTCCACCAGGCCGTCGCGGTTCAGGTCGGCGAGCTGAAGGTTCGCCACGTCGAGGGTGGTGCGGTTCCAGGGGTAGAACACGAGATCATGGGGGACGAACGTGCCGTCGCCCTTGCCGAGGAAGATCTTGATCCACTCGTCGGTGAACCAGGCCACGTCGGCGAGGCCGTCGCCGTTCATGTCGAGGAAGCGGACGTTGGCCTCGCCCGGTTCGACCCGCACGTCGTATTGGCTAATGCGATGGACGCTAATCGGCGCCTTCAAGCCGCGGGTGCTGTTTAAGTACAGCAGGTTGCCCGTGGCCGTGCCCTTGAAGACGTCGGTGCGCCCGTCGCCGTTGATGTCTACGTGCACCGCGTCGGCGCTGTGGAGCGGCACGCCACGCGTTCCGCCCCATTCGCCGAGGGATTTCCAGGTGTCCCCGTCCAATCGGAACGGACGCCAGGAGTCGTCGACGATGCGGACCAGCTCGGGGCGGGCGTCGCCGTCGAGGTCCATCAGGCGCGCGTCCTCGAGCTCGATGGACTGGGCGCCGCCGAGGGGACGCGCCACGTCGAAGCGGCCGCCGAGGTTCTTCTTGTAGAGGTGGTTCCCCATCTCCATCTGCACGAGGTCGCTCATGCCGTCGCCGTCGACGTCGAGGAAGCTCACCCCGCGCTCGTTGAGGGTCCACCCGTCCGTGGCTTTCAGCTTGAGGGCGGCCGCGGCCTCTTGCGACGCGTAGGTAAAGCGAAGGGGCGGCAGCGCGCCAACACCAGCGCGCCCTTTGGCGACGATCTCCACGAGGCGGCTGAAGGAGAGCTGGTCGTCGTAGGACAGCTCATAGAGACGGCGCACCTCGCCAAAGGACTGCACCTTGACCTGCTTCAAGCGGCGGGTGGTGCGCACCTTGAACCCGGTGCGGTAGCTAATGACTTCGTCGGGACGGCCCTCGTAGATGAAGTCCGCGCGGAATGCCGGCGCCCCGTTCACGCTGGGGCCCCATTGAATGTCGGCGAGGTAAAGCTGGCCGTTGTCTTGGATGTAATTGAAGTCAATGACCTGGCCGGCGAGGTCCACGACCTTGGTCACATGCCAGGCGGCGACTCGAACGCCATCGAGCTGGCGTGAGGATTCGAACAGGCCGAGGTAATAGTTGAGGCCATTGGAGTCGGTGACCTGGAACCAGGCGCCGTTCCATTGCACTTTGATGGAGCGGCCTTGCCCCTCGACGTGGTAGAGCCCGGGCGCGACCTTGACGAGGCGGCCAGCGCCTTCGATGCCGACGAGCTCCAGCTCATCGGCGTCGGTGTAGGTGGGCACCCCCTGGCGCAGGGACCTTTGCACCCGCGCGGAGTTCATGGACCAGCCAATGCCAATGGGCCCATTGCCGAGCTCGCCGGAATAAGCCAATCCGAGCGAAGGCGCAAGGCCAGCGCTCGCGGCCGGGAGGTCAATGGGGACGGTGTAGCCGACTTGTCCCGAGAAGACACTGACCGATGCCTTGTCCGAGAGCCCGGCGACGGAACCTGGTCCGTCGGGCAGCTTGACCGTCTGGGCCGAGACCGATCCTGCGGCCGGCTTGCCCACAGCCCAGGCAGGAGCGGGCAAGCTCAAGCCGAGCGCGGTGATGAGGAGCGAAAAACGACCGATTCGCACAGCAATTCTCCAGGCCAATGGCCCAATGGCGACCCTGGGTCACCATTGGGCCGTCCCTCTTACGCTAGATTCCCGGGGCGTTGTCCACGGAGAGGAAGTCGAATCGAATCAACACGTCCTCGACTTGCTCCAGTGGGAACCCGCCTGGGAACTGGGCGCTCTCGGGATCGAGGAGGCCCTTCCAGGGGAGCACCAGGACGTACTCGCCAAAGAGGCCCCGGCCGGCGAGCTCCTCGGAGGACCCCTCCTGGTACTGGCTCTTGTAGAAGTCGCTGCGGCGCACGTTGAACCACGGGTAGAGGAGCGCGGCGCTGTAGCCTTCGGCGGCAGACTCGTCGACGGTGACGGCGCCGGGGCGGAAGAGCTGCGCCGTCGGGTTGAGCGCGCCCACCTGGTAGGGCTCGTCCCCTTCCTTGCCGCTGCACCAGTGGCTGTGGAAGGTGTTGCGCTTGTAGAGGAGCACCGGTGCGTGCGGCGACGAGGTGCTGAGCATGTTGCCCTGGATCGTCGCACCGAGGCGCCAGAGGCGCTCGGCGCAGCGGAGCTCGAGGGCGCCGCCTTCGGGGACATGGAAGCTGATGCCCTGGCCGAGGTACTTGCCGGTCTTGTCGTAAATCGCGAGCGATTTCTCCCACAGGAGGTGCTGGAACCGCTGCGTGGCGGTCCAGTTGCGCTCACCGGCGGGCACCGATTGGCTGCGATCGGCGAGCTTGAGGATATCGTCGCGCAAGCTCATGACGAGGGTAGTCTCCTCGGGGCGTCGCCGGTTGATGGTGCGCGAGGCCTGCTCCTGCTCGAGCATGCGGATGGCGTCGTGGAGCTGGTCCGGGTGGGTGGCCGTGAGGATCTGCTCGCGGAGCGGCAGGCTCTGCTGGAATTCGTACTCGACGGCGCGCATGGCCATGTACGTGAGCCGGCGGGACCAGTCGAAGTCCTTGCGGAAGCGGGTGATCTTTTCGTCGAGCCAGTAATGGTGGGCAATGGAGGGCACCTTGCGCCCTTTTTCCCGCTCGACGGCCGCGCGCCCTTCCACGACGGCCTGGCGCACGCGGTTCTGGAGGTTCCTCATCTCGAGCATCTTGGCGCGCGCGGAGTTCATGGCGGCGTCAATCTCGAGAGAGGCGGTGTCGATGCCGATGAGCGCCTGCTTGGTGTCGCTCATGCAGGCGAGGATTTTTTGGGCGTTTTCGTTCCTGCGGAGCTCGGTTTCGAATTGGTACTTGGCATCTTCGGCGTTCTTGGAGAAGCCTTGTTGGCAGCCAGAACAGGAAATTGTCGCGTCCAAGAACGTATTGACTGCCGCGTCGATTCCGGCACTCGCTAGCTCATTGACGCCACCCTGCACGAGACCCGTGCCGGTAACTGTTATCGCACCGAGAAGCAGAGGTGCAGCCGCACCGCCAGTAGCAGCCACGATAGCGACGCCAACCCCGATTGAGACTGCTGCCTTAATCAGTCTTCCGAAGCGGCTCTTGGCGGCGCGCTGCTTGCGCAGTGCGATCATGTGGTCCCTGTACTTCGCCGCGAGCTCGTTATTAGCCTGGATGAGCTCATATTGCTTCATGCAGTAATCAGTCTTCGACTCGTAAAGCTCTTGCTTGTCCGCGAGGCTGCTGGCCTGGATGTCGATTTGCTTCTGTGCTGCTACCACGGCCATCACAGCCTCACCGATAGCCCCTAGGAAGCAGCTGTTCGCAGCACCGCGCTCGAGGAAGCTAAATGGCGAGGGGAGGTCGGAAGTTCCACCCAACTGATCCGCGCAGTACTTCTGCGCGTTTTGGATGTCATCGTTCGAGGCGGCCGCCCAGAAGGAAGCTTCCTTGTAGAGCTTCGACGCGGTGAAGGTCGTCCCGGCCGAGATGAATCCGGCCGCCGCTGCCGCGTTGCGGAAGTTCGATGCGGCAGTCGCCAACTCGGGGTCAACGGTTCCCAGGCCGAGCTTGTCCCGCAGGCTATTGAGCACGCAGAGCTGGTACCTGGCGGCGTCCGTGTTGACGGCCTTGTAGAGGTCATCCGCAGTGAACGTACACTGGGGCGTCTGCTCGACGAAGCAGTTGTCCGGCGTGACGCCCGACGCCGGGTCACTCAGGAGCGCGACCGCGTCCTTTGCCTCGACGTTGGTGAGCCCGCAGGCGTCCACGATGATGCGGCCATATTCGGATTGGAGGTTCTCCAGGCGCCGCGCAGCATCGGCGTCGGTCATTTGCTGTTGGATCTTGCTGCTGCGCTGCTCGAGCCATGCCTGGCGGGCGATGGTGAGTGCGCTCGTCGCCACCTCCACGGCAGGTTTTGCCCAGGTGTTCATGAGATAGTCGGAGCTCGCGAAGAAGCGCGACGAGTCGCCAACCGGATCGCCGAAGAAGAGCGGCAGGTCATTTTCCGCGAGCCCGAGGGGGTTCTGGCACTTGGCGACCGCGACGCTCTTGCCAAGCACGCGGGCGCGCACGGAGTTCAATTCGGCGCGGGAGCTTTCCCACCTGGCGGTCCATGGCGTGACGCCGGCCTTGTCTGCGAGCTTCTTTGCCAAAGCTTCCACTGCGAGCGCCAGGCGGATCGTGCTGCCAATCCGGTCGAGCATTCGCGCCTGTGCCAATGAGCCGCCGGAGCGGGCACACTGGGCATAGATGACGCCCGCCTGGTCATCGATGGTCTGTTCGAGGAACTTCAAGTGCGCGGTGAGGCCTTCGAGCATCATGACCGGGAGGCCAATGCCCTGGTCGTGACTTGCGTTGGCCGGTGCCAAGGCGCCGCGGTAGTCGGGGGAGGCGAGTTGGGATTGGGTGAGTGCCATGAGCGGACCGGCTTCGTTGCCGTCTAGGAGATAGCCCCAGCCTGCCTCGAGGATGTCGAGGATCTCCTCCCGGGTGGCCGGAACGACTGGAGCCGGCTCGGTCCCAGTTGTGGTGCCCTTTGTCGCCGAACCCAAGATGTCGGACAACTCGTATTCATTGAGCGCACGGTTCGCGACAAATGAATGAAGGGCAATCCACTGCTGGATTAGCCTGACGAGGTTGCCATAGGCTCTTGTTGAATCCTTGATCGTCAAGCCATTGGCGACCGTCAACGTCGTCGCAAGATAGAACTTGGCGGGGCTGAAGCAGCTTCCTTTGAAGGTATCCTCATAAACCGACGCAACCGTTGCGCTTGTTATCGATGGCAATGCGGTCGGTCGCCTCTGTATTTGCTTGACGCACTCGCCAAAGGACACGTTCGGGGCCGCCACGTACCCGGGCCTCGAGACCCGGTCTTGGTCGGTGACAAGACCAACCGCAGAGGGAATCGCCCCGATCGTGCACCTGAAATCGCCAGAGTAGGCGAGCACGCCGTCCTTGGTTCTATCGAGCGAGGCGGACCGGAGGACGGCAGGACCTTCGCTGGCGGTCTCGTTGTAGCACAGCAGGCGCTCGGCTTCGATTTCGGCGGCGACGTTGCTTTGAATAAAAGGCTGTATGAGTCCGCACTTGTAGATGCGATCGGTAACAATGGCCTTGTTGCTATCGCTCGGGTCGTAGACGACCAACTTCTGAGCAGACGTACATTTCTCGGAAAGCCACGTGTCATAGGAAGAATACGACTGCTCGCTAGCCAACCTGTTGTAGGCCTCAAATAACCGCTGGCAATCGGGCGATTTCCCTGCCAATCCAGCCAGACGGCGCGCGTTCTCCAGGAACGGCTCCACACGGCTATCACGCTCAAGGCATACGACATGCGTAAGTCGCTCCCAGCTGCCCGGGTTGGGGAAAACTCTGTCACAAACTACTGGATCATAAGCATTGAGCGTCTCGGTCCCGTTCAGAACCTGGACCTTCGAATAGCCGGCGGAACGCACCCTATTGACGTATCCAATGAAATCGACCTTGCACGCCCCGTACCCAGTGACGCCCTCTGTAACATCGTCTAAATCAATAGCATAATCCCCAATGATCCCATACGGCTCATACGCCGTGCTGTAAACGTCCGTAAACTCACTCGGTCCCAACCAGCTCTTTAGTTTCCCCGTCTCCACAAATAGGTTCCACACCGTATCCTTCCACCCCCTCGACAACCTATGCTCCAACGCCCCCTTGGTCCCCTCGGCCACCGCGCTATCCGACCCGCGCACGCAGATCTTGGCCGTGGCCTCGCATTCGAAGCCACCTCCGCAATCGCTTCCACTCGCACACGCCTTATTGCCCCCCTTCCGGGTACCCCTGAACTTCATGGCAATCGGCGCCACTCCGTTTGGAATCACGAGCTGCAAATCGCCCCGAATGGACCCTGCCGCCGCGTTGTGCACCAGCGCCGACGACGAGGCCACCTGCGCCTTCACCCGCCCGAACAACACGTCATCGGCGCTCGCCGTCGCCCCGCCCTCCTCGATCCAGACCACGTCGCCCATCTTGAACCGGCCCTTCCGGGCGATCGTCCGGGTCACGTCATGGAAGAACAGCTCTGGTGCCGCCGCCGTGCCTTTCGCCCAGACCGTAATCGGCAACGACACCTTCCCCGGCCCCGTCCCATTACCGAACGCCTCGTTCACCTCGAGGACCCCCTCGTACTCCCCTTCGAACGGCTGCGGCGCTCCAGGCACCGGCACCGCCGCGCTGAACGTCACCAACTGCTCGCCGTTCGCCACCTCCTTCGACGAGACCAAGAGCGAGGCCGTCCCCTCGAAGCTCACCACGGGCACAAGCGTCCCCGTGCTCTCGTCGATCTTCACCAGCTCGATCTTGTCGATCCACGTCGTCCCGTACTTGCCCACGACATTCACCCGAACCTTCTCCGCACCGTTCACCTCCAGCGGCGCCGTCGCCACGAGCCGCTCCCAATCGTGCGTCCCGTCGCTCCATGACGGCATCAAAGACACCTGCGACGCCACACCCCCAACGGCTTGCGCCACCGCGTAGGGCTGCCCATATGCATTGTCTGCCTTCAGCCAAAGCGAGAACAGGTACTTCCCTGTCACGCCGGTCGCCGGGATATCGACCGTCACGCTTCGCTCCCCCACCGTCTCGCTGCGGGGCAAGTCCAGGCGCAGCGATGCCACCCCATCCTTGACCGCGCTCGTGTCCCGCTTGAAGTGATAGCCGGTTACCGTCGTGCTCGTGCTCTGCTCGAGCCGAACCAGCTCGACTTGGTCAAGCCAGACGGTTCCCTTGTGGGTAATGAATTCGAGATCGATACGCGTGGTCGTCGCCTCGACCACGAGCGGCTCTGGCGCCACCACCCGCGTCCACGGATTGGTTCCGAGAGGGGCGAAAAGACGGATCGGTCGCGACTGAACCCCGTCGTTCCACGTCCACACGTCCAGGTTCGGAGCACTCGAGCCGGCGGCCTGATCGCTCTTGTACCAATACGACACCTGATACTTGCCCGGCGTCGGAACCGGAACCCACCGCCGCGCAAGGATGGTCCAAGTTCCGTCGTCCGCGTTCGGCCCAACCTGGAAGCGAACCGACGAGCTCCCGTCCTTGACAACCGTCGTATCCCGCGTCCAGGTACTGGCCACATCGCTCGCAACTGTCCAACCCTGCGCGCCGCTTCCACCGTCCGACTGCTCGAAGCTCCCGTTGGGGACCACGCTACCTCCAGTTGGCACCCAAACCGGCACCGTTGGATCACTCGCCGTCCAGCCCATGGCCCCGTCCGCCCCGCTCCCTTGCTCGAACGAGCCATTCGGGATCAAGTCGGTCACCCCACCCCGCGGCCGCACCCAAATGCGCTGCGTCTTCTCGTATGGCGCCGCCCCGAACGCGAGCTCCAAGCTGCACGACTCGCTCACGAACCCCGAGTCACGCCCCAGCGGATCACACGTCACGTACAGGCCCTCATCCGCCCTCACGTGCAGCGACGGCTTGTACGCCAACGCAACTTTCTCGGTCGCCGCCGTCACCTTGATATCCACCGACCGCGGCGCCCAGGACTTGCTTGTTGCCTCGAGCACCACGTCGTGGTGCCTGGGGCTCACGTGCATCACGGGAAGCTGCGCCTCGGGAGTCGCATTGTCGTCTGCTCCCTGCGCGACACAACGACCAAAGCAGTCGCACACCTTCCCCGCCCCGCAGGCCGTTTCTCCCTCTACACCGAGGCAGTCATACTGGCACGTCTTCGTGGAGTCATCGCATCGTGCCCCATGCCCGCAATCTTCCTGGAACCGGCACGCCCGTCCCTTGATCTCGGTCTTGAGGCGCTCGATGTTTCTGGGACAGCTCGGATCCGCCGCGGTGTCCTTGGGTCCTGCGTCAGCCGCGAGACATCTCCCATCACAAGTGCAATAGCCGTGGGGACAGTCGCTCTGAGAAGCGCATTGAAACGAGCACGCCTTCCGGTCCGTATCGCAAAAGCTGCCATTAGGACAAGAAGCGCCGGTCGTACACTCTTTCGGCTGCACGAGGAGGCTCGAGAGGGCCTCCAGATCACGGATGCACTGCCCGTCAGGACCGGTCGTTCCGAGGTTGGAATTACCGCCGCCAAACAGGTCGAGGCCACAGCCCGCCAGGAACAGCAGGCCGAGGAGGCCGAGGGGAAGAGGATTCCGCGATCTCAACTTCGTGTACTCCATGTTCTTTCCTTTGCTGGCAAGTACGACACGTGGTGCTCGTCGATGAAGCTTTTCCATTCCGGCCTGGCGGCCGGTGAGCAGAGCGAAGTCGCGTCGCTGGGACGCGCGTTTCCCGACGAACCTCGCTGGCCCGCGGTCGGATCACGAGGCAGCGGATCAAGAAACTTGCTTGCTGGAGCGGGGCGCTTGTCGACACTAGTAACTACCCAACCGCTGACCTTCGTAGCGCAAGCCGGTGGAAAATTACAAGCACATTGCCGTCAAGCTCCAATAATGCCCCGTTTCACGAATACTGAAACCGACCTAACCCCTGGCCAATGCTGGCGAAATCAAGGGATGGACGAAGGTGTTGGGGGCCGTTTTCTTCGTCGCCCGCAGGCCGGATTTCTCGCGGATAAGCAGAGCCGAGGGGCTCGGCCGCTCCCCTCACATCGGGGTTTGGCTAGCCGAACCCGGTTGCGCTGGGAAGCTGCGGTGGGTTCTTGCCTTCGCGATCTCCCTCCCAAAGGAACCGCGTTGCCTCCCAACGAGGGCGCACGTAGTATCGAGTCACCTTGGACCAAGAACCCATCACGCGTGAGTACCTCAGGGAGCAGCTCAAAGAGCAGGCCGGCGAGCTCCGCGCCGACATGAAGCAGCAGATCGATGGCCTCCGCACCGAGCTCCGCGGCGACATGAAGCAGCAGATCGATGGCCTCCGCACCGAGCTCCGCGGCGAGATGCACGCCATGGAGGGCCGGCTGCGCGGCGAGATGCACGTCATGGAGGGTCGGCTGCGCGGCGAGATGAAAGACATGGAAGGCCGGCTACGCGGCGAGATGCACGCCATGGAGGGCCGGCTCTTGAAGGAAGTCGGCCATGCGCTAAGCGTCGGCATCGAGCAGGTCGGCAAGATGATTGGTTTCGTCGACGACAAGTACAAGGAGCTTCCGACCAGAACGGACGGCGTGCGACACGATCTCGACGAGCATCGCGACGACTGGCGGATACACAAGAAGCCGCCCCAGACGCCGCCGAAGCGGCCGCGCGCGGTGCGCGTCGGCAAGTAGCCACCCGCCGCTGGACTGTAGGACGCCCGCTATCGGGGCCTGGCTAACCGAACCTGGCTAACCGAACCCCGATGGGAGAGCCAAGGCCGACCCAAGGACCGGCTCATCTCTTCTTGGTGCGCGCGCTCGGCGGCTTCTTTCTTGAAGTCGTACTTGAGCTCCTTTTTGACGTCGCCTTGGGTCCCGACGATTCCTTCGACTTCTTTGTCTTGCTCCCGCCGGCCCTTCGCGGGGCTGCCAAAGCCACCGCTCCCCGGGCCAGGGATTGCGGCGTCTTCCTCGCAACACGCTTGCGGCGGGCTGGCTTCGCCGGCGCCTTCGCCGCGCGCGCAGCCAACGCCACCTCGGCTCCGCCCATGTCGATCCCAAACAGCTCCGACAACCCTTCCGCCTCGAGAACCCTGCCCGCCGCCGGGCCCGACTTGGACAACGGGAGACCAGCCCCAGCGTTGGCGATCAGCTCATTCTCGTCGACCTTGCGCAGCTTGAAGAGCAGCTCGGGCCGCTCATCGAGCCTGGCGCCGATGCCGTAGAGCACGGCCGCGACGTGCTTGCAC
>JACQUZ010000024.1 GCA_016210055.1 Deltaproteobacteria bacterium | reverse complement strand
ACGCAGGAGTCGCGGGATACGCAGGAGTCGCGGGATACGCAGGAGTCGCCGGCCTTGCTGGGACGGCAGGAGTAGCGGGGACCACAGGGGATGCCGGCCGCGCAGGCGTAACGCTGCCCGTGCCGTAGTGGCCTGGGTACGCTGGCTGGGCCGCAGGATCGCTGTACGAGCCCGTGCCGCTGGTCCCTGTGCTTCCCCTGCGGTGATCGCGCTCAATCACGCGGCCTGGATCGTGGTAGCCGGTCGCCGGTCGACCATCTCGGTGGTCACGAATCACGACACCCGAGGGGACGCGTTCATGATGCTCCCAGTAGCCGGCGACGTACATGCACGAGCCAGCCTCGTAGCGATAATACGGCTTGATGTACACGTACCCGACGCGTGGTGCCTCCCATGTCCCCGGGACCCATACCCACTCGAAGCCATTCCAGTGCCAGTTGCCATCGATCCAGACCCACCCGTAATAGGGGGTCGGTGGGACGACTTCGTAGATGGGGTCGGGCGGGAGCGTGGTCGCATAGAGAATTCCAGGGTCGCCTACAGAGATCCGAGCAGATGCGTGGACACGGCTCGTCGAATAGTACGCGCCCCCTGTCTCGTGAACGACACACCCGGTGAAGCCGAGTGTTGACAGGGTGGCGAGGGGGAGCGTCGCGATCCAATGCTTCAACACGAACATGGTTAATCTCCGTTCTTGAGTGACAAGACGCCCGCCAAGCCAACGAAATTCAAGTCTAGTTGACGGGGGACAGCGCCACAAGTATGCACTTACCCATGGAAACCGTATTTAGTGGCATCCAGCCCACGGGCGAGCTGCATTTTGGCAACTACCTGGGCGCCATCCGCAACTGGGTAGCACTGCAAGAGAAGTACCGATGTTTTTTTTGCATCGTCGACTATCACGCCATGACCCAGAACTACGATCCGGCCGAGATGTCCCGCCGGACGCTCGACATGGCGACGGACCTCCTGTCGTGCGGGATCGATCCCGACAAGTCCGTGCTGTTCGTCCAGTCGAGCGTGCCCGAGCATGCCGAGCTCTGCTGGATCCTGAATACTGTCACGCCTTTCGGTGAGCTCGCGCGCATGACTCAATTCAAGGATAAGGCCGAGCGTCAAGAGGACAACATCAACGTCGGCTTGTTCGACTATCCCGTGCTGCAGGCGGCCGACATCCTCCTCTACAAGGCCAAGCTCGTGCCCGTTGGTGCTGACCAAGTGCAGCACCTCGAGCTGGCCAGGGAGATCTGTCGCAAGTCCACCGCCAGGTGGGGACAATACTTCCCAGAGCCGCAGCCCCTCCTATCGAGCACTCCGAAAATCCTCGGACTCGATGGGCAGGCCAAGATGTCCAAGTCCATCGGAAACACGATCTCGCTCGGAGAACCCGACGACGTCATTCGCAAGAAGCTGGCTACCGCAGCGACCGACCCGCAGCGCGTTCGTCGCAAGGACCCTGGAAATCCAGACAACTGCAACCTCCATTCGTTGCACGCGTTTTTCTCGAGCCAGGAGCAGGTCGCTTGGGTCCGGGAGGGGTGCGCGTCGGCATCGATCGGATGCCTGGACTGCAAGAAGGTACTCGCAGACAACGTGGTTTCCCACCTAGCCCCCATTCAACAGAAGAGGCAGGCCTTTGCCGCAAGCCCCGGGCGCGTCGAAGAGATACTTCGGGAAGGCGGGCGAAAGGCCCGAGCCGTGGCGACCGAGACACTCGCCGAAGTCCGCAAGCTGATCGGGCTGTGGTCTTAGACCGTCTTCGGCTAAGGAACGCGATCAGAACTGGATGACTGCTCCGAGGCCCGCCCCGGTCGGGAATATCTCGGGGACCACGGTCACGCGTCGCGAAGAAGCCTTGCGGGCTTGCTCTGGTGGCGGCCTATCAGCGGCGATGTAACCCTCGTACGCAAACACCCCGGTCGCCACGAACGCCGCCGCCGAGAGGCCGATCAGGATATTTGTGATCTTGGCCATGCGTTTTCCATCGCGGCAGATGCTGTCCACGGGCGCGTACCCCTTTTCGTCTGCTTCCTTGCAGGCATCGCTCGTGCCCGTGATGCCGCCGTCCGGGTCATCCCACGACGTGCGGATGGCGGCCTCCTTATCCTGCTCGAGGGATCGAACCTTGAGTCCCGTGATCGTAAACGCTGCCACGCCACCTGCTGTCAACACGGCAGAAGTCCAAGCGAGAGTCCTGTACATCTTGCCCGGTCTTCCCGAAGGACGGTCAGACGGGGGAGGCGATGTCGCCGAGAGAGTTGGGGTGCGCTCAACGGAATCTGGCCGCAGGGACACCGCCAAGCGGACACTCGCCCCAGGCCTCACGTCGACCTGCCCTTCCCAACGCTTGTAGCCATCGGCCTCCACCACGACGCGGGCGCGTCCCTCGGGGAGGCCCTCGATCGTCGCCGTGCGCGCGGCGATCATCCCTCGACGCTCACCGTTGACGAATACGGTCCCCGAAGGGACGTTGGCTTCGATGGCAATCGTGCCGTCTAGGGGGATTCCGGTGAGCTCGGCGAAGACAGCCGAGGCCATCCGTCGCATGGTGGCCTCATTGGCCGACGTGCTCGCCGTCGAGTCGGTCTTCTGTTTCTCGAACGACTTCGTACCTACGTTAAGGAGGCGCAAGGTGAGCGCGTAGGTATCCCTTCTTCTTTCCAGCCGACCAAACATGAGGTAGTCGGCGTTCAAGTCCCGTCCGATCGCAGCCATGCAGTCTCGCGCTTCATCGAGACAGTCAGACAGCAGCTTGACCTCGGTGAGCTCCTTGTTCGAGTTTGGTGCCAGGTCATACCGTGCGCGCGCACGCTCGGCGCGTTCTCGAAGCCCATCGGTAATCCACTTGGCCAGGGACGCCGTCCGTTCTTGCGAAGAGGTGTCACCTTCGTCTAGGGGTTCGATCCCAAGCACGGCTAGCTTGGGCTTGGCGTTGGCCGCGTTAGCGGCGTTAGCGCCGGAAAGTGCAGCGGCGCAAAGGGCCCATGTCATGAAAACGATGCGCAGGCGCATGCCCGGCTCCCTCCAGAAAAACAACGGAAGTATACGCTGCCCGGGTAGGGGGATCTACGCCTACATGGGTCTACCCAGGAAATGGTGCTAGCTTGGGAGCGTGAGGGTGCTGCCGATACGAACGATATCTGGCCGGATTGTGTTGGGTTTTTTCGTGCTCATGGCCACCTTCAGCGGGGTTTCCGGCTACACTATTTACAAGCTCGCCGACCTCGGGCGCGAGTTGCGGTTCATTCGCACGGCGTATCTCGAGGTGTCCCTGCAGGTCGCGAAGCTCCAATCGCTCCAGGGAGGAATCGTCGACTACCTGGAAGATTACGCCACGCCTCGAAAGCCGCTCGTCGATCGCAACCGCTCCGATCGTCGCAAGCTGCTTCAGGAAAGTGCCGACAAGCTTGACGCGCTTGGGAAGGTGCCCAGCGCCCACCGGCCTGCGATTGTGCGCATGCGGGAGCGAATCGACGGGTTCCTCCAGGAGTATGCGGAAAACGGACCCCTTTACGACCTCGCGTTGTCGCCGAGCGCGGATCCCGAGACTGCGAGAGGGATCCTCGCGAGGCTCAAGCAGAACGAACGCCGGCTCCAACAGCGCATCCGGGCGTGGTTCACGGAGCTCCGGGGAAGCGTCGAGTACACCATGGCCCAGCTCGAGCGCGCTGAAGAGCAGGCGCGCTTTGGTGCGCTGGTCCTGGGCGCCATTTCCGTGCTCGTTGGTCTCTTGGTCACGGTTTGGGCGGTCCTTACACTGCGGCCGCTAGGTCGGCTGCGCGACAGCGTGCGCAAGATTGCAGGCGGTGATTACCGAGCCCGCGTCGAGGTAGCGGGCGAGACCGAGGTCGCCGAGGTCGCGCGCGAGTTCAACGCCATGGCCGCGGCGATCGAAGAGCGCGAGCAGGAACTGGTCCGCTCGGAGCGCCTCGCGGTAGTCGGAAAAATGGCGGCGGTTATCACCCACGAGATCCGGAACCCCCTGTCCTCCATAGGTCTCAACGCCGAGCTGCTCGAGGATGAGCTCGCCCGCCTGCCCAAGGCACCGGAGACACTTCCGCTCTGCCGCACGATACACAAGGAAGTGGACCGGCTGACCGCCATCACGGAGGAATACCTTCGGTTCGCACGCCTGCCACGCCCCAAGCTCGAGCCCGAGCAAGTCAATAGCATCGTATCCGGCCTCGTGGAGTTCCAGAAGGAGGAGCTCGGCTTGGCCGGCATCCGAGTCGATGCAACCCTCGCCTCCGAGCTTCCACTCGTGGCGGTAGACGACGGCCAGCTTAGGCAGGCGTTCCTCAACCTGGTGCGCAACGCCGCGGAAGCCATGTCCCAGGGAGGTGGTGCGCTGTCGTTCGCGACAAGGCTTGGGGACGGGGCGGTTGAGATCCAGGTTCGCGACACCGGACCAGGGATTCCGGTAGACGTGCTGCCCAAGATATTCGAGCCGTTCTTTTCCACGAAAGAGCGGGGAACAGGACTGGGCTTGGCGCTCACGCAGCAGATCATCGCCGAGCACGGTGGAAGGGTAGACGTGGAAACTGCCGAGGGGAAAGGTACCACCTTCACCGTGCGCTTGCCCCTTATTCAAGCTGATCAGCGGCCTGTCCTTTTGAGCAAGTTAATGACCGGCTCTGCTTGACCACGACGGGGGTGCCGCGCACAATGCCGCGGGTGCAGTCAGAAGGCGGAGCCTCTCACAGGCCGGGCTTCGGGATCGAATCCCCGGTCATCATCCTCGTGCTCTTGGCCGTCATCAACTTCTTCAACTACGTGGATAGGTTGATCATCGGTCCTCTCGTGCCGCTTCTCCAGAAGCCTGTTGCCGACGGCGGCCTAGGCCTGGACTTGGTGCAATGCGGGCTTCTTGGTTTTGCGTTCATGTTCGTCCACTCGGTCGGATCAGTGCCCCTTGGGATGCTCGCGGATCGTTTTCCAAGGGCGAAACTCATCTCTTGCGGTGTGGCGCTCTGGAGCCTGGCCACCGCGGCCGCGGGGCTCGCCCGCTCGTTCGCGCAGATATTCATGGCGCGCGCTTCGATCGGCATTGGGGAGGCGACCTACGCTCCTGCGGCGAGCGCGATGATCAGCGATCGCTTCAAGCCCGGAGTACGGGCGCGGGCTCTGGGGGTCTTCCAGCTCGGCTCGGTGGTAGGGGGGGCGGCTGGGATAGTCCTAGGTGGGATCATCGGCGCCCGTTTTGGGTGGCGATCCGCCTTCTTCGTGGTTGGAGTCCCCGGCCTGGTCCTGGCAGCGATCATGCTGTTTATCCGAGAGGATACGGCGTCGCGGGCGAGCTCCTTGGACAGCCACCGCGGGCCCACGTGGAGTGAAGCCAAGGTGCTCATGCGCTCGCCCGGGTTGATCTGGATCAACGTGACGGGGATCCTGGTCACCTTTTTTACGGGCGCGCTGCTGTTCTTGGGGCCTACGTTCATCCTTGAGTACTACTACGACGGCAACGACAAGCTCCTTGGAGTCGTCTCGTCGTCCTTCGGGGCGATCGCGCTTCCAGCGAGCATCGCTGGGACCATCATGGGGTCTTATGTCGGGGATCGCCTGGAGAGGAAAAGGCCTGGAGCCGGACGGCTCCTCGCCATCGCGATCGGCGCGCTTGCCACCATCCCCTGCGCGATCTTGGGGTTCAATTCCTCGTCACGGGAGGGCTTGTTCTTGCTCCTCGCCATCGGGGTGTTTTTTAACGTTTGGTACATCGGCCCGGTGCTCGCCGCCCTCCACGACGTCGTGCCTGCCCATTTTCGAGGGACCGCGACCGGCATGTACTTCTTTCTCATCCACCTGCTCGGGGACGGTGTTTCTCCGACGGTCGTCGCCTGGGTCGCCAAGACGACCGGCTCGCTTCGCGTGGGGCTCGTTGGGTCGACGCTCGTGCTCGCCCTCGGCGGACTCGGTGCTCTGGCCGCGATTCCGGGCTCACGGCGCGTCGCGGAGTTGAAGGCCAGGGCCTCTGCAGGGTAAGATCCATCTCAATGAAGGACGAGGGGCAGGATAGGCGGCGCGCTCAGAGGGAGCCACTCACCCTCAAGGTCGAGTACACGGATGCCTCTCAGCTTCTCGGGGACTACACCGAGAACATCTCCCGTGGGGGTACCTTCGTTCTCACGCGGCGGGAGATCCCCGTCGGCACGCCGGTAAAGCTCATCCTCTCGTTTCCGGGGCTTCTCAAGCCGATCAGCATGGGCGGGATCGTCAAGTGGGTGAGGGGGGAGCCCGCAGAGGAGCGGGGGGTTGGGGTGGAATTCGACTTCCAGGATCCGGACACTGCAGACAAGCTCTCCGCGGTCATCAAGAGGATCGCCGTAAACGATCCCGACGTCGTGGCGAAAAGCCTGCGGGTCCTCGTGGTGGAGGACAACCCCCACGTGGCGCAGCTCATCCGAGACGGACTCGCTGGCGGAAGCAAGCGTGAGCTGGCGGGAAAGGTCAATTTCCTGTTCACGACTGTGAACAACGGCCGCGAGGCCATCGAGGTTCTCTCCGTGGAGTCCTTCGATGTGCTGATCGTCGACGTCTACATGCCAATTCTCGACGGCGCACAGGTCATTGAGCACGTCCGCTCGACTCCGACGCTCAAGGCCATGCCTATTGTTGCCCTGAGCGCGGGCGGTCCTGGGGCGCGTGAGAAAGCCTTGGCCGCGGGCGCGGATTTCTTCCTCGACAAGCCCATGCGGCTGGCCGATATCTTGGCGACCATGCGACGCGTTACGGGGATGGTTTAGGAAGCTTCTTCAGTAGCTCGAGTGCCTCGGCGTTTTGGGGCTCGTCGACGAGGGCCGCTTCGAGCGCTTTCCTCGCGCGCTTCCCATCGCCTTTCAGGGAGTACGCCTTCGCGAGCCCAACATGAACCACGGCGGGGCGCTTGGGGGGCGGATCGGACTTGAGGGCGTTTTCGTATTCCCAAATTGCGTCATCGAGGGCTCCCAGTTGGACGTAGGACTCACCCAGGGCCAAGTGGATGTCCAGGTCATAGGGGTCGATGAGGAGTGCCATTTCGCCGAACTCGCGTACCTTGGCCCAGTTCTTTCGAAGGAGGTGCTTTCCGACGAGCTTCTTCACCGGTTCAACGACCATCTCTTCGATGGTGACGTAGCGCTCGAGCTCCTTGATGGCATCGTCTTCGCGATTGGCCTGGGCATATGCTCTTGCAAGGAGCTCGTAGGGCTCGCTCCTCTCGGGATCGAGCTTCTTCGCCTGCGTGAGCTGCGCCGTTGCCTCCTTCAAGTCTTTGCTTTCCACCGCAATGGCGCCGAGACGTACTCGCGCCATGAACCCGTCGCCACCCGCGGCAATGAGTGCCAGGAGCTTGGCGCGCGTGGTGGCAGAGTCCTTGCGCTGGAGGGCAAGCTCCGCCTGGGTGAAGAGAGCTTTCTTGCTCTTTGGGTCCAGGGAGAGGGCCTTTTCGGCGGTCGCGGCAGCCTTGTCGGGCTCATCGTTGACGAGATAACCGAGCGCAAGATCGGCCGCAGCCTCGGCGTCCTGAGGCCTCGCGGCCGCGACCTTTTCGAGCTCGGTCACGTCGCCGAACTTGGAGAGCTGCACCGCAAATGTCCCCCGATAGGGCGCAAGTCGCTTTTCCAGGTAAGCCCGGAGTTCGCGGTCGAAGGCGGAGGTGTCCAGTCCAGTGATCTCCTTGATCACAGCGGCTGTGCCCTTCCCCTGACCGAAGAGCTTCAATGCCTGAACTACCTTTGGGAACCCCCACTTCGTGGCGATGAACTGCACGGCCACCGAGGAAAGGTGATAGGCGACCACCACGTTCTGCATCCCCCCGGTGGGCAGGAACATGCTGTCCAGCTGGACGACCGATGGTAACTGTCCGGAGGACAGCGCCAACCAAAGATCTACGTCGTTTTCCCGTCGCCATTCGGGGCGGGCCATGATGGTCTCGTACTCGGAGAGCCCCTCGGTGAACCACCTGGGCACCCGCGACCGTGAGAGCTGGATGGCAAAGACATGTCCCAGCTCGTGCCAAAGGACCATTCCCCAGTTCACATTCCCGCTAATGGGAGAAATCGCCGTTATTACCTTGCCAAAGCAAACCCCAAGCACCCCAATCGCACCCAGGTTTGGGAGCCCCATGGTGCGAACGCTGAAATGCTGTGGATCCGCGAACAGCTCGACGGTGACAGGAGTCTCGGGTGAAAATCCGTAGCGCTTCTCCATGTCGACGAACGCCTTTTCCAGCAAGCGCGGCAGGTACCGCTCGAGGAGTGGCTTCTCCGCCTTGGTCACGCGAAACCGGAAGTGCTTGGAGCGGAGGATCTCGTAGTCCTTCGGGATTACATCATCGAACAAGTTGAGCATGTTGTAGGTGCGCACGTTGAACGGGTCGCCATCAAACGCCTTGTTCAAGTACTCGAGGCCCTTCGCCTCCTCGCCCATGCGCAGGTGTCCAATGCCAATTCCTGCAAGAGCAGCGTGGAACTTGGGATCCAGCTTGAGGGCCTCCTCCTCGAGGAGGATGGACTCGCGATAGCGGTGCTCTTTGACCGCGAAGTCGGCAATGAGGTGGAAGAACTGCGCGGGCCTTGGATGGATGGCGAGCACCTTCTTCTTTTCGGCTTCGTATTGGGCAAGGTCGTCCCTCAGCCAATGGACGGTCGCCAAGAGGGAGCGGGCCACGATATCGCTCGGATTTACGGACAGGACTGCGGCGAGCGTTTTCCTCGCGTCCTCATGTTGCTGGTTGCCAATTTCGATTTCGGCGCGGATCGCGAGCGCGGCGGCGTGCTTGCTGTTTATCGCCAGCGCCTTTTCGATGTGTTCGATGGCCCCCTTGACGTCATACGACTGTTCGAGCTTCACGCGCGCCATGCCTGCATGAGCATCGGGGTGTCGGGGATCGATCTTGAGGACTTCGTCGAACGACTGCTCGGCGTAGCCTGCAGCGTATTTCTCGAGGAAGAGCCAGCCCCACTCGATGTTTGCCTCGAGGAGGTTCGGATCAAGGCGCACCGCATCACGGAACGCGTCGGTCGCGTCTTGATAGGAACCGACGACCCGCGCCGCTTGAGCAACGTTCATCAACTGCTCTGCGTTTCCTTGGTCGATGGTGCCGTCGTTGAAATCGTCAAAGAACTGGTCGAGGACCTTTGCGGCGAGCGACGTTTCCCCGATGTAGTGATAGAGAAGTCCCAGTTGGCACCGAGCGCGCAGGTGGCCTGGAGATCTCTTGGTGACCTCTTCCAGGAGCTTGCGCGCTTCGGAGTAGCGGCCCGTGGCCCGATGGATTTCGGCGAGCAAGACCTTCGCGTCGGCAGCGAGCCCAGCCCCTTTCGCTGCTGCCTTCGCGGCGGACTCGGCCGCCACGAGGTCGCCCGTGCGGAGGTACACTCGGCCGAGTCGCAGCGTGGCTAGGGGCGCGTCTTTCCCCTTCGTAGCCTTGTATTGTTCAACCGCGCCGTCGTAATCGCCGTGCAGGAACTTGTCGTTCCCAGTGCGAAGGTCCGCGTGGACGGGGACGGCCAACACGGCGTGCAGGAGCACTGCGAGCAAGACCCGGCTCATCCCGGTTATCGTGATCGGCCAAGCGATGCCTGTCAATTGATGCTACCCTCGTGACATGGCAAGCGATCGCTCGGTCGATCCGGATCCCCTGGCGCGTCCCGTCGATCCTGCGGGACGCAGCATGTATTCGGATTTCGACAGCTTCCTCAAGGTGGCCATCAGGGAGTACTACGATCGCGGGTTTGCCTCCCGAAAAGGGAACTTCATCGCGCTCCTCATCGCATCGGGCCAGGTGGCGGTTTCCCTAGCCAAGGACAGCGTTGTCGATGGCACGGCAACCAAGAAGGTAGCCATTGGTGCGGCCCTGGTGCTCGCGCTCCGCCTCGGGCTAAGGTATGCGCTCGGTGGACCCCTTGGGGCCGTGGTGACCATCGCGGCCGCTGCTTCCATGGTCTCGTATTTCGTCAAGAACCAGAAGGACATCGTCCGCAAGGTGTCTGGCTACCGGCAGCTCATTGCAGAGACGCGGGCGCAGTACGTCGACCTGCAAGGCGGCTGGCGCTCCGGACGTCATGGCGACACGGAGCGGAACCTCATGATCGACGGTCTCATGAAGCGTTTCCTAGGGCAGTGCGACGAGGTGTGAGCCAACCTCGGCGGTGGAGAGCGAGGCTCGCCATGACTTGCCTGGTCATTGCCGCTTGCGCTGCCTGGATGCAGCCTGGGCTCGTGGCGGCCGAGCGCATCGCGGTGCTCGACATGGTGGCGAGCGGAATTCCGGACGATTCGCGAGGGCGTTTTGAAGTGAGTTTCGAGGAGGGGCTGCGAGGGGCTGGCTTCGAGGTGGTGGAACGTGCCGATGTCCTCGCCAAGGTCGTGCGCAGCGATGCGCCCGAGGGGTGCACTTTTGGGCCGTGTCTCGCTGCGGTGGGCAGCGCTCTGGGCGTGGACTTGGTGCTCGTAGCCCGAGTCGCCGCCCAGGGGCCGAGCTACTCGTTCGTGCTCACGATTGTCGAGACGAAGACCGGCGTGCCCAAGGTGCAAGTGGCCGATTCCTGCGCGGTATGCACGCTGGACGAAGCCTTGGCGGCCTCCATGCTTGCTGTCATCTCCTTGGGGACCGGCACGGGTGGCGCCAAGCTCGTAGAGCCAGCGGGAGGGCGCTGCGGCCTGCGTCCGAGCAGGTCGGGCGCGTGGTTCGTGACGGGAGTGGCGGTGGCCAGCAGCGTCTTTGGCTTGCTCTTGGCTTCCACTGAGCGGGAGTCCGCGGGCTGGGCCGCCATGGGATTCGGTGTGGGCTTGGGTCTCCTTGGTGGGACACTCCTTTGGCACTCTGCTCCTTAATTGGATGTTGATTGAATCATGCCCCATGGGTGCCATAAACTAATGGGGTGGCGAGTGGTCGGTCGATTGGGTCCTGGTTGCTCCTTGTCGTGCTGGGCTGCGGTGGCCGCGAGAACACGGTCGAAAACGTGGATGCCCAGCAAGAATCGCCTCCTAGGGCCGACGCTGCGCCGGAGTTCGCGTGCGAGGAGTCCTTTGGAGACACGTACGTCCTAAACAAGCTCCAGTTCATGGATCCCGGGACCGGGTTGGACATTAATGACGACGCGGTTCCGGATAACGCCCTCGGTCATCTTGGTCAGTTCGTCAACAAGGGGCTAAATGACTCGATCCGTAAAGGAACTAGCCTGATCCTCTTGGACCTGATCCAATCGGGCAATGAACTATTCATCGATTACTATTTGGGTCGCGATTGGGATGCCGATTCGACGAATAATCTCCTTGGGCAAGGAGAATTCTCCGTCACGCCAGAGCAGTTTGACGTGGACTGCGTCCCGCGCGGGCGCTTTCATTCGGTGACCCGGAAGGGGCGTGAGTTTACGGCGCGCAACGACAAGTGGACTTGGGTGTATCCGGGTTTTGGCACCGTAGAGTTTCGCCAAGTCCTCGTTCACTTTGTTTTCAATGACGACGCATCGGGTTTCGACGGGAACCTTGCCGGAATTTGGACACTCTGCGGGGCTTCCAACACCCAGTTCTCGCAAATGAACATCGACAACATGAGCTTCCTCGATGCCATGGTGAACAACTACTCCCTCCAGCCAGACATCGACGTGGACGGGGACGGCATCGAGGAAGTCGTTGGCGATGGCGTCCGCGTGGCAAAGTGCTTGGACGGCGATGGCGTCGTGCTGGAAGGCAGAGAGTGTCCGTGCTTGCCGCAGATTGCGGACGGGTTTTCGGTAAGCTTCTCAGGTACCGGGGTTCGAGCCAAGATTCGTGGGGTGAAGCCCGACTAGGGCCCGTATCGAGACTTCTCGAATGCTCGCCTCCCTTGTCATCCCCGGATAGATCCGGAGTTCCGCGCAACCGTGGGGGAATGCGATAAACCTCGCTCGGATAGAGAGCGCCTGCCTGTAGGGAAATGCAGGCAAATGTTTGAGATCCGAACGCCTTGGCCGATATACTAGCCCCTCACGAAGGACCGAGCGCTTTGATGAAAAGTAACGGTTTTATAAGGGCTTCCGCCGCAATCGCGTTCTTTGCCTTGCTAGCCGAGTCCCGGGTCGCCATGGGCCTGGTAGAAGGGGACACGCCAGCGCCCTTTGAGGCCTACAAGGTCTTTGGCGACGGTCGTGCGATTGGCAACTCCTTAATGGCCAATCCACCACCCAGCCTTTTCGTAAATACCGTGCTCCTTCCGGAGTCGTCGGCAAACCTTATCGGGGTCCCACAGGATGCTGAGCTCTCAGCGGTGTTCTTGTGGTGGTCGGGTTCCCTCGCGAGAGGTCAAGGGGAGGAGTCCATTGACCGGGAGGCGTCGCTCACCCTGCCAGACGGCACCCAGCAGTCGGTGCGGGCCGACGACTGCCGGCTGATTACCACCTTTCCCAATTCGCCGCTTTCCTTTTTCTATTGCCGGGCCGATGTCAAGGACGTCGTGGCCGCCAGCTCGGGGCTGTTCGGATGGAACGGCAGCTATACGGTCGGAGATATCACCGCTGACCCGGGGCGCGTGTCGACCGACTCCAACAACTGCGCGCCCTCGGATCCCCTGTGCCAAGCGAAGTACGCGGCTTGGAGCATGATCTTCGTCTACGACTCGCCGTCGGCCACGCTGCAACGAGATATCCTCATCTACGACGGGTTTGCTCACATGGACGAAACCGAGGGGCGCAACGCCAGCCTTGGAATCGTCGAGTTCACCATGGACGGCTTCGTCATGGGGACGCCCGCAGAGGCCGAAATTACCTATTTCGGCTTGGAAGGCGACTCGTTCCTCGGTGCGGGGCCGAATGGACATTGCGAGACGTGCCCGGACTTTTTCCAGGTAGGCGGCACCAACCTCTCGGACGGGTTCAATCCGTCGGGGAATACATACAACTCATCGGACGCGCTCGGCTTGGACATTGATGAGTTCTCCATCGGTTCCGCCGGAGGGGGGCTCGGGATCCTGAGAGCGGGTGATACCTCGGCACATATCGTCACGGGTTCGGGGGACGAGACCCTCAACACGAGCCCGAGGGACGACACGGGCGAGACCATTTTCCTCGGCTGGGTGTTCCTGCGACTCAACCGGCCGTCACCGAACTTCCGCGGCCCGAGAACGGAGAAGCTGGTCGATCCGCCAGATGCAGCGACGGGCGGTGCGCTTTTCTACCAAGTCAAGGTGGCGAACGAGGGGTCGCTCACCGCAAACGACGTCCTTCTCACCGATGCCCTCCCCGAGGGTGTCGAAATCGTACCGAACTCGATCCGGATCGACGGCCGCTCGTGCACCGATCAGAACGACAACGACCAGTGCATCGTGAGCGGCCGTACCGTGCTCGTTAACCTCCGCTCGATCCCCGCGACTGGTGACAACGATCGCAGCGTGACCTTCCGGGCAACCCTCACCCAAGCCAAGGAGGGTGCGTCGGTGTGCAATGTCGCCGAGATCACCTCGAGGGAGACCCCTACCGCCTCGCAGGCAGGCCCAGCGTGCGTGACCGTGAAGAAGGCGACCTTGGGTCAAGCTACCAAGACGGCACAAGATCTGACCGACGGTCCGCTCGCCCCGAATGACCTAATCCAGTACACGGTCACGATCCCAGGTGACCCGGAGAGCAACACCAGCGGCGTCACGTTCGTGGACGAGATGCCGGCGCACTTGCAGCTTCTGAGTGCGACCCTCCCTGGGGCAGGCGCGCAAAACGAAAGCACGCTGACCGGTGGCGCCAATGGTAATGGCCTAGTTCGCTTCACCAACATTAGCGTCCCTGGGGGTGGGGCGGTTCAGGTCTTGATTACGGCGCAAGTCGACAGCGAGGCGGAGTTCGCAGCGGACGGTATCTCAGCTGGCGCGATCCACGGCATCCAGATTTGCAATCAGGGAACCGTGTCTGCGGGCTTCCTGCCCTCTGCCATTCCGACGGATGATCCGGGGACCGGCGCCGCGCAAGACGGCACGTGCATGTCCGTGACCTACGCTCCCGTGTTCGAGGCATCAAGAAAGAGCGTTACCGACGAGAACGGCGGCGTGCTCGAGCCTGGCGACGCCATCACGTACCGCATTGACTTGACCAACACCGGAAACCGGGCGGGAACCGTGGCGATTTCGGACTCGCTGCCGAAAGGGGTAACGGGCTTCGAGCTCCTCACGTCGCTCATTGGCTCCACGTTCGAGGCGCCACCCGCAGGCGACAACGGCAACGGGCGTTTTTCCGTGGGCGGGCTCGTCGTTGCCCCCGGCAACACGTCGACAATCCAGTTCCGGGTGCGCGTGGCGTCGGGGACCGAGGACGGCACCACCATCGAGAACCGAGCGGAGATCAAGATTACCGAAAGGCCGGAGGAGAATCGCACCCTCATTTCGCCAGCGCTCACCGTGGTGGCGCGCCCAGACTTGGGCGGGCTTACCAAGCGAGTTATCGACATTAACGGGGGCAGCGTGGAGCCGGGCGACACCCTCCGCTACGAGCTCTCTGTCACCAATACGGGCAACCGCCCTGCCACGAGCCTCGTGCTCACAGACGCTCTGCCCGCTGAGCTCTCGGATGTCGAGGTGACAGGAGGGACCGGGGTGCATGACGCCAATGCGCATCAGATCGTGTGGTCGTATCCTGCGCTCGCCGTCGGAGAGACCACGACCATGTCGTTTACGGCGCGTGTCGTGCGGCCGCTCGCCAACGGGACGCGGATTGCGAACCAGGGAATCCTCGACTCCGCGGAGCCCCCGCCTGCGGTGGTGTCGGATGACCCGACGACTAGCACGGTCGATGACCCGACAGTCGTCACGGTCACCAGCGCTCCCAACGTATCGGGTGCCAGAAAGACCGTCGTTGACCTGAACGGTGCGCCGGCTGAGCCGGGAGACCTGCTCGAGTACACCATCACCGTTGAAAACACTGGGTCCGAGACGGCGAGCCGGGTCGTGATTTCCGACCCGGTGGACAGCGCGCGACTCGTCGGTGTGAACCCTCTCGACGGTGGCGTCGTTTCCGGCGAGGGGATTACCTGGGACTTGGGTGCAGTGGCACCGGGTGAGAAGCGATCCGTTCGCTTCCAAGCGACGATACGAACGCCGCTCACCAACGGCACCACGATCTCCAACCAGGGCGTGGTTTCTACCCCAGAGCTTTCCGGCACCGTGGCGACGGACGATCCCGCGACGAGCGCGCCTTCGGATCCGACCGTGGTGGTGGTGACTTCCCGGTCGATCCTCACGGATTCGACCATCGGGTTCTTGGATCTGAATGGCGGGGCGCAGCAGCCGGGGGACAGCATCCGCTACACGATCGAGGTGAGAAACAGCGGCAACTCGTCGGCAACTGGGATTCTTGCGACTGTGGTGGTGGATGCGGCCTTCGAGGGCGTGTCGGTTGAAAACGGCGGAACCTACGATCCAGGGACCCGCACGGTCACGTTCCGTGCGCGCGGTCCCCTCGACCCAGGCGCCGATCCGCTGGAGCTAGGCTTCGTGGCGCGGCTGCCGAGCGCCTTGGCGACAGGGACTGTCGCCTGCGAGCGGGCCACGGTGGACTCGGAGGAGGGGAGCCCCGCGACGACCAACACCGCTTGCTTCACCGTCGAGTCGCGCCCCGACTTCGCCGCAAGTGAGAAGACGGTTGTTGACTCAAGCGGAGGGATTGCGGTCCCGGGCGATACGGTCGAGTACTTCATCGCTGCGAAGAACGAGGGAAATCAGGACGCTTCTCAGGTAGTCGTCACTGACGTGGTCGACGCGAACCTCACCGACATAACGCCCCGAGACGGTGGCGTCTTCAATCCAGGGACGCGAACGATCACCTGGAACGTTCCCTTGCTCAAGGCGAAATCCAGCCAAGTCGTCGGGTTCCAAGCCAAGATCGCGAGCCCCCTCGACAACGGTACCGCGATTGCGAACCAAGCCCTGATCACGTGCGATGGGTGTCCCGGACCCGAGCGTACCGATGATCCAGCTACCTCGGAGGTCGACGACCCGACGGTTGTCGTGGTCGGGTCGGAACCTGTCCTGCTCCTCACCAAGACTCTCGTTGATGACAACGGCGGCGTCCTTGGACCAGGGGACCCGGTGACATTCGAGATCCTCATCCAGAACCGGGGCACGAGCTGCGCCGATCGCGTGGTCGTAACTGACGTGATGCAAGCGGCTTTCGTAAACCCGGTTGCCGAGCAGGGGGGATCATTCAACCCCTCCACGGGCACGGTGACCTGGGATTCTGCCTCCTACCCAGCGCTTCTCCGCGTGTGTCCAGGAAGCCAAAACGGAGTGCGGTTGGTACTCCACGCGACCTTGGCGAAGCCGCTCGACAACGGATCCCTCGCGTGCAACCAGGCGCACGTGACATCTGACGAAATCACGGCCCCGGTACCCTCCGACAATCCTGCAACTGAGCTCATTAAGGACAGGACCTGCGGGCGCGTGGTATCGGGGCCCGTCTTGTCCGGTGCGACCAAGAAAGTGGTCGACGAAAACGGGGCTCCGTTCCGGCCTGGAGACCGCCTGACCTACTCCATCGTGGTGACGAATGAAGGGAACGCGAACGCGAGCTCCGTGACCGTGCGAGACCCGGTGGACAGTCGCCTTTCCAGCGTGACGCCCGGCCAGGGGGGCCGCCTCTCGGGGAACGAGATCGTCTGGGATAGCGCGTCGACGCCGGCCCTTGCACGGCTCGACGTGGGTGCCAGCGTGACCTTGACGTTCACCGCCACGATCCAACTCCCCCTGGACAACGGCACAGTCATCAGCAACCAAGCCGAGGTCGCCGCCACCGACGTGTTGCCCGTGGTCACCGATGACCCGACGACGGCGGCGGAGGACGACGCGACCCTCTTGACCGTCACTTCAGCACCCGTGCTCTCCGGGCAGAAGACGGTGCTCGACGAGAACGGCGGCGTGTTCGCCCCAGGCGACGTGTTCCTCTACACGCTCACGATTACCAACACCGGCGACGCGGCGGGACGAGATCTCGTGCTCGTCGACCCGCTGCCGGGCGACCTGACGCTCGTCGAAGCCATGGACGGTGGCACCTACGACGCGGGTCGGCGTAGCTTGAGCTGGCGCGCGGCACAAGCGTCGCCGTCCGAACCGCTCCAGTTCAGGTTCCGCGCTCGTGCAGCCAAGCCTCTCGCAGACGGAACGCCCATCGCCAACCAGGCGCGCTTCCAGGTTGCGGGTGATTCTTCGTCCTACCAGACCGACGATCCTTCGACCGCCGAGGCGTTGGACCCCACCGTGGTCGTGATTCGGGCGGTGTCCGACTTGTCCACTTCGACCAAGACGGTCACGGGGGTTTCTTCCAATGGGACAGCGAAACCGGGCGCGCTCCTCACCTATGAGATCAGGGTGAGGAACACCGGGGACGCCAATGCTACTTCGGTGGTGGTGACCGACCCGGTGGACAGCGCGCACCTGGACGCTATCATGCCCGGAGATGGGGGAATCATCGACGAGACGAACGGCCGCATCACGTGGAACCTGGCCCAGGTCGCGCCCGGCGATGAGCGCGTCCTAACGTTCCAGGCCCGGGTGCGGGAAGACGCCCGGCATGGGCAGGTGGTCGAGAACCAGGCGAGTCTCGTGTCGGCCGAGGTTCGGGCACCGGTTGTAACCGATGATCCAACGGATCCCGAGGCTGGCGATCCCACTGAGTTCGTCGTCGATGCGGTCCCCGAGCTCCAGGTCACCAAGTCGGTGGTCGACGAGAACGGTAGCCCCGCTATTCCCGGGGACCTCCTGACCTATACCATTGCCGTTTCGGCCTTGGGCCCTGCCCATGCCTATGGGGTGCAGGTCGTCGACCCCGTCGATACCACGCGGCTTGACCAGATCTTGCCGCTCGATGGCGGGGAGATAGACGGCCAGGGCGTGATCCGGTGGAACGAGACGGGGGCCCCAGCTCTTGCCCACGTGAGGCCGGGTATCCCTGCCGTGCTCAGGTTCACCGCCCGCGTGCGCGAAGGGTCGGAAGACATCGTCAATCAGGCCAGCGCCAAGGCGGACGGGATGGGCGCGGCGGTCCTTTCAGACGACCCGAGCACTCCTGCGCCCTCGGATCCAACCGTCGTCAAGATCTTCACCGAACCGAAGCTGAGCGTCGCCAAGCAGGTGACTGACGACAACGGAGGCGTCGTCGCACCGGGCGACGTGTTGACCTACAACCTCACCCTGACCAACGTGGGGACGGTCGCTTCCTCGGGCACGGTGCTTCTGGATCCACTGCCGACGCACGTCATGTACGTCCCGGGGTCGTCCATTCTCAATGGCGAGCGGCTTGCCGACCTGCCGAGCGGGCTTTCGCAGTTCATGGGCGCGGATGGCGCGAGCGTCCAGTCCCAGGATGCCGAACCCGGGGTTGTTCTGACTGGCGCACGTGGGGCGGTGAGGGTCCAGTTCCAGGTGAGGGTGAACGTCGACGCTCTTCCAGGGACGGTCATCAGCAACCAGGCCGTCGTCGAAAACGGTGTTCCACAACTCGCGCTTTCCGACGACCCAGACACCCAGGCCATGGGGGACCCCACGCAAGTCGTGGTTGGAGGCGGTCCCTTCCTCGGCTCGACGACGAAGATCTATGTCGCGAAGCCGATCGACGACAACGGTAACGGCGTCTTCGACCAAGGTGAGGGGATCGAGTACCGAATTGTGATCGAGAACAGCGGCGACGGCGTCGCGACCGGCGTGGTATTCACTGATCCGATTCCCGACGGGACCCAGTACATCCCCGGGAGCCTCCGGCTAGGTGACGTCAAGCTCAGCGACGACGCCGACACCGACGGCGGCGAAGTCATTGGGGGGACTGTCACGGTGCGACCGGGCGACCTCGCGCCTTCGGCTCGGGCCGAGGTGTCGTTCCAGGTTCGCATTACCCGCCAGGGCTGGGTGAGCAACCAGGGCACGGTTTCGTGCGACCAAGCTGAGCCCGAGCTCACCGACGCCGACGGAAACGACGCGAACGGCGATCAGCCCACGATGACTCCTCCGGGCGAGATGCCCGCGTTGGTCGTCGCCAAGGCGGTGCAAGATCTCAGCGGCGGCGCTGTAGAGCCAGGGGATGAGCTCCTGTACACCATCACCGTGAGCAGCCCGGCTGGCTCGCCGAGGACAGACATCTCGCTGGTGGACTCCCTCCCCAGCGAGGTGACCTACGTGCCCGGCTCGGCGCGGTGGCCTGGCGGGACCGGGGATCCTTTCCCGCCTGGCAGCCAAGCCGCACGGCTTACGCTCCCTGCCTTGGAACCTGGCGAGCCTTTCATCGTCACGTTCCTGGTCAAGCTGCGCGCGGACGCAGAAGACGGCGATTCCGCGTGCAACGTCGCCGCGCTGGAGCTTCCCCAAAACGGCGGAGCGCTCGCGAAGTCGATCCCTGCGTGCGTCGTCGTCGGGAGCATCGCAGGCTCGGGTCGACTCGGCGGTCGCGCCTATATCGAGGGGAAGGTGAAGGATCGCCTATATCAGCCGAACGAAGACGAGGCGCTCGCCAATCTCCAGTTGAGGTTCTTCCGAGCGGCAGCGCCGAGCGGCCCGCCTGTCGCAGAGGTACGCACGGACGAAGATGGCCGTTATCGCCTGCGTGCCCTGCCTGCGGGCAAGTACACGATTCGCGCCTTCTCGTCGAAGGGGACGCACGTGGCCGAAGTCGAGACCGTGGCGGTGACGGAGTCCGAGGCGACCGAGCAGGACGTCTGGGTTGATCCGTCTGGGCGCGTGTACGATGCCACGGCCGGTCGATACATTCAGGACGTCAAGGTGTTCCTGCTCTACGACGCCGACGATCCCGTCGCGCCGGGACAACTCGTGCCACCGGATCGGCTGAGGGATGGCCAACAGGGGCAGGTCACGCCCGCCGAAGGGTTCTACCGCTTCGACGTAGCGCTCGACATGCCACCCGTGCAGCGCAAGTATCGCTTGGTCGTGGATCCAGGCGCCGAGCGCTGGTCGTTCCCGTCGCAGCTCGTACCTCCTGCGCCAGGTTTCGCCCCCGCAGGACCCGTGGTCGAGAGCTCGAAGCCGGCTGTTGCTGTGGGGAGCGTGCGTACCTATTACCTGCGCTTCCAGATCAAGGAAGCCACGGATGAGGTGACGAACAACCACGTGCCGCTGGATCCCTTGTCCTCCCAGGTTCGGCTCACCAAGCGTGTCGATCGTCCCGAGGCGAGCCTCGGGGACATCGTCAACTACACGATCACCGTGCAGAACCGGCTGGCGCGTGACCTCAGCGCTGCGGAGGGCTTGTCAGTGACGGTCCTGGACAAGCCTGCCCGGGGCCTCTCCTACCTCGGGAACGCCGTGGCCCGGGTGCAAAAGGGGCGTGACGTGGTCACGCGGCGTGTCGGCGCCGGCTTCCAGGCGACCCGTCAAGGGAGCGACATCCAGTTCGGGCCTTTTGACCTGCCCGCTGGGGGCACCATGACTCTGACGTACCAGGCGGTCGTGGGCCTGGACACGCGTCAAGGCGTGTACGAGAACACCGCGGTGCTCGTGGACGACAGGGGAGGGCCCCTATCCAACGAGGACTCGGCGAAGCTACGCGTCGACAATGATCCCATCTTCGACGAAGGGTTGCTCCTCGGACGCGTGTTCTGCGACGAAGACGGCGACGGGCACAAGGACTCCAGCGAGCGGGGCATCTTTGGCGCGCGCGTCTACCTGGACACGGGCTCCTACTCGGTCACGGACACCACGGGCAAGTGGCACTTGTCCCAGATCGATCCAGGCGTCCACCTCGTGAAGATCGACGAGGCCAGCCTGCCCCCAGGGTCCAAGCTCTTGAGCCCAACCTCGGAGGTCATTTTCTTTACCCGAGGCCTGGCTACCCGGGTGAACTTCGCGGCCACATGCCCGGGCGAGGCGATCTCGCCGACGGAGCCCGAAGGGTCTATCCAGTTGGTCGAAGACGAAGAGGCCAAGCCGAAGGACAAGGACAAGCCGAAACCCGAGAAAACCTCGGTAACCCTCAAGGGGGATCTCTCGGCCATGGAGGCAGCAGTTGACGGGAAGCCCATTCAACTGCCCTCGGTCGGGATGGACATCGTCCTCGACCCATCGATTGTCCTCCCCGCAGCCGAAGGTCCTCCCAACCTCGTGGCGCCCAAGGAAGGCGGATTTGCCGGGCTGCGTCCGATCTTCCGGGCGAAGATCCGCAGCGAGGCGGCGCCCAGCCAGTGGGCGCTGACCCTTTGGCGGGTGGAGCTGTCGGGACAGAAAACCACGCTTCGTCGGCTCGCGGGCGTCGGCACGCCGAGTGATATTTCCTGGGACGGCCTTGGCGACGACGGAAAGCCTGCGCTAGCCGATTCGGTCTACGTCACGCAGCTCCGCGCCTGGTTCCAAGATGGAGCCGAGGCGGCGAGCGAGCGGAAGAGCTTCGGCATCGCGTACGGCGTGACGGCGCCGCCCTCGCACGAGGAGACCTTGCGAGGCAAGTTCTTTGGTGGCTCGACCAGGCGGCCTCGTGCCACGCGCGCGCTCCGCAAGCACCTTCAGGCCTTGGCCAAGCGGGTGGGCAAGGACGACACCGTGAGCGTTGAGGTCCACGCCGATGGCACCGGCGACCGACTGAAGACCATCGCGCTCACCCAAAAGCAAGCGGACGTGGTGAGGGATCTCTTGGTCAAGGCAGGGGTCCCGTCGGGGAACGTCAAGCCTCGGGGGCGCGGCTCACTGGATCCCGTGGCGCCGCCAGCGTCTCGGGCAGCAAGGGAGCAAAACCGGCGCATCGTCATCCGTGTTGGCGCCAAGCCCGTATCCGGTCCAGGGAGCGCCGTGCCAGCTCCAGCCGTGTCGCTCGCGGACGTGCTTGTCGGCGGCGAGCCCGTGGCTATCGACGACTCCGGCAGGTTCGTGAAGAACATCGCAATACCCGCCGACGGGAAGATCCTCTTGGACATGCAGGCGGCAAGCGGTCGCCAAGCGGTGGTGGTCATCAAGGTGGACGGCCAGGCGAGGCCGGCGATTTCGGCGAGCAAGGCGGCGGGAAGCGCGAAGGGGGTGACCCTTGCCATCAAGGGCGACCTTTCGACGGGAACCATCCTCGTCGGCGACAGGCCTCTCGATACCGCCATGCTCAGGATTGACGTGGGCTTGGAGGGAGGTGACCCCGCGTCGGAGCAGGCCATCGTCCTCGACGGTCGCAAGCGGGCGAAGGAGCCTGTCCGCTTCAGGGCGTCCCTGCCGTCGGAGCTCGCTCCTGCCCGATGGGAGGTCCTGGTCTTTCATGAGGTGGCGGGCGGGGACCGAGGGAAGCTGCCGGAGCTCGTGCGCCATTTCGCCGGGACAGGAACACCGCCCGTCAGCCTTTCCTGGAATGGCGACGACGATCAGGGCAAGCCCATCCTGGTCGCAGGTGAGCGGTACAGCTACCGCCTTGCGGTCGAGGATGCCCAAGGGAATCGTGGGGAATCACCCGATCGCTCCCTTGGCGTATCGCAGGCCGGTCGCACGGTCCGGCTTGCGGCAGCGGGCAGGCTCTTTGATCGCAAGGGAGACCTGCGCCCCGAGGCCAAGAAGGTCCTGACCAAGCTCGTGACCCAGCGCGCAAGGCCCGAAGTAACCTATCGGGTAAACGTGACGGTCAACCCCCCTGCCGGTGCTGATGCCACGAGCAAGCGCCTGGCGCTCGCCACGCGGGTGGGGAAGGTCAAGGCGTTCTTGGCCAAGTTGAAGATCCCGACCGAGCGCGTGGAAGTCGTGGGCGCGCTCGTCGACGAGGAAACCCCGCGAAAGGTGCGGAAAGACGCCATCGTCATTAACCCCGTCATGCGCCCCGCCCAGGCGGCGGCCCGAGCCGTCTTGGGCGGCGAGGAGCTGGCGATCGACGGCGCTACCTTTGTGGGTACGGCTTCTCTGAGCGCCGGCTCGGCGCCCCTTCTCGATGTGACGACGCCCTCAGGAAACCGGGCGACCTGGACACTGTCGGAGAGCAAGCCGAAGAGCATTTCCCTCGGCGCTGGGCCTGCGCCGCCTGCACCTGGGGCGCAAGTCGGACATGCGGCACCAGCGGCACCAGCGCCCGTGCCTTCCGCATCGACGCAGAAGGATGGCCCTCCTGTAGGCCAGGCCCCTGCCGCGACCTTGGCCTTGGCAGGAGAAGGTGAATTTGGTGGAGCCGAGCTGGAAAGGGCCCTGTCGGATCCCGACGCGGCACTGCCTCCTTCGGCGCCGAAAGGGCCTGCGACACAACCGGCGCGGCCCATGGGCAAGCTGATCAAGCGCGCAGGCACGAACGAGCCCACCCTGGTATCGCCCGACGTCCTCGCGGCGGAGCTGGTCGTCAAGCTGCCGCCCCGCGGGATCAAGCTGCGATCAACAGACCTATGGGTGAGCGGCCGTACCCATGCCAAGAACCAGGTCCGCATCAACGGCCGCGAGGTGATCGTGCGAAACGACGGCACGTTTGACGAGCTCGTTGCCTTGCCGATCGGCGCATCCTCCCTGACGGTCGAGGCGACGGACCCCAAGAAGAACGTGGCGACCATTGCCTGGCCCGTCGAGGTAAGCGACACCGAGCATTTCCTCCTAGCTCTGGCGGACGGCGCCTTGGCGTCTGCGCACGTGGAGGGCAAGGGGTGGAGTGCCGACGGCGCGGAGCTCGACGGCGTGGGGAGCCACAACTCCGTGGAGGCAGGTGACGTGCTTCTGTCTGGACGATTGGCCCTCTACTACAAGGGACGGATCAAGGGCGGCGAGCTCTTGGGGCCGCTCAAGATCACCGGCCATCTGGACACGGCAAAGCGCACCCAGTTCGAGGAGTTCTTCCAGCAGGTGATCGATCCCAGCCGCGATTACGCGGTGTACGGTGACTCGTCCGAGGAGGTCCGGGACGTGAACGCGCGGGGCAAGCTGTACGTCCTCGTCGAGGGGCCGAAGGTCAAAGGGATCATCGGCAACTTCAAGACGGACCTCAAGTCCTCTGGCGACCTGTTCCGCTACGACCGAGTCGTGTACGGCGCCGAGGTGGACTTCCAGAAGACCTTCAAGACGGTCAAGCAAGAGGTCAAGGCTTTCGGCTCCGCGGGAGGAGGGCGTCTCGCTCGCGACGTCAACGTCCTTCGGGCCACTGGGGGCTCGCTGTTCTACCTGCGGCACGGCCGAATCGTGGAGGGCGGCGAGCAGGTGCGCATCGTGGTCCGCGATCGGGACAACGGGCTCGTTCTTTCGGAGCGACGCCTCGCCCGTGACCTGGACTACGTGATCGACTACGTCGGCGGCCGACTCATGTTCAAGGAGCCGATCGCCTCGGTGGCTGACGCGGCCTTCGTCCTCGACAACCTCGACGCGTCCCAGACGGCGCTCGACGGTCACCCCGTGTACATAGAGGTCTCGTACGAGCACGAGGTCGACGACCTCGCGAGCGGAGCCGCCGCGGGCGTGTACGTGCGGGACACCCTTTTCGACTCCCTGGCGATTGGCGCGGGAATCGTCGGAGAAGGGCGGGACGACGTCGGGGGGCTCGACGATTATCGATTGATGGGCCTCGACGTCGAGTACCGGCCAAAGAAACGCACGGTCCTTAGGGCCGAGGTCGCGAGGAGCGAATCGACCGATGCCGGGAACTTCATTTCCCAGGACGGCGGTCTCACGTTCCAGGGGCTAAACGCCGTGGGAATTACGAGCGCCGACGCCGGACGTGGCGGGCATGCGGCCTGGAAGCTCCAGGTCGAATCCCACCTTGGCGACTTTGCCGAGGCCGAGTGGGCAGAGAAGACGCGAGTGGATGCCTACGCCCAGGACTTGGATCGCGGCTTCTTCTCGGGTGGGACGATACTGGAACAGGGGCGGTTCAAGCTCGGCGGGCAGGTCATCCATCGGTTCAGCGAGAGCGACTCCTTCACCTTCCGTCACGATGCCCAGGTCGCCGAAGTTCCACGAGTCGGGCCACGGCCAGAGGATGTGCTCGCCAACCCCGATCCGCTCAGATTCGACGAGCGAGCCTCGTACCTATCGACGCTGCAATGGGCCCACAAGGGCAAGAAAACGGACTACAAGCTGGAGCTCGCCCACCAGCGGCTCACCTCGGACGCCGCGCTCCAGGACGGAAGGCCTCAGCTGGACAGCCGCCGCCTGGGAATCGGTGGCCTGGTCACACGGCGGCTCACCAAGAAGCTCACCCTGCGCGTGGGGCAAGAGGCCCAGTTCTCGCTGGCCGATAGCGATCCGGTGCTCGATCCAGCCATCCGCGGGGGCACGAGCTCCTCGCGGGACAATGGGAACCCCTGGGCTGGCGTGGCCACCACGGTGGGCGCCGACTGGGCACTCGCCAAGGACTTCACCCTGTCCGGGACTGGCGCCCTGAGGTGGAACGGCGATTCTGCCGCCCAGCTTGGGCTCAAGACACCCGTGGGGGACAGCGCCTCCATGTACCTGTCCGAGAGGTTCGAGAGCCGCAGCGGCCGGGTCGTGTCCACCAGCGTGGTGGGCGCCGAGGAGCGGTTTGGCGCCAAGCTTGGTGGAAAGGCCTATGGCGAGTACCAGCTCGAGTCTGGCGTGCTCGGAGTGCGCAACCGCGCAGTCATGGGCGTGGGGCACAGGTGGACCGTCGCCAAGGGATGGTCGGTGGCCGCCGGGTATGAGCACCAGCAGACCTTTGGCGGTTACCTGCCGGACGGCACGCCTACAGGAGGGAACCTGCGTGACGTGGTCCACTTGGCCTCCGAGTACCTCAAGCGGGACCGCCTGAAGGCGTCAGCCGGCGTCGAGGTGCGTTTTGACGACGGCATGCACGATCAGCCGGCAGCCGTGGAGCCGAAATACGAGGGACTCATCAAGGACGATCCTCGTGGAGTCGCACCCAAGGGGACCTATCCTGATCACGGTGGGACGGCGCCGGGCGCACCGCTCGTGCTCCCGCCTGGTGAACGCCTCCAGGTGGTGGCGCACGCCCAAGCAGCGTGGAAGTTCACTCCCGACATGACGTTCATCTCCCGCGTAAGGCTCGCCCACACCGAGGACGTGACGAACCACGGTGCGGCCCTTGCGAACGGCGCTTCAGAGACGTTCCCCGTGGCGAAGTTCGTCGAGGCCACGGCAGGGTGGGCCTATCGGCCGCTGGCTTTGGATTGGCTCGACGTCCTGGTGAAGTACTCCTACCTCATGGACCTACGGCCCAAGGGAGCGAGTGGTGAGTCGCTCGAGGAGCAGTCCCACGTCCTTTCCCTTGCGCCTATTGTGGACCTGCCGTGGAAGCTGCAGCTCTCTGGAAAGATCGCCTGGAAGCGGACTGAGAGCGACGCAGAGCTCATCCGGGATCAGGTCATGTCGGCCACCGTGAACGCCCTCCTGTCACTCCTGCGCCTGGGCTACCGGTTCCATGGGCGTTTTGACGTCGCTGTCGAGTACCGAAACCTCCAGCTCTTCTCCCCTGTGGGTGACCAGAGCAAGAACGGTTTCCTGGTGGAGGTCGACTACCACGTGAATTCCCTGGTTCGCCTCGGACTGGGGTACAACTTCAGCCGATTCTCCGACGACGAGCTTGCGGACCTAAGCCGCGACAGCCACGGGATCTTCTTCCGGGTGGTTGGACGGTACTAAGACTTCCGTTTAGAATTGGGCATGGCCCGAAAGAAGTTGGGTGAACTCCTGGTGCAGGCCGGTGTCCTCGATGAGGCCCGGCTTCGCGTGGCACTGGCCGAGCAAAGACGCTGGGGCGGGCCGCTGGGTCGAATTCTCGTCGACATGAAGCTCATCACCGAGGATGCGATGGTGCAGGCCTTGAGCCACCAGCTCAACTTCCCGGCTGTCAACTTGGATCAGCGCAGCATCGCGATGGAGGTCCTCGACCTGGTGCCCGCGGACCTCGCCGAGCAGCACAGCGTGGTCCCCTTCAACGTCCAGGGGAAGTTCATCGACGTGGCGATGGCGGATCCCACCAACCTAGGGATTATCGACGAGCTCAGGATCAGGACGCGGCTGAACGTGCGCCCCTACCTCGCCGGACCAAAAATGATCGAGCGGGCCATCTCGCGCTACTACGGGCGTGGCATGGGAACCGCGGCGAATAGCTATGCGCTCGCCGGCGGGCACCCGACGATCGATCCGGCTTCCATGCCCCTCAATGCCCAGGTGTTCGAAGTGGCGACCGATCACGGGCTTCGCGCCTATGATTACGGGCGAACAGGTGCGACCGCACCGGGCGTCCCCTCGCCCCTCTCGCCCGGTGCCTCGAGCGTGGGCGCTGCGGCGGTTGGTGCAGGACAGGTCGTGGTGCCTCAGGGAGGCGTCAATTCTGGACCGACCTCAGCGGCTGCTCGACGAGCCCAGGCGTTCGAGATGACTGAGGCCGCAAGCAGGGAGCACGAGCGCAACCAAGAAATCGCAGCGCTCCAGGCACGCGTGCAGCACTTGGAAGCCCTCGTGGCGCGCGACGAGGACGTCCTTCGCACGGTGCTCAGCCTCCTCATTGAAAAGGGGATAGCGACCCGCGAAGAAGTCCTGGAGCGGATCAAGTAGGGCCCCAGTCTCGCGAGGACCTCACACATCATCACCGTCGATGTTGGTGTCGGTGGTTTCTTCCTCGAATCCCTCGAGGAACCGCTGTACCGCTTGCGGCTCAAAGCCCGGCGGACGAGTGGTCTCACGGAATTCCCCCTCGTCGTCGAAATCGTCGGCCATGGGAGCGGGCGTCATGTCTCTCCCGCCGCCATGGAGTGACTGAACGGCGCGCCTGACCGATGCCCGCAGCTTCGGGAATGGCGAGCCGGGGCGACCCAGGAAGTAGCCCTGGCCGTACTTTACGCCCATGTCCTTGAGCACGAGCAGGTCTTCAGGCGTTTCGATCCCTTCGGCGACCATCACGGCGTCAATGGCCTCACTGATCCGTCCGAGGGACCGCAGCATTTCCCGCTTTACCGTGCTCCTCGCCGCTCCTCGCGTGAGGATGTCGGAGAGCTTCACGAAGTGGGGACGAAGGGCCATGACCGCTTCGAGGTTGGAGTGCTTCGTTCCCACGTCGTCAATCGCGATCCCACACCCCATTCCCGTATACACGCCGAGCGCCCGCCGAAACGACCGGAAGTCCTCGATGGCCAGGCGCTCGGTGATTTCGAACACGATATTGGCCGGCGTGAGGTTGGCCGCTTGGAGAAGAGTCGTCATTTCGTTCTCGATAAACGAGGGATCATAGAACGAAAGCGGAAGGAGGTTCACGAAGAGCCTGTGCACAGGCTCAAGCCCGGCGGCGCCTCGCATGACCCCACGGAAGCACGCGCGGTCCAGCTCGAACAGCAGGTTGACCTCCTGCGCCACCGAGAACAACGCCAGCGGCGCCTCGAGTGGTGAATGGGCGGGACCACGGGTGAGCGCCTCAAACCCGAATATCTCGCCCGAACCAAGGTGGACAATCGGCTGGTAAACCGGCGTTAGCTGCTCGTTGAGGATGATCTCCTGCAAGAGATCCTTGTCCCGCTGTGCCTGACGCCGGCGCATCAGGTTCGCCGACTCCTTGGCTTCATCTACGAGCTTGGTAATGAGACGCTCGGGCCGCACCATGGGGTTGTGGAGAATCCGCGAGTAGCCCACCGCGATGCGGGGGTGATCGTGAATCAAGTCGAACACCTCACGGGCCAACGCGCTGTCGATCTGCTCCTGGACCCTTTGGGCGAGCTCCACCAGCTCCTCAGGTGGCGCGTCGCCATGGCCGCGCGACGCCGAAAGGAAGAAGACGAACGCGTCCCCGCCGTCGGCACGACTCAAGAGGTCGGTCGGGTGCAGCTTCTCTCCGCGGGCCGAGAGCAAGAGCCGTCCCACCCTAGTCAGGAGCTCGCTGTGACGAAAGACACCGTACTCGAGCTCAACACGCCGGAGGCGCGCCAGGTCCACGTACAAGCAGCCGATGGCCCGCTCCCGCTTGAGGGCGTGGATGATCGAGTAGAGGCGCTCGTGATACGTCGGGAACTCGTCGAGCGAGCCAGGAATCGTCCGCCCATTGCTAGAGTCTTGGGGGCTCTCCCCTCCACCACGCGGGAAGAACACGTCGGTCCCGGTTCCCGTAGTCTCCGCGTCGAATGGTACGGCCCCTCCCTGCACGTCCGAAGGCCCGGTGGTGCGCATGAGGGGTTGCGACGGGACGGCGAGACCTTCGCCATACACCTGCACTTGGTCTCGACCGCCGCGCTTGGCCATGTACAATGCGTGGTCTGCCAGCGCCATGAGCTCGTCGGCGCTCTTGGCGTCGTCGGGGAAGCAGCACACTCCAAAGCTCATGGTGAGCTGATGGTTCCCAGGAAACATGGCGGTGCGCACGGCCTGGCAGAGGCGCTCGGCCTTTACCCGGCCACCCGACTTGGGCGTCTCTGGTAGGAGCAGGACGAACTCCTCGCCCCCGTACCGTGCCACCACGTCGCTCTCGCGCCCGCTCCCCTCGCCACGGAGAATTTCGGCCACTCGGCGAAGGATTTCGTCGCCGTGCGTGTGCCCGTACTGCTGGTTGAGCATCTTGAAATGGTCGAGGTCGCAAAGAATGACTGAAATGGGCTTTGAGTATCGCCTGGCGCGCGAGAGCTCTTCTCGCAGGCGCTCGTGAAAGGTGCGGTGGTTGTAAAGGCCTGTGACGCTGTCTCGGTAAGCGAGAAGCGTGAGCTCGCGGTTCATCCGCTCGAGCTCTCGGTTGGCCGCGAGGAGCTCCCTGGCCCGCTCGTTTAGGCTCTTGGCGAGGAGCTGCTCTTTCCCTCGGAGCTCTTCGTTGGCGATCCGAAGCTCCTCAACGAGCGCCCGATTCTCCTGCTCCAGGCGGTGCACGTGGACAAGTCGCTCGATGGTGCGATCCAGCTCCTGCTGATCCCAGGGCTTCCTGAAGAAATAATGGATCTGGCCACAGTTGATGGCGTCAATCACCCCGTCGAGATCCGCATATCCGCTGATGATGATCCGCTTGGCCTGCGGGTTGTACTTGATCGTCTCGGCGAGGAATTGGGTGCCGTTCATTCCCGGCATTCGGAAGTCCGACACGATGACCGCGACGTCCTCCCCTTGCTTGAGGAGCTCTAGTGCATCCTCGGGGCCTGGTGCCGTGATGACTTCGTAATTCCACCTCAGGCTGCGCTCAATAGCCGCCAAGTTCATGGGCTCGTCGTCGACGACGAGGACCCTTGGACGCGGGGCTGGCGGCCCCTCTGCGCTCCCCATCATGCCGATGCCATGCCCAATAGAACTCCCGGATCCATATCCTAGCATCCGGAATATTCGCCTGGGAAGAAGGGGCTTCGTGATAAACTCATGCCAATGCGAGGATCGCGTGTCCTATTCTTTGACCCCGACCCCAAGAGCTTGCGTGTCGCCGAGCGAGCGCTGATTGCCACCGGTTCAGACGTAGACGTCGCCGCGGATGAAAAAGCTCTCCTCAATAAGATCGAAATCGACGGATACGACTTGCTCATGGTCAATTACGACCCGCCGATGCGAGCCGATCCCAAGTGGGGACAGCTCTTCGATCGTCTCGAAGTGCGTTTCCCCAAGACGCGCCTGGTGTTGCACGTCACCTCGAGCACCGAAGACTACCTCCCGCTCATGGCCGAGCGTCGCTACGTGCGGAACCTGATCGCCAAGAACGACGAGCCACTGGAGCCAGAGGAGCTCATCATTACAGCGGAGAAGCTCCTGCGGCGCGACCTGTTCGGCTTGGACAAGTACCTCTTGTGGGGAGTTCAGCCGTATCGACTTCAGATCCGCGACTCCCGGGAAAAGCTCAATTACGTGCGCGAGGTCTCTGCCTACGCAGAGCGCCTCGGATGCAATGAGCGCATGATTGAGATGATTGAAACCACCGTAGACGAGCTCGTCACCAATGCCATCTATAATGCGCCCAGGGACAAGGAAGGGCGGCCCAGGTACGCCAAGCTGTCGCGCCGCGAGCCGGTGACTCTCGAGGAGCACGAAGTGGGGACGCTCGAGTTCGCCTGCGACGGTGATTACATCGCGCTCTCCCAGGTAGACCCATTCGGAGCGCTCACGCAAGACACGATCGTGAACTACCTCAATCGGTGCCTGGTCAAGGGCCCGGAGCAGTTCAGCGACGCCTCCGGTGGTGCGGGGATAGGCCTATTCCGGGTCTTCCAGTCGCTATCCAAGTTCATCGTGAACATCCAGGCGGGTCGAAAGACGGAGGTGATTTGCTTGATTGACTTGCGCGTCAGCATGAAGCGCTTCAGGCAGCTGCCCAAGTCGTTTCATATCTTCATCTCGGATGAGCCCGCTTCGGAGGTGAGAGCGTGACGCAAGATTCTTCGATGTTTCGGGTCGAAGGAACCGATGTCGAAGGGGGAAAGACGCTACGCCTCCATGGCGTCGTCGACGAGCATGCAGACCTGTCGTTCTTCGGACAGCTCAAGGGGCGCGTGCAGATAAGCCTGAAGTCCGTTCGTCGCATCAACTCCTACGGGGTGCGCGCGTGGATCGATGCCATCCGCAAGGTGCCGAGCGGCGTGGAGTTCGAGTTCATTGAATGCCCTCCGCCCGTCGTGGACCAGATGAACATGGTCACCGGTTTTCTCGGCAGGGGCAAGGTGGCGTCCTTCTTCGCGCCGCTCGCCTGTGGGTCCTGCGACATCGAGCAAGACCATCTGTTTTCTGTGGTCGACTGCCGGGCCAAGGGGAACAAGCTCCCATCCGTGAAGTGCCCCAAGTGCGGAGGCGAAATGGAGGTTGATGATCTAGAGGAGCAGTATCTCCTGTTCGTGAGGGAGTCCTAAGGCCCAAGGTCCTACGAGCCGTCATCGCTCTTCCATCTGGAGCGCCTGGTACAGCACCGCCTCTGCGCGTGGCGGCACTCCATCGTGGACGAGCTCAATCACGTTGATCCCGCGCCGCAACGTTTCTCGATCGAGTTCAAACGGAAGGTCCACGGCCTCGCCTGCCACAAGGGAGCTTGTCGCGACTTGGTGACCATTCCAGAGGACGCGGAGGGTTCCCGAGAGGAGTGCTTTTCCAACCAGCCGCATCGCCGCTCCACCATCGTGGTTGGTCGGAACAATCAAGCGTGAGGACGAGCCCACGGCGGGTCGCACCGTGATGTTCCCCTCCTTACGCAGCGGACCGAATCCATGCACGATGAACTTGGCGTGGGCTGGGTCACCGAGCGCCAGCGCATCTTTCTTGGGCTCGCTTCGCGCCCGATATTTCTCGACTCGGAAGTCAGTCAGGAAGAACCGACCCACGACCTCGTCGTACGAGGACGCGGGCGCTCCGGTGCGCCACGCGAACGCCCAGGCCGCCGGCCAGGACAACGGGTTGCCCCCTTTCCAGGCCGTCCTCGCCATGCGCAGGAAGACCCGGTTGTACAGGCCGAGCATGTCCTTGCTCTCTGAAGGAGGGATGCGGTGTTTCCTGTACTCGTCAGCCATGAGGTAATTGAACGCAATGAAGAAAAGGATAACGAGCGCGATGGAGAGCCCGGCCGCTCGCCGGGGACGCCGCTCCACGTTGTCGACGAGCGCTCGCACCAGGGCAGAAACACCAAGGGTCACGTGCGCGACGATGCCGTCGTACCGCCTGCCGCCGAACGCTCCTCCACCTGACCAATCGCTCGACGCTCCATTGACCAATGCGGCCAGTGCGAGCGTTCCGAGCAGGGCGGCGAAGAGGGGGGGATCGCGCCGGGCCATGGCGAGGAGTCCAAGGACTCCGAGCGCCCAGAGAGGTGCATGGGGGAAAAGCCCGTTCCGAGACGAGAACAGGGTCTCGGCCCACAGGGGCTCTGCCCATTGCATGTATCCAGGCCCCTGAGGGACCGTAAACCAACTTCCGTAGATGACCTTCCAAGCGAGCGCCTGGGGGAAGAACACCAGGAGAGCGGTGAGCGCGCCGCAAGTAGGTCCTAGCGCGGCTCCGACAAGTCCCTTGGCGCCACCCTGCCGTGTCCCTTTGATGACCCGAGCGATCCCTTCCACGAGTGCCGGGGCCGCGAAGACCATGTTCTGGGTGCGAACCAGCATCGCCAGCCCGATGAGTGCGCCGATGAGGACCCATCCCCGCACGCTTCGCTCGCCACGTCCCCTATCCCAAAAGAAAAGCAGGAGCACCACCGCAAAAGCGCTAGGTGCGTGGGCGTATGCCGGCTGATTGAGGGAGTATTGCAAGAGAGGCCCCCCGGCCATCGCGCAGAGCGCGCCGGAGAGCGCTGCCCCAGGACCATGTCGGCGAGCGGCCATGAAATAGGCGAGGAGCCCGGCCAGAAAGGAATAAATGACCGACCCATAAAGAGTGATTAGCTGCTCGACGTGCGACGTCCCGTGTACCGCCTGGAGTGGAGACACCAGCTTCGCCACGCCGTGGCCGACCGCAAAGAACGGAAGCCAAAGAACGGCTGGGCCCATGGTAAAAGGGTTGGCGTAACGTCCGGTGGGAGTCTTGCTGTACTTGTAATAGTTGCCGCTCTCGGGATTGGCGTACTGGTTTTCAAAGTCCAAGTCGTGATCCAGCGCCAACGACGTGAGGTATGCCCAGTAATATCGGCCGTCAGCACCAATCCTGACCTCGGGGCCGGCACCTCGTCGGGCGAGAAAGAAGTGCAGGCTGCCAGCGACCAAGGCGAGGGCGAAGATCGAGGCCACCCAACGAGGCATGCCAGCAAGTTCTCGGCTGGTCTTCATCCCGCAATCCGAAGGATCTTCTCGAAGATGGACACGGAAAGGGCGCGCTCTGCAAGCCAGGCAGATCCAAAGAGCCCAACCATGGCTGACCCACCAAGAACCACCACGCGCCGGTAGCGCTCGACATTCGCCGACGCGAGCCAATGGAGCACTGGGAAAAGCACCGCCACGATGCTCAGCTGTCCGAGCTCAACGCCCACGTTAAAGGCGAGCAGCGGCATGATCAAGCCTGTGGGCGGGAGAATAGGCCGGAGCATGGACGCGAACCCCATCCCGTGGATGAGTCCAAACGCAAAGGCGAGCGGCCATCGCTGCCCCGGGTTCTCGCGCAAGATGTTCTCCGCCGCCACGTAGACGATTGAGGCGGCGATAACGCTTTCGACGAACCGCGACGGGAGCTGGATCCAATCTAGAGCGGCGGCGATAAGGGTAATTGAGTGGGCGACGGTGAACGCGGTCACCACGCGCACCACGTACGATATCCCAGCGCCCGCCCCTCGCGGCTCCCAGGCAGCGCCGCCTGCGCGCGGGCGGAGGGCCGACACGAGGAGAAGGGCAATGACGAAGGCGATGTGGTCGTAGCCCGTGTAGATGTGCTCAATCCCCGATTCCACGTACTCGATGAGGCCCATGGAGGCAGGGGCCTCATCGGCGGAGAGGTCCCATTCAAAGCGGCTAAGCCCCTTCTTGAGGTCTCTCTTGACGGCGGTCTCACGAAACGACGCCACCAGCATCCCCGCGTGCCTGGGATCGAGGTCAAAAAAGAGCTGATAATCGAGGACGAGCCGGGTCAGCGGTTTCGGGCAGCGGGCGAGGAGCTGGAGCTCGACCTTGCGATCCGCCTGCTCGACCATGCGGATCCCGCGCGCCTCCATGGGGCATGTCTTGTCGCCCGCTGAGATTCTCAGGCGGTCGAGCACGTAGCGGATGAGACGCTCCTTGCCGGCCTCGATCTCATGGCGAGTGGCCTCGCGATCCTTGTCCAACCCAAGGGCTTCGTAGAGATCGCGAGTGGAAATGTGCAGCGAATAGTTGACCTCGCCTGACGGGTCGATCCACGCCTGGGAGTACGTCGTCGAGGACTGGTGGGCGCTTGCTGACGATGCCGCGAGGAGGAGCGCTACGAGGAAGCCAGTGAATCTCAGTGAACGCCGCATGCGGCGCAAGTCTAAACCAGGTGGGTGCGTGGTGGGGAGTAGAGCTCTTACTCAATTTCCACGATAGAAAGGATATCGGCACGACGCTGAATGGTTCCGAGATCAATCGCCAGGGTGGTATCCACCAGCTCGTCGGTCTTCACCGTCGCACCAGTCTGCACGAGCGCCTGGAAGTTGCCGCCCGCCACGTTCGCGTCGCCCCGTGCATTGAAGGAGACGCTTGCAGGCACCTGGCGAATGAGCGGTGCCGACGGCACGCCCGGGCCAAGGGGCAGGTACGACACCGCGCTTGCGTCTCCAGAGAATGTCAGCTTGCCAGCCGACGTCAGGCGAGGCTTGCCCGTGAGGTAATCAACGCCAAAGAACTTCCCCTCGCCGAACCCGCACGAGCCCGAAGAGGGGGTGAACGTTGAGAACATGACCGCGCCGTTCCACACCACCGCATCCCCGGTGAGCTTTTCGCGGAGGCCGAGCCGAAGCGGGAATGAAGAGTCGGGCAAGAGCTTGCCGATCCGCCTCGTGCTGGCCTCGTCGGGGCCCAGCTCCTCGCGGATTCCCCAGAAGAAGCTGGCCTCCGCGGTGTCGAGGACTTCAAGGTTTCCCGTCCCATAGTAGATGACCGGGCGACGTGCGAAGTCCAGCGCCACGGCCGGTGCGAGGAAGATCGGCTTCTGGAACTCGGTGACGTCGTGCTCGGGGTCCCCAGCCAGGGGGAAGAATCGGGTCATCTTCCAGTCCTTGGCCAAGGAGGACGAGACGTCGATGCGCCACATGCGCCCCTTGAGATCTCCGGCAAAGACGCGCGTCGTGAAGGTCGTCGGCTGGTCCTCGTACGCCGTGGGTGCGCCAGACATGGCCGCATCGAGCGCCACGTCGACCGTTCCAGAGTCAAGGTTCGAGAAGCGCTTGAGAAGCCTTCCGGTGATGGCGTCGAGGACGAAGAACGCTTTTCCGTCGAGGACACCTCCCGGATCCCATCCGCCGGACAGGAACACGACGGGACGCTCGACCTTGTCCTCGAACACCCGGCCCAGGGCTGGCGCGGCGAGTGGCTTGCCGAGGAGCGGATCCGTGAACTCCCAAAGGAAGAGGGGATGATCGGGATCCGTCACGTCGAGCGCGAAGACGTAGGGGCCGCCACGCCCTAGGCTCCCGACGAGGATGGTCTTCCAGGGCGAAGCGCTTCTCGAGCTGCGTGGAAGCTGCACGTCGCGTACCGTCACGGTGGAGTCGACGGTCAACTCGGGGCCAAAGATCCGGTTGGGAAGCTTCTCGATGACTGGGCGGGGAACAAAGGCCCAGGCTTCATGCCCTTCCTTCGTCGTGTCGTTGTGTCTCAGCGTGAATGCATGGAGCATTCCATCGTTTGAGCCCACGTACACCATGGTCGGGCGGTCCTTGTGAGCCAGCATGAACTCTTGATAGCTGGGATCGTTCAAGAAGTATTCAGGCGGTGGTACCGCGACGGGGGAGGAGTGGTAGATATCGCCGAGCTTGTGCTCCTGGAACGTGCTGACCAGGAACCCGTCGACGCTGCTCGCGCAGGACGCGGGTGGCGGTACCTCGACGGTACTAGCGCCCGAGAGCATGGAATGCCAGCGCGTGGGCGAGGCAAAGAACGCTTCGGCGATGCAGGGCTTGCCCGCGCCCTCAAAATACGTCCGCTTTTCTTCGACGAACTCCGCGTAATCAATGCTCAGGACACTCGATAGAAGAGCGAGGGTGCCCCACCTGTCAGTGGAGTAAATCGTTCGATCACTTGCGGGCCTCGCGTTGAGCTTGCCGTCGAAGCTGATTTCCTTGGTAACCGTGCCCGAGACGTTGACCTGCCGTGCCCTGAGAAACCCCCGCCACGCTCCACCGCGCACCATGGCCTGGAAATGGGCGGAGATGCGCCAGGAATCCTCCAGGCCCGCGAGGATGGGCGAGCCCGCGGTCGAAAGGCGCGTGCGCGACGTGACCTGGTTGACGATGATGGAAAGCACCGTGCCGAGCTTGATCGTTAAGTCAGTCACCCCTGCCACGTCGCAGTTCGCTGGATCTCCGCTGCACGTGCCGCCTCGGGCGACAAAGGCGCAGTGCTCGTACTCGGGCCACACGTCCGGGCTGTTCGCGCACGTGCCACCTCCGGCCTTGGCCAGGGCATTCGCATAGCTCGTGACGAGGTCTTGCTTCGCCACCGTCATGTTGTTGTCGACGAGGGCGACGACGTAGGTCTTGATGTTCTGCTCCTTGTAGAGCTTGGTGACCTCGTTAACCGCATGGCTAAAGTCCCGTCCAGGCTCTCCGCCAAGGAGATACAGGACGTACTTGTCGCCACAGTCGCCGCCAGCGGGGACCGCGGTTGGGAAGTCATTACGCCAGTACCAGGCCGCGTCACGGAACACGTCCATGAGGCCATCTCGATTGGCCGCAAACGCGGTCGCCATGAGATTGGATTGGATGTAATCGTTGTCCGCCCGCATGTCGCTCGTGCGGTAGATAGGGAGAAGCGGAAAGTCGGGCGCGTCCCGTCCCTGCATTCCCTGGTTGACGAGGGATGCGGTGCCTCCGAGCGTCGTCATGCCGGTGGCGGTCCACTCATACCGAACGAGGCCTGGGAATGACTCGCCGTAACTGTAGCCGTCGGCCTTCGTCGTTCCAGTCCCCATCTTGCCGTCGATTCCGGCCATGCCGAAACGGATCTCGTCGCGATACCGATCCAAGAGCCCTGGACTCGTGGATATCCACCGCTTCTTGAGTGAATCCTCGAACTCCCCAGTGAGGGCGAGCTGAAAAGGCATGTACCGCTTGACCGGTCCCTTGTAGCCAGCGAGGGGAAGGTTGGGTACCGGAGCATTGCCAAGGTTTTCATATTGGTTGGCTGAAGTGTCGAACAAGATGAGCACGCTCGGCGTGTCCGGGCTCGACGGCGACGGCAGGTCGCCTACCGCCTGGGCGATCCGTGGGGCCTGACGGGCTCCGATGGTAAGCAGCACGAGCGTAGTGATCACGGCCGCCTTGCGCCACATCTCATCCTCCTCGCTGCCACATCACTGGTTGAGGGCGATTGGTCCGACGCGCACGTCGGCGCGCATGTGCTTTCGCGCGCCCGAGGTCCCTGGATCCACTGAAAGGCCTCCAGGAGCGCGGTTCACCCAGCCAAGAACGTCGAACTCGTACGTGTAGAACACGAAGCGGTTTCCAGTGCCGCCGGCGACCTGAAATCCCGCGGGCGAAGGGGCCAGGCGAGGCCGCTGCATGGAGGCACGGTACTCGAGCGTTCCTACGCGCTTCTCATCGCCTGTCCCTGGAGAAACGGCGGCGCCAAACGGATCCGCAAGAGCGAAGACCCCAGGAGTAGAAAGCGCCGCGTCGCTGCCAATAAGATAGCTCGGTGCGCTTGGGCTTGCCTGGACCGCCATGCGGTGGAAGTAATCGGGGGCTGTGAGGACCGTTAGCGACGACCTGACGAGCCCCGAGTGGGCAGCTTGGTATGCTTGCCGAGAGGTCCTGAGATGTCCGCTCGACGATAGCTCGGTACGAACCTGCCTAAGGGACATGAGACCGAGCCCCAAGAGCACCAGCGTCACCATCATGACCACGACGAGAGCGCTGCCCCGTTCACTTGCAGTTCGAGTCATAGCCCAATCCCCATGAGGCTGGCCGTTCGCACCATGGTTCGCACGCGGGCGACCCCGGTCGTCGTATTTCCATCAAGGTCGTAGGAGCGCAACGGGAACGCCGGATCGAAGACCGCGTTCGGATCCTCTCCCTTGGATCGAGTGCGGAGCGTGATCGTGGCGCCACGCAGGCGCTCGGGAAATCCATTCACCTCGGCTTCGTCCTCGATCCCGCACTGGATTGCCGGGGGAAGCGGCGGCTTGAGCGGGTCGAAGTTCCGGTCGACGCAGAACGTGACCTGAAGATCGACCACATCGTCGGCGATCACATCGGTCGCGAGCACCGGACCCCGCGGGGTCGCCCAGGTCTCTCGCACCAGGTCAACCTTGGCCGCCAAGGCGCTCACCGGGCGAAGGTAATAGCGGAGCCACGCCACGGCGCTGATGCGCGCGTCGGACCCGCCATAGCCCCTTGTCTCGCCGCCAAGGGCGTCCGCTGTCGGCGGAGGGTTGACGCGGAGGGTCCACTCGGAGCCGATCCCTCCTCCAGGCGTGAGGATCCCATCCAAGGGCGGCCCACCGCGGAAGCTGCGTGTTCCTCGCTGATCAATGAGGAGCAAGTGGGAATTTAGGACGCGCTGCATCATGGCGTCGCTCGTCGTGGGCTGGACGATCGTGAGGCTGCCGGCAGACTGAGCAGCCACGTCGAGCACATGCCCAGGATAGGGATTGGTCATGATCCAGATCTCGTCGGGCTGAAAGCTTGGGTTAAACGCCGCGGCGCTCCCCAGTGGATTGCCCACCGCATCATGAAAATGGATTGCCTTCATTCCCGGGACTACGTCCCACGGCTGGCAGGACGACACGGGATCGACGATGCTCGGATCACGCAAGCAATTGGCGGTCGCCCCATGGCCGGCACGTCCGAGATCGCCCGCGATCATGTCCAAGCCGAACCGGCCGGCTTGTTGCGTCTCCGCCACGGATGCTTGGCTCGCGAACATGCTCGAGCTCGTCGTCACCGTGGCAAAGATGGCTCCGACCACGAGGCTCGAGGTGAGACCTGCGATCATGAGCTCCACGATCGTGACGCCGGACTCCGCTACTCGTCGATGGTTCATTGCCCGGTCCTTTTCAACGTGGAGACATGCGAAGTAGGGTAGGGAGGATGACAGCCCGCGCGTTGCCCGATTCGGCGAGGGCCTGGTCGATTGCCGCGGGCTCGCATCCCTGCCAGAGCTCCGACCCATCGGCCGTGTAGGCCACCCGTACCGTGATCATGACTTCATTCGAACCGCCGACGGGAGTGCCTGCGGGCTGCCAGCTCGTCCTGTAATGGAGGCAATAAATCGCCTTTCGGGATCCGGGCGCGCCCAGTGGGCGTCCCTCTGTATCGTGCGGGACACCGTCGGAAAACGGGTTGCCCGAGGCGGGCATGGGGACCGTCCACTGGTTTTGTGCGACGGCGAGATCCGGGGCTTCGATGCCCAAGGGGAGGATGCCGCTCCAGCTCCGACTGCGGATTCGGAATTCCTCGACGAACCCCTCGGCGATGCCCACCGCGACAGTCCCCTCTGCCGCCGCCGCATTGGCCCGGGTGGAATTGAGAAGAAGCGCCAAGAGCCCAGCCACTGCAATGGCGAAGACGGTGATGGAGACCATGATTTCAATCAGGGTAAAGCCTCGCTGGGCCTTGGCGCTCATGGCCGATACACCTTCGCGAGGGAATTAATGCCGACGAGCACGACGTAATCGGTTCCCATGGGGTGACGGATGTCATCCACGTGGACGTTGAGCTTTCCCGAAATCGGCGCGTCAAAGCCGGCGCCGGCCCAATCCACGGCATGCAATCGCCCACTCGGCTTGATGCACGCCGCGGCAAACCCCACCGAACCCGTGACTGGATCCACCGGAACGACGGACACCACGTCTTGTCCATCGGTCGTGGACTCTGAATAGATACGCTTGTTCCACCAGTCGACGGGGAACACGCACGCCGAAGAGGCACTCGGCACGACTACGTGCCACCTTTGGCTCGAACCCGGTGTCCCCGACATGAGCACGAGCATGGCGCGCCCCGTCGCAGCAGCCTCGGCCCGGTACTCGTGGAAGAGCTCGGTCACGACGCGTGCCTGCTTCTTGATCCGGTCGCCGCGGATTGACTTGGCCACCGAAGGAGCGGCCAGCGCTGCCACCACTCCCACGATTGCCACGGTGACCATTGCCTCAACAATCGTGAGCCCCTGTTCCCTGTTCCGCGTGTGCATGGTGAAGACCAGATAGGCAACGCGCATGCCGAGCCGTCGTCGAAATGAGGCGCGTTTCGGTGGCTCCACAATGATGCGGAGCCATGCTCGGTTAGTCCTTGTGGCTCGAGCGAGCTGGTGAGGAAGCTCACGAGCTTAAGAGAAGGCGTTTTCGTGAGAGGTGCGCATCTTTTGCGAGGGGGTGAAGTGGTTGCGATCCTCGAGCTCACGCGGAAGCGCGGGGTACGACTCGGCGTGTGATGTAGCCTAAAGTGGCCGGCGACGAGAAAGGACCACGTCGGTGACGTCGAAAACGAACGCAAGGACACCGTCGACTCGCCCGTCATCGCCGCGCATGGGCTGGTTCACGAGATCGGCGAAAAGCTCGCGTCGCCCACTGCCTGGCTCGTCTATCTCGAGCCGTGCTCCCCTTAGCGCGACGGTCTTCTTCTCCTCATAGACACGGTCCAGGACCGAGTCGTAGCCCTGAGCGACGATTTCTGGGAATGCGGCCTCGACAGAAAGCCCGGCGGGATCCTTGCCTAGGATTCGGTTGTACACCGTGTTTGAGAGCTCGTAGACGTGATTGGATCCACGGAGGATTGCAATCCCAAAAGGTGCTTCCATGAGAAGCGACTGAAGGCGTGATCGCTCGGCGTGGATCTCTTGCATGAGCCTCTCGCGCTCGGCGACGAGGCGGGCATGAAAGGCCGCCGAGGCCATGACTGCCGCCAGCGTGCCGAGGAGCTCGAAGATCTCCTCATCCAGCGGGTGCCGAAAGAAGACGGCGAGCACGCCGACGAGCACATCGTAGGCGAGGAGCGGAAACACCGCGGCAGACTGGAGTCGCTCGCGTTGTATCCATTCCTGGTCGAATTCAGGGTCGCCCGCGAGGCCATTTTGAAGGAACGGGCGTCGTGCCCGGGCAACCGCGCCGACCTTGTAGGGATACGCCGAGATATCGATCCTCGCCCGAAGGCTCCGCCGAACTTCCTGCGACAGGCCGCCCGAAGCCTTGAGCACGAGGACGTTCTCGTCTCGTTCACGAAGCCAGATACGAGCCAACGCTGCCTGAAAATCGCTCACGACGGTGTCCACGGTAGCCTGCACGACCAGGGAGATGTCGTGCTGGTGCGCGATCTTCGAGGACAGCCCTGTCGTGGCGCGGATCAAGCGCGTGATTCCAAGCTGACGATCGAGCTCCAACTGGTCGCGGATGTCCTTCAGCGCGGCCACGATGAGCCGTTCCCCAGGCGCGATGGTGATCAGGGAGATCGCGCGCTCGACGTGGACTTCGGTGCCATCCCTGCGCAGGGCCGTGACACGCCTCGGCCGTCCCGTGTTCCAAGGCATTCCCGTAGCAACGAGTCGACGGATGCCCCGCCTATGCGCCGCGTGCACCTTTTGTGGCATGAGGATCGTGATCGGCTTGCCGAGGAGCTGTTCCCTCGGCCACCCGAGCAGGCTCTCCGTCGCCTTGTTCGCGTATCGAATGCTGCCACTTCCGTCAGAGACGATGATCGCGTCCGCCAGAGCCTCGAACACTGACATGTACTCGGGGCTGATCAAGTGCTCCTCTGCTGTTCCTCGAAGGATAGAAGATGCACCCAAAGAATCCAAGTTGCGGCGCTTGCCATGGCAGAAGGCCCGACACACCTTTGCTTGACAGCTCTTTTCCCGAGGATTACCAAGCTCCCTACATGGCGAAGAAGCGAGACTATTACGAAGTCCTAGGCCTGCAAAGAAACGCAGACCCATCCGAAATCAAGAAGGCGTATCGCAGGCTCGCCATGGAGTACCACCCAGACCGCAACCCAGGCGACAAGTCAGCAGAGGAGAAATTCAAGGAAGCCGCCGAGGCTTATGAAGTCCTGAGCGACTTGGACAAGCGTGCTCATTATGACCGCTTCGGACACGAGGGGCTCCGTCAGGCAGGGTTCGAAGGGTTTGCAGGCGTTGACGACATCTTCGAGCACTTCGGAAGCCTTTTCGCGGACTTGTTCGGTGGATTCGGCGGGGCCCGCGGGCGCAGGACTGGCCGACCCCGTGGAGCCGACCTCCAGGTCGACTTGGACTTGACGCTTGCCGAGGCCGTAGCCGGGGCGACCAAGGAACTCCAATACGCCCGCAGGCTCGCTTGCGAGACCTGCGGTGGCACGGGAATGCGGCCTGGAACGAAGCCCGACCGTTGCGGAACCTGCGGCGGGCGTGGGCAAGTGCTGCACTCCCAGGGCTTCTTCATGATCGGGACCACCTGCCCCACCTGTCGCGGCGAGGGAATGATCGTCAGCGACCCGTGCACGGACTGTCGCGGTGCGGGAACAAAAGAACGCAAGGAGACCCACGTCATCAACGTCCCCGCCGGCATCGACGACGGCCAAGTCCTCCGTGTCATTGGCAAGGGAGAGGTCCCCCCTCGCGGAGGGACGCCCGGGAACCTACATGTCGTCGTGCACGTGACGCCAGACGAGCGGTTTGTCCGGGAAGGCTATGACGTGTACACGGAGGTCCCGATTTCCATCGTCGCCGCGACGCTTGGGGGCAAGGTCACCATCCCCACGCTCGAGGACGAGACCCGGGGGAGTGCCGAGATCGAGATTGCTCCAGGTACGCAGCCGGGGACCACGGTGATCAGGCGGGGGGCGGGCATTCCCAGGCTAGACGGGGGAGGCCGCGGCAACCATGTCGTTCAAGTTAGGGTGGAGGTCCCTCGTTCTCTTACCGAGCGGCAGAAAGAGCTGCTCCGGGAGTTTGCCGCCGAAGCAGGGGAGTCGGTCGAGGAGGCGCGGCGCAGCTTCTTTGGACGGAAGAAAAAGAAGTAGCGGACACCACCCCCCTGATCGAGGCTTCTAGCGGGGCGCCGCAGCGCATTTCTTGGGGATGACACCCTTGGGAATCACGTTGGGCAGGGTCGGCACCGTTCCATCACGGAGGTAGCTGTAGACGAAGTAGGTGTTCAAGACCCTCTTCGAGTAGTTCCGCGTCTCGTCGAAGGGAATGGCCTCGGCAAACTCATCGAGGGCATGGTCCCCTCGCTCGCAAAGCCACCTTCCAACGGCACCTTCGCCGGCGTTGTACGCCGGAACGACCAGCCCGAGGGCTCCACCGTAGTGCTTGATCAGAAAGGAGAGGAAGCGTGAGCCGATGGCTGCGTTCTTGTCCGGATCCCGCAGGTTCTCACGCGTGATGGGAAAGCCGAGCCCTTTGCCGAATCGCCTTGCCGTCGGGAAAATCATCTGGGTGAGGCCAATGGCGTTGGCAAACGACTCGCGAACGGGGTCGAACGCGCTCTCTTCCCGCACGAACGAAATCAGGAGCTCGGGCTCGTACCCCTGTGCCTTGGCCGCGGGCTCGAGGACGTGCCAATAACCCTTGGGGTAGGCGACTTCCCAGAGCGCCCGGTTGGCATCGGTAGGCCAAGCGCGCTTGTAGCCGAGGACGAACCAGCGCAGGATCCAATGGGACTTGTCGTATCGGCCCGCCCGGTCGAAGAGCAGGGCCGTGAACCGGAGCTTTTCGAGCTGCAGCGGATCCGTCACCTTTTTCTTGCCTGGAGGTACCTTGAGCCCGAGCCTTGCGAGCTCCCTCTCTGCTTGGGATCCAAGGCCCAACCGCAGGAGCTCGATGGCACGGCCATGCCCGGGCTGATCGAGAACCACGCTTGCCTTCGGAGACGAGCTGGGCTCCCCATTTCCGGCGGGGGGCTTCTTTAGCTCGGCGATGAGCTTCTCGAACTGCGGGGCGTTCATTTCCCTGAGCCGGTTGAGCGCGTGAAGCGAGTAGTAGGAGAGCGGATACTCGCGGATGCATGCCTCGTAGGCCTCCTCTGCTTCAGCGCGCTTGCCCTGCATCGCCAGGGCTCGCCCTTTCCAGTATTGCGCCTGCCCCTCCGCGTAGTAGTTGTCGTCGTGCGGCACGGCGGCCACTTGCTTGTCGAGCCACGAGATGGCCTCGTCGTAGCGACCTGCGCGGAACGCCCGCCAGGCGAGACGCCAGAGGGCCTCGGCCCGCATGTCTCCCTCGGGGTATGTGGCCGGCAGGGTGGAGAGGAGCTCGGTGATCTTGTCTGCAGCACCGGGCACCTGCTTTTTCTCTAGCTCCGCCCAAGCTTCCGCTTGGCGCAGGCGCGCGTCGTCGGCAAACGTGTGATCGGGGTGCCACTTCTCCGCACGATCGAAGCGCGCTATCGCCTGCTGAATGGCGTCTGGGGAAGGGTCGTTCATCCAGCCGCGCCCGGCCTGGTATGCGGAACGGACCTGCAAGTCGGCGTTCTTGGTCCGCGCGCAAGCGGACGTCGCCTCGTCGAACAGGGGCGCAGAGCGCGCCCGCTGCCGTTGCTTGAACACGCTTTGCGCGCGATGGTAGCGCGCCACGCACTCCGTGTCGGCGTCAAGCCCCTTGGCGGTCAGTGCCGAGGCAAAGTCGACCTCAGACTCTGGGTTGCGCATCGCGTCGAAGTACACCATGCCTCGGCGGATGTACTCGGCGGCGGTGAGCTCCCGATAGGACGCCCGCTCCTGCTCGGGGACCTGAGTGATTAGAACGTCGAACCGCTCCTTGGCTCGCCGTGCCCAGGCTTCGAGTGGCGCATCGATTTGAAGCTCTCGGTAAAGGGACAACGCGCCCGGCACTCCGCGCCCGAGCTTCTCCAGGGCCTCTGCGAGCCGAAATCGTGCCTCGGCCCGCCGGAGAGGCGAAGACGCGAGGTGTTCCCGGTAGAGAGCCTCTACAGAAGCCCAGTCCCCCTTGGCGCGTTGGATGTCCCCCAGAAGGAGACGCCGCTCGTCGGCAAGGAGCGAATCACTCGCCACTTTTCTTGCCCGATCCTCAGCGCTCTCCAGCTCGTGAAGGAAGTAGTAGGCACGCGCCGCCCCAAAATAGGCATGGTCCGCGAGGAGTGGCAGCGCCCGCGGCACCTGGTCGAAGCCACTTGCCGCCTGTCGCCAGCGTGACAGGTTGGAGTCGCACGTGGCCAGGAGGAAGTTCACCCGGGCCTTGGTTGTCTCGTCTTGCGGAGCACGCTTTTCGTCCAAGTGCGCAATCAGGAGCTCTCGTGCCGCTTGCCACTCCTCCTTGGCCACGTGGGCGATCGCCCTGGCGAGAGGTCCCTCGGAAAAGAGAGGCTCGAGCCCTACCTCTGGTCTCGGGGGCGTTCTCTTCGGTTGCCCTGACGGTGCTCCTGCATGGCTCGGGTGCTCGCCAGAGCACGCGAGCATGAGCGCGATCGAAAAGACAAGGCGCCGTCGCATGCTGAAAGCTAGCAACGGAAACGGCGGGCGGCAAATTCCTCTCGGCTACCGTGCAGGTCGCTTGGGCCTTCTCAGTGCCCTTGGCGCCACCTCCCGAGGTTCGGGTGGCACGAGGCTCTCCGGTCCGTGGCCGACCAGGTCCTCCCGGCCTGCCGCGCGCAGCGCCTCGCGCACCAGGGGCCACTGCTCCTTGTCCCAGTAAAGGAGGAGCGCCTTCTGGAGCTTCTTCTCCCTGAGCCCCGTGGCGCAATGCACGGGTGTCATGGTGAGCGGATCGATCCCCGTGTGGTACATGGTCGTGGCCAGCGACATCGGGGTGGGAATGAAGTCCTGCACCTGCCTGGGCCGCCGGCGGTTTTTCTTGAGCCACGTGGCCAATTCGACCATGTCGGCGAGCGTGCAGCCGGGATGGCCGCTGATGAAATAGGGGATGTCGTACTGTTCCTTCCCGGCCTGGTCCGAGGCGCAAGAGAACATCTCGCGAAAGCGCTCATAGCTCGCGATTCCCGGCTTTTTCATCTTTTCTAGAACGCTGGGGGACACGTGCTCGGGCGCGACGGAAAGCTGCCCACCGACGTGATGGCGGGCGAGCTCCTCGACGTACTCGGGCGAGCGCACGGCGAGGTCCAACCGGACTCCCGAAGCGATGAACACGTGCTTCACCCCTTCGGCGCGTCGCACCTTGCGCATGAGGTCGATGAGGGGTGCGTGATCGGTCACGAGGTTGTCGCAGGTCTTCGGGTACACGCATGACGAGCGGCGGCACTTTTCCTCGATGGTTTGGGACTTGCACCGCATCTTGTACATGTTGGCGGTCGGTCCCCCCAGGTCGCTGATGGTGCCACGGAAGTCGTCCATGCGCCGAAGGGCGCGGATCTCGCCGAGAACGCTCTCCGCTGAACGGTTTTGCACGACGCGGCCCTCGTGCTCGGTGATGGAGCAGAACGTGCACCCGCCAAAACAGCCGCGCATCAGCACGATGGAGTGCTTCACCGTCTCGAAGGCGGGGATCGGCGCGTCGTATGAGGGGTGTGGGGCGCGATTGAAAGGCAAGTCGTACAGCTCGTCCATGGAGACGCTGCCCGAGCCGGTGCCCGCGCCATCCTCGAGGGGAAACGCCGGTGGGTTGAAATACACGCCGCGGTCCCCGTGGCGCTGGAACAAGGGGCGCGCATTGCCCGGATTCATCTCGAGATGGAAAAGGCGCGCTGCCAAGGCATGGGCGTGCTTGTCGCGAGCGACCTCCTCGTACGTCGGAAGCACGACGGGGCGGCCGTCTGCCACGTGCTCGGACTCTGCGGCTTCGAGCATTTCCGCCAAGTCCCTGCCGACCACGTAGCCCGTGCCGCGAACGTCGCGCACTTGGTCCATGGTCTCGCCATCACGCAGCCTTCTGGCCACCTCCCATGCGGCGCGCTCGCCCATGCCGAAGACCAGGAGATCTGCCTTGGCGTCGAGAAGGATGGATCGCCGGACCGTGTCGGACCAGTAGTCATAGTGGGCGAGACGACGGAGCGAGGCTTCGATTCCCCCGAGGACGACGGGCACATCGGGATACGCCTCGCGGCAGCGGTTGGCGTACACGATGGTTGCGCGGTCGGGCCGGCATCCGGTGGCGCCAGATGGGGAGTATTGGTCCTCGCTGCGGTTCTTCTTCTGCGCGGTGAGGCGATTCAGCATGGAATCGAGGTTCCCCGCCGACACGCCGAAAAACAGGCGCGGCTTGCCCAAGGAGCGGAACGCGTCCACGCATCGCCAAGGGGGCTGCGGCAAGATGCCGACGCGAAACCCGCGGTGCTCGAGAAACCGACCGATCAGCGGCGGACCGAACGCAGGATGGTCCACGTACGCGTCGCCCGACACGATGACGATATCAAGCTCGTCCCATCCTCGGTCGCGCATCTCGTCGCGAGTCGTCGGCAAGAATGGGTGCGGGTGACGGGAACGACTTGGACTTCGAGACAGGGACATCGTGATAACAACGCTAGCGCACGGCCGCGGACGCGGACACCCAGGAAAGGATCCCGCGGAGGTGACGGGCCGCTTTGCCGAATGGTTCCAACTGAGCCATGGCTTCCGAGGCGAGCTCCGCCACGCGTCGGCGTGCCAGGCTGGCCATGGCCGGATGGTCCCCATCCGCAAGGTCGTCGGCGTGCTGGAATGCAATGCCGAGGCTCAAGCCGAAGCGTGAAAGACGCTCGCGGGCTTCATGGGAAGCGCCAACGGAAGCTCCAACGGAAGCGCCAACGGAAGCGCCAACGGAAGCGCCAACGGAAGCGCCAACCGCGATGGCGCCGAGCTCCGCCGCCGCCGCGAAGAGAGCGCCAGTCTTCTCCACGTGGATGCGCTCCAGCGCCTCGAGGCCAATGGAGCGCCTTGCCTCCTCGCTCATCGCCAAGTCGAGATCCCGCGCCTGTCCAGCCAAGAGCTCCCGGACTCCTGCGCGACGTGAAAGGACGCGAATCGCTTCGGCCGCGTGCGGTCCGAGCGCAGCAAGGGCGCCGAGTGCCTCGGTCAAGAGTGCATCGCCCACGAGAATCGCATTCGCCTCGCCGAACGCCACGTGCACCGTCGGTCGTCCACGCCGCAATGCGTCGTTGTCCATGGCTGGGAGGTCGTCATGCACCAGGGTGTAGGCGTGCAGGAGTTCCACGGCACAAGCTGCCGGCAGGGCGCTCTCGGCGTCTCCACCCATCGCCTCGGCTGCCGCCAGGACCAGGGCGGGGCGGAGCCGCTTGCCCCCGCCGAGCACCGCGTACCGCATCGCCTCGCGGAGCCGTCCCGGGTCGTCAGTGTCCCGTGGTCCCTCGGCGAGGAGGCGTGCCAGCGCGGCATCCACGCGCTCCCTTGCGTGCGCGAGGAACTGGGTGACTTCGTCGAAATCCGTCATGGTGGGCCTACGATTTCTTTCACGCGATCCACGAGGCGCGAGACGTCCAGCGGCTTGAAGAAGTAGTCGACCGCCCCACAGTCGATCCCCCGCTGGACATCGCAGGGCGCGGACTTGCCCGAAATGAACACCACGGGGATGCCACTGTACTCCGAGTTCTGCTTCAGCGCCCGGCACAGCTCAAAGCCGTCGATCCAGGACATCATGACGTCGAGGAGGATGAGGTCGGGCTTGTCTACGTGGAGGGTGCTGATCAGGCGGAGTCCATTGGCGGCGAGCTTTACCTCGTAACCCTCTCTCGCCAAGACCCATTCGAGGTAGGCCCGAACCTCTCGATCGTCGTCGACCACCGCGACCTTTCGCGCCATCCTCACCGGTGCTCCTTCGGGCCTTCACCCTTATCCCGAGCGTCTAGGTATCTAGCCCAAGATCTCCCGACCCCATCACGTAACTAGGCCCCACGAAAAAACTAGGCTGTCTCACTGCCTGGCAGGGGAACCGCCTTGTCAGCTCCATCTGTGCCTTTCGTGAGCATCTCGACTCGGCGCTCGGCAGCATCCAGCAGCGCATGGCCTCGGCGAGCCAGAATTACCCCTTCCTCAAAAGCCCTGAGTGACTCCTCGAGAGGTAGATTCCCTTGCTCGAGCCTCTGGACCGCGCTAGTCAAGCGTTCAAGGACCACGTCAAAGCGGTCGTTGTCAGAAGAAGAAACAGCGTCTTCACCTGATTTGGGCGCTGTCACGGATGGTGACTGGGCAAGCGGTGGAGGCGCGACTTCGGGTGCCGACACTTGCTTCACTTTTTCACCATAAGATCCGGGAGCGCAGCTGGTCAACTGAAAATCCTGCGCACCGAAAAACATTGACTACTCTTGGCACTTACACAAGATCTGAATTCATGGGGCAGGCGGAGCACTCACCCACACGGGAGATCCTTAGGCGGCTGAAAGCCCAGTGGGTCGAGTTTCTTCGGTCCCACAGCCTGAACACCACCCAGCAGAGGGAGAACATCGTGGACGCGTTCCTCCGCTCCCAGGAGCACGTCTCCATCGACCAGCTCCTTGCCCGGGTCCGCAAGCGTAACCCCAAGGTTGGCTATGCCACCGTGTATCGGACGTTGCGCCTTCTGGTGGAAAGCGGGCTTGCAAACCCACGTCAGTTCGAGGACGGCCAGACCCGCTATGAAGTGGCGGGCGCGCACCACGACCATCTCATTTGCGTGAAGTGCAACATGATCCTCGAGTTCGAGAGCGAAGAGATCGAGCGGCTTCAGGAGCAGGTGGCGGCCAGGCTTGGCGGATTTCGTGTCTTGAGGCACAAGCACGAGCTTTATTGCCTGTGCCCAAAGGCCCAGGGGATTCCAGGGGGGCACTGTCCCAACGAGAAGGAGTAGCGGCGAGCAAGCTCGCGTCCAAGCCACATGGGCGACACGGGGGACACGCTTTCGTTTCATAGGCCGCCTGGCGGACCTGGCGGAAGCCTGCGCCCGCTCCCCCAGCTTTTCATGGCATTGAGGTGCGACGAGCCCCTTTCGTCGCCATCCCGCCACGCTCTGTCGCACGTGGATGAGGTCTTGGTGGGTCGCGGTGCTTCCTTCGGATCGATTCGTACCTTCGACGACGGTATTCGCCGCTTGACGGTCCGGGTTCCCGATCGCTGGATGTCCTCGCGCCACGCCAGAATCCTCGGGCATGGTGAGGCGTGGGTGCTCGAAGATGCGGATTCCAAGAATGGGACCATCCTAAATGGTGCGCCGCTTAGGCGCGCCGCACTGCGGGACAACGATCTCTTCGAGCTAGGGCACACGCTGTTCCTCTTTCGCAACGGGCCGGTAGCTTCCTCCTCAGATGCCAGTCCCGACATGAGGGTCTCCGAGCTCGCCCCGGCGGCCCCGGAGCTAGCGACGTTCCTCGACTATCTCGCGCACGACTTCGACTTGCTCGCGCAGGCGGCGAAGTCACACGTGTGCGTGGTCTTGCAAGGGGAAAGCGGCACGGGCAAGGAAGTGGTCGCGCGGACCGTCCATGCGCTATCAGGCCGCACGGGTCCCTTCGTCGCGGTCAACTGTGGCGCGCTTCCCGAGACACTCGTCGAAACAGAGCTCTTCGGCTACCGGAAGGGGGCCTTCTCGGGCGCGGTCGAAGATCGACCGGGACTCATTCGAGCTGCCGACTGTGGGACTCTTTTCCTGGACGAGATCGGCGATCTTCCAGCGGTGTCTCAGGCGGCGTTCTTGCGCGTGCTGCAGGAGCATGAGGTTACGCCCGTTGGAGGCACGCGTCCCGTGCGGGTCGATATTCGGGTCATCGCGGCGACGCACCGCGACTTGGCCGGCATGGTGACGCGGAGTGAATTCCGGGGCGACCTCTACTCGCGGCTCGCCGGTTTCACCTGCCGCCTTCCGCCGCTGCGCGAGCGGCGCGAAGATCTCGGCCTGCTCCTTGGCAAGATCCTCTCGCGAGTGGCGCCGTCGCAGGCGTCGAAGGTGACCCTGAGCCCGGAGGCAGCACGCGCGTTGTTTCGGCACGAATGGCCCATGAACATTCGGGAGCTGGAGAGATGCTTGGACGCTGCCGTGGTCCTGTCACAAGGTGGGCACGTTGACGTGCCGCACTTGCCCGAAACAGTCCGGAGTTCCCTCCACGCGACGAGCGCTCCCAGCCCCTCAGACGAGCCGGCACCCGATTTGACGCAAGGGGACGCACGCTTGCGCGATGAGCTGGTTGAGCTCCTCAAGACCCACCACGGCAACATCAGCGCCGTGGCCCGGGCCATGGGCAAGGCGAGGATGCAGATCCAGAGGTGGATCAAGCGCTTCGGAATCGAACCGGTGTCGTTCCGCAAGTAGGCGGCCCGCGGCGAACTCTGGGGTATCCCGTATAATGGGCGCCCATGATCTGGTCTCTTGCCCGTGTTCTGGGCTTCTCGTGTCTTGTTGGAACGGCTTGCCAGCGCGCCCAGGAGGTGAACGGAGTTGGGCCGTACATCATCGGCAAGACGATGCTGGCAGACGGGCAAGCTGCGGGTCGCTGCATTCCTTCAGGGGAGATCACCCACTGCTTCGGCATGGAGGACATCAACTTGGGCGACAAGCCTGCTCAGGTTGGGCTTTACTTCGCAGGCAAGGATCCAGGTGCAAGGCTCATGGAAGTTGCCATGTCTGTGCGCTCATGTGATTTCGAATCGGTGACTCGCGCCCTCGAGCGTGCTCTCGGCACCCCTACGGAACGTCGAACGAAGCGCCACTTGTGGACTCGCAAGCTGATCTTCGTTTCGGCGGCGCTTTCCGAGAGGACATGCGAGGTGAGCTTCGTCGACTCGAAGGACCAGGCGAGGATCACAGAGCTCAAGGCGGGGCCATAGGCGTGCCCGAGAGAGGACCGTTACGGGCGCGATGGGCCCTCGGGCTTAGGGCCCAAATCCTCGTGGCCCTGCTCCTGGTGACGTTGGGCGCGATCATTTCGGTCGGTGCCATCACGGTCTCGCAGACCAGGCTGGCGCTGTCCGCCGAGCGTCATGAGCGTGTCGCGCTTTTGGCGGACCAGGCGGCGCTCCTCGCGGGACAGGTACTCGATGGGGTGTCGGGCGACGAACTCCGCGCGCGATTCGCGGCCGCGGCCAGGGACTTGGCCCGGGCGCTTGGAGCAGCGGAGATCGTGCTATTCGACGAGCGGGCGCGCGTTGTCTGGCCGGAGCAGGCGGCGGTCTTGGCAAGCGATGGGCGAGGTGTCACCGCGGCGGTCGCTGGGCTTGCGCCCCATGCGGAGGCGCGTCCCCCCGAGAGAGGGGAGCCGGAGGGCCTCCGTCTCATTGCCTATGCGCCCACGAGACGTGGAGGCAAGCAAGGTCGGGCCGCTCACGTGGTGCGGACAACGTTCGCCTTGGACGAATCCGTGGATGGCATCCTCCTCAAGGCGCGTCGGTCGGTGATCCTGCTCGGGGCGCTCGACGGGCTCCTCCTGCTCATTGCCGCAGCTTGGATCCTTCGCGGTGCCGTCGTGCGTCCAGTACAAGCGCTCGAGAAGGCGGCGGTGCGCGTGGCGAGTGGCGACCTTGGGGTGCGCCTTGACGTGAGAGGGCCCGGGGAGCTGGGGCGCCTCGCCGACGCGTTCGACCGAATGACCCACTCGCTCCGTACCGGTCGCGAGTCGCTGATTCGGTCCGAAAAGCTGGCGAGCGTGGGACGGCTTGCCGCGGGAGTCGCTCACGAGGTGGGCAATCCTCTGGCTGCCATCCTCGGGTACATCGAGATGCTCCTCTCTGAGACCCCCGAGCGCCCGATCGACCCGCTCTTGCGCCGGGAAATGCTCGAGCGAGTCCGGTCAGAGACGGAAAGAATTCACAACATCGTCAAGGAGCTACTCGACTACGCGCGTCCGCCCCGGGAAGAACTCGAGGCCGTGGACGTCCGAAAGGTAGTCGAAGGGGCAGTGTCCTTGGCTCGCGCGACCTCCAGGTCTCGCGGCGTGACCTGGGTGGTGGAGATTCCGAACGACATGCCTGCCGTGCGCTCGGGCACGGGTCGCGTCACGCAGGTGATGCTGAACCTGCTCCTCAATGCCGCTGACGCGACGGATGGGAAGGGGACCGTGGTTATTGACGCCAGGCAGGTAGGAGACCATGTCGTCGTGGGTGTAACCGACAACGGGCCGGGAGTTCCTCAAGAGGCGCGTGCGCATGTGTTTGACCCGTTCTTTTCGACTAAGGAGCCAGGTCATGGCACCGGACTTGGGCTCTCTGTAACGCAGGCCATCGTGGAGGCGCATGGTGGCGTGGTTCGCCTGTGCGACGCGCCGGCAGGGCAAGGGGCGCGTTTTGAGGTTGTGCTGCCTGCGTGGGGAAGTCGGGCTAGCGGCGAGAACGTCGCCTGATGGACATCATGAGGACGGCCATGCCGACGACAAGCAGTGGGATCCGGGTCGGACGGGTGCCGGACACGCGACAGCCGTAGTAGTTGACGGGGGGCTCGCCACGGTGAATACCCTCCTCGGTCGTGTTGTTCGAGCCGTCGACGCGCCCGGCGTCGTTCCCAGTCTCGCGAGCGTCTAGGTTCCCACCGTCGGTGGCACCGGCGTCAAGGGTAGCGTCGGGCGGCGCTGCGTCGGGCACGCAAGGTTCGCCTTCGCCCTGGCAGGTGCCTTCCCGGCACGTGTCGTTGCTCGTGCAAGTGTCGTTGTCGTCGCAAGCGCTCCCCTCATTTGCAGGAGGAAGCGTGCAGCGTCCGGTTAATGGGTCGCATTCGCCTTCACCATGGCAAGCTCCTGCTGCGCAGAAAACTGGCTCACCAGCCATGCACTCCCCCTGCTCGCAATGTTCGCCACGCGTGCACGCATCTCCATCGTCGCAGGCCGTGCTTTCTGCCTTGGGCGGATTCGAGCAAGTGCCCGACTGTGGGTCGCAGGTTCCCACGTCATGGCACTGATCCGAGGGCACGCAGATGACCCGGTCCGACCCGAGGCATGCTCCACCCACGCACGTGTCGGTAATCGTGCAAGCGTCACGGTCGTCGCAGGGCGTCCCTTCTGGTCTCTCTGGGTATGCGCATTTCGCCGTCGCCGGGTTGCAGGTGCCATCACCGTGGCATTGATCAAGCGCCGGGCAAGGCATGGGGTTTACGCCCACGCATCTTCCCTCTTGGCAGGTGTCTGTTCGGGTGCACGGATTGCCGTCATTACAAGAAGTCGTATTTGGCTTAATGGGGTTCGAGCAGGCTCCCGAGGCGGGATCGCACTCGCCGGCAACGTGGCACTGATCCGAGGCCAGGCAGACGACCTGGTCTTCACCCACGCACTTCCCTTGCTGGCATGAGTCCGCCTGGGTGCATGCATTCCCATCGCTGCAGGAGGACCCGTCGGGCTTGGGTAGGTAGCTGCACCGTCCCGTGGTGGCGTCGCACGTGCCAGCGAAGTGGCACTGATCGGGGGGCGGGCACGTAACCGGTGGCCCGACCTCGCACTTGCCAGCCTGGCAGGTGTCAGTCTGCGTGCATCCCGAGCTGGTGCCGCAGGGCGTGCTGTTCGGCTTGATTGGATTTGAACAGGTTCCCGTCGAGGGATCGCACGTGCCCACGTCGTGGCATGAATCGGCTGCGGCACACACGACTGGGTTATTTCCAGTACACCTGCCGGCCTGGCAGGTATCCGTGCGGGTACATGAATTCCCGTCGTCGCAGGGCGCGTCGTTGGGCTTTTCAGGATAGCTGCAGGTTCCGGTGGAAGGATCGCAAGTCCCGGGTTCGTGGCACTGGTCGGATGCGCTGCAGGTGACACGGTCGGAGCCCGAGCACGTCCCTGCTTGGCATGTATCTGCTCGGGTGCACGCGTCGCCATCGCTGCACGCGGTGCCATCCGGCTTGGGTGGGTTCAAGCAGGCGCCGGAGGCCGGATCGCAGGTGCCTGGGTTGTGGCACTGGTCGGATGCAGAGCAGGTGATTGGATTGGTGCCGGTGCACGAGCCGCTCTGACACGTGTCGGACCGTGTGCAGGAATTGCTGTCATTACAGGCGGTGCCGTTGGCCTTGGCCGGATCGGAGCAAGTGCCCGTGGCCGGATCGCAGGTACCCGCGTTGTGGCATTGGTCGGATGCAGTGCAGGCGATTGGATTGGCGCCGGTGCAGGAGCCAGTCTGGCAGGTATCCGCCCGGGTGCAGGCATTACCGTCATTACAGGCAGTGCCGTTGGTCTTGGCCGGATTGGAGCAGGTGCCGTTGGCTGGGTCGCAGGTACCAGCGTTATGGCACTGGTCGGATGCAGTGCAGGTGATTGGATTGGCGCCGGTGCAGGAGCCAGTCTGGCAGGTATCCGCCCGGGTGCAGGCATTACCGTCATTACAGGCAGTGCCGTTGGTCTTGGCCGGATT
>JACQUZ010000023.1 GCA_016210055.1 Deltaproteobacteria bacterium | reverse complement strand
TCGCGAGCGAGGTGGACGCTGCCGGCGACGTGAACGGCGATGGCTACGATGACGTCATCATTTCAGCCGACGCTTACGACAACGGCGAAGAGGACGAAGGCGCGGCTTTCGTTTACCTGGGGTCAGCTTCTGGGCTCGGTTCCTCGCCGGCCTGGCAGATCGAGTCAAATCAGGCCTTCACCTACTTGGGCTTCCACGTCAACGGCGCGGGCGACACCAACGGCGATGGCTACGATGACGTGGTGGTGACCAGCTCGCACGACGGAAATGGCAAGCTTGACCTCTATTTTGGAAGTCCCAGCGGGCCTGCCACCAGCCCGGCCTGGACCATCGACGCAGGCGTCGGCTCGCTCTCATCCTATTACAGCATTGGCTACCACGTGTCCAAGGCCGGGGACGTCAATGGCGACGGCTTCGATGATCTCTTGGTCGGCGCATGGACGGGCCCAGGCACGAGCATCCAGTTCCAAAATACCGTCCTAGGGTTCTACGGCGGGCCGTCTGGCTTGAGCAGCGGTCCGGCTTGGACCGTGCGGGCCGGCCAATACGATTCGATGTTCGGATATCGCCATTCCGGTGCAGGTGACGTCAATGGGGACGGTTTCGACGACGTGATCGTAGGCGACCTCATGTATAGCAATGGCCAGTCCACCGAGGGCAAGGCGTTCCTCTACCTTGGCTCAAGGACTGGTCTTGGCACAGTGGTGGCGTGGACCGCTGAAAGCAACCAGGTCAACGGCGTGTTCAGCCGGGACGTGAGTGCGGCAGGCGACGTCAACGGCGACGGGTTCGACGACGTCTTGATTGGCGGAGATAACTACGACGGAAGCACCGACTCGTCTGGGTGGGCCTTCTTATACCTCGGGTCGGCGTCGGGGCTTGGCGCAAGCCCGGATTGGAAAGAACGGGGTAGCCAGGCAGGCTCTTACTTTGGCGACAGCGTGGCCTCCGCCGGTGACATCAATGCCGACGGGCTCGACGATGTGCTCGTGGGCGCCAAGTTGTACAGCAATGGTGAGGAGCACGAAGGCCAAGTGAGCCTCTACCTGGGCGAGCTCCGCACCTTCCTCACCGAGCGCAAGCTCGAGCCCAATCAGGCGTACGCCCAGTTCGGCACCTCGGTCGCCTCGGCGGGCGACGTCAATGGCGACGGATATGACGACGTAATCGTGGGTGCGCCGTATTACGACAACGGACACACCGACGAGGGGCGGGCGTTCGTCTTCCTGGGCTCCAACTCGGGCATCAGCGCGACCCCGGCGTGGACCGCCGAATCCAACCAGGCCTACGCACACTTCGGGAGCGTCGTGGCCTCGGCGGGCGACGTGAACCGTGATGGCTACGACGATGTCATCATCAGCGCGCCCGATTACGACGGCGGCCAGACCAACGAAGGAAGAGCGTACGTGTACCACGGCTCGGCCTCGGGCCTGTCGAGCACCGCGGCGTGGATCCGCGAGTCGAACCAGACCGACGCCGGATTGGCGAGCGTGGCGTCTGCGGGGGATGTCAACGGCGACGGATATTCCGACGTCATCTTCGGGGTGCCTTATTACGATAATGGTCACTTTAATGAAGGCTCCGCGATCGTGTTCCTGGGCTCGGCACAAGGGCTCTCCACCAACGCCGCGTGGTACGCTGAAGGGAACGCCGAGCAGGCCCTTTTCGGCGCCTCGGTGGCAAGCGCTGGCGACGTCAACGGCGACGGCCGCGACGACATCATCGTCGGTGCGAGCCAGCGAACGAATGTCGAGACCAACGAAGGGCGCGCCTACGTCTATTACGGAACGGCAACCGGCGTGTCCTTCACCCCGGCCTGGGTCACGGAGCCCAACCAGGCGCAAGCTCAGTTCGGCGCCGCCGTGGCCTCGGCCGGCGACGTGAATGGCGATGGCTTTGATGACATCGCCGTCGGCGCATGGCTCTACGACGGAAATGAGGCCAACGATGGGCGGGTGTTCGTCTACCACGGCTCGGCGAGCGGCCTGCCGTCACAGCCGTCGTGGATCGCTGCCTCCGGCCAGGCTGCCGCCTTCTTTGGTCGCTCGGTGGCCTCCGCCGGCGACGTGAACCAGGATGGCTATTCGGACCTCATCGTCGGAGCGTACGGCTACGACGCCCCTGATTCGGCGGAAGGGAAGGTCTATCTGTACCTTGGCTCACCGAGCGGGCTGCGCAAGACAGCGGCATGGAGCCACGAAGGGGACCAGGCGAGCGCCTATCTTGGCTACTCGGTCGCCTCTGCTGGGGATGTGAACGGCGACGGGGCCAGCGACGTCATCATTGGCTCACACCTCAAGGATTCCGGTTCGACGAACGAAGGCACGGCGACGGTGGTGCGCTTCGCGTACTAGCCACAGTCGAGCCGTCACGGCGGCGGCGGAACAGCAAGCCCCTCTGTTCATGCAGGAAGGATCGTACCAGGATTGGCCTCCGTGATGATGCCGCCGTGGATCCCGAGGGTGACGTCAACTGGGATGCTGGCGGGGGCGCGAGGCGCAGCCCAGACGATCGTGGCGCCCGCCGTGGCCTTGAATCTTGCGAGCGCCGTCATGAGGAGCGCATGTCCTTCCTCGTCCAAGCTTGCCGATGGCTCGTCGAGGAGAAGCACGGATGGCAGGGTCACGAGTGCCCGGGCCACGGCCACGCGTTGCGACTCGCCACCGGACAGGACACGCGCGGGGCGCGCAGCGAGGTGCCCAAGACCGAGCTCGGCAAGGGCTTCCAAGGCGCGGCGTTGCGACTCGGCGCGGGCCATGCCCTGCGCCCGCAGGCCAAGCGCGACGTTGGCGACGACGGTAACGCGGAAGAGATACGGCTGCTGGTGGACGAGGGTAACGCTGCCCGTCCTGCTGACAGCGCCGCGCGCGGGCGGGATGAGGCCGGCCAGGATTCGCAGCAGGGTGGACTTCCCGGCGCCGTTGGGGCCACAGAGCGCGTAGGTCATTCCCGCCGCAAGGTGCAACGTGTCCACGCGGAGCACGCTGCCGCCGATGGGGTGCTCGAGGCCCGTCACGGTCAGGCGTGGCACGCTCATCGGCGCATGACCTCGGCGAGCAGGACGACGCCCAGGGCGAGCACGAGGAGCACGACGCCGAGCGCAGCCGCGAGCTCGAAGTCGCCACGCGAGGTGGCGAGCGTCATGGTCGTGGTCAAGGTGCGCGTCTCGCCGCGGATGTTGCCGCCCACCATGAGGGCGATGCCGAGCTCCGAGACGACGCGGCCAAAGGCGCCAAGGATCGCGGCGAGGAGCGCGGGGCGGGCCTCGTTCGCCAGCACCATGACGGTGCGAAAGGGGCCGGCGCCCAGGGTCACCGCCGTCTCCTTGGCACGCACGTCGAGGTTCTCCACGGCTGCCCGACTGAGGGCCACGATGAGAGGCAAGGCGAGCAGTGCCTCACCGAAGATCATGGCGGTCGGCGTGTAAAGGAGCCCGAGTGGGCCAAGGGGGCCCCGCTTGGAGAGGAGCGCGTAGACGAGCAGGCCAATGAGGACGGTCGGGACGGCCATGAGAGCGTTGGTGGCCACGACCAGGGTCCTGCGTCCGGGGAAGCGGGTCGAGCCGAGGCAGGTTCCCAGGGGAATGCCCACGAGTGACGCGAGGACCGTGGCGGCGAGCGACACGCGGAGGCTTAGAACCGTGGCGGCGAGGAGGTCCTCCGTCATGGCGAATCACGGCGCGGGGGCAAAGAGCGGTCGCATGAGGGCGCGGGCGTCGTCGGAGCGGAGCCAGTCGGCGAGCTCGCGACCCTTGTCGGTGGTCCAGAGGACCGAGTAGGGGTTGCGGAGGCGCGGGTCTCCGTCGACGAGAGGGACGAGGCGGATCTTTTGGCGGAAGGTCGCAAAGGTCGCGGTGTCGACGAGGGTGTAGGCGCCGATTTCGCTGGCCATGGTGAGGGTCTCGCCCATCCCCTGCCCTGCCTCGCGGTATGCGGGCGCGCTGGGCTTTGCGCCCGCTGCTTTCCAAAGTCGCTTCTCGGCGCGGTGGGTCCCCGAGTCGTCGCCTCGCGAGACAAAGGGGTGGAAGCCGGCGGCGATCGAGCGGAAGGCGTCTTCGATGGGGCGGTCACGGGCGCCAGCGGGGTCGCTCGGGGGTCCGACGAGGATGAGGTTGTTCTGCATGATCTCGACGCGCTTGGCGAGGCCGCGCGTGACGATCGACATCTCGGCATCGGGGTCATGGGTGATGACCGCGCCGACGTCGCCGCGCTCGAGGAGGCGGAGCGCCTGGCCGGTGCCCACGGCGACGACGTGGAGGCGGATGGCGGTTCGTTTCTGGAAGAGTGGGACGAGCCGGTCGAGGAGGCCCGAGGCCTCGACGCTGGTCGTGGTGGCGACGTGGAGGTCCTGGGTGCGGCGGTGGCAGGCGAGGGTGGTGAGGAGGAGTGGAAGGAATAGGGGCGTGATGCGACGGACGTGCATGGGCGCGGATGATACTCGAGTGGTGGGGTGGCGGCATTTCTTTGGTCGACCGTGGTCGACCGTGGTCGACCGCGGTTCGTGCCGTGTACGTTCTATCGTGGACTACAGCCTTGCGAGCACGGCCCGGGCGGCTTTTTGTCGGCGGATTGGGCGAGTGCTGAAGCGTTACACAATTCGATCGATTGTTCGCACTCGATTGTTGCTCCTCGAGCGACCAGTTCTGGTCACCGCCAGGCATCCGCTCGACGGGGGATATCGCATCTACCACGGGGGTCAGTTAATCGCTCAGGCCCGGGGGTGCCGCCCACCAAGCCGACGAACGAATACCGAACGATCGAAGCTCATCGAGCCGCACGTGCGAAGAACGCAATTAAGAGACAAACGAGGAAGAAGAAGCAAATTCGAAACGACGGGGTGACAGAATCACTGAGCGTTGACAAATCACTCGATTGTTCTTGACATCGGTTCACCGAGAATCGGACGCCTTCATCGACTTGCGTCCAGAAAGCATGGCATGCCACGCTGCCTGCGCGACGCGGGAAGCGCGGCCACAAGTCGGCAGGGCGCCGAAGGGGGGCTTCCCGTGCACGGTCCTCGAGCCGTGCTGTGGCCTTTCCAGGGGTCCGAAACAACCGTGAGAGAGTGAGGCATGCAAGCCGAAACCACGCCCTGCGCCGCGCGTGAGCATCTCGATCGCCTCTCTTCTCGCCTGGACCGCGAGAAGAAAGAGCTGGTCCTCTTTCTTCTC
>JACQUZ010000022.1 GCA_016210055.1 Deltaproteobacteria bacterium | reverse complement strand
CCGCTCGTTTCGCTCCCTCTCGGCGCCATACGCGAGCGCGGCGGCGGTCGGCTCGTTGATGATGCGAAGGACCTCGAGCCCCGCGATGCGGCCTGCGTCCTTGGTTGCCTGGCGCTGGGCGTCGTCGAAGTACGCGGGCACCGTAATGACCGCCTCGGTCACTGACTGCCCCAAGTAATCCTCGGCGACTTGCTTCATCTTGGCCAAGATCATCGCCGAAATCTCGGGCGGCGAGTAATCCCGGCCGCGGATGTGCGCACCGGCGTCACCGTTCTCGGCGGCGCAGACCTTGTACGGGCAGGCCGCGCTGTGGCGCGTGACCTCGGTATCGTCGAACTTCCGCCCCATCAGGCGCTTGACCGCACAGACCGTGTTCTCGGGGTTGGTCAGCGCCTGCCTCTTGGCGATCTGCCCGACGAGGCGCTCACCGTTTTCCGCGAAGCCGACGATGGACGGGGTGGTGCGACTCCCCTCGTTGTTGGCGATGACCACCGGCTGGCCGCGTTCTAGGAACGCGACGCAGGAGTTGGTGGTCCCCAGGTCGATGCCAATGACGATCGACATGGCTAGTCAACAGGTCCGGTCGAGCCCGTATCCTCTGCCCCCGCCCCTCTTGGTGCTTGTGGCATCTCGGGCGGTGGAGCTGCCGGAGCCCTTGCAACAGACACCAAGGCCGGACGAAGAAGCCGTGAACCCATCATGTACCCCTTCTGCAGCTCGACATGCACGGTCCCTGGCGGACGCTCGCTCGTCTCCACTTGGGAAATGGCCTCGTGGCGCGCGGGGTCGAACGACTCACCCACCGACGAAAACGGCTTCACATCGAAGCGCTCAAGCGCGACCTGGAACTGCCTGAGCACCATTTTTACTCCCTCGACGACGTTGTCCGCGCTTCCCGACGCCGTGGCGACCAGGGCTCGCTCCAAGTTGTCGATGACCGGGAGGATTTCGCGGAGCACGTCTTCACGGGCCTTGAAGCGGGCGTCGTCAGCTTCCTTCTTGGCGCGTTTCCGATAATTGTCGAAGTCCGCCGCGGTCCGGAGCAGCCGTTCGTAGAGGTCCTTCTTCTCCTGCTCCAAGGCAACAACCCGCTCTGCCTCTGGAGCAGGCAGGGCTTCCTTGGCTCCCTCTGGCTTGCGCGCTTCCTGCTTCTCTTCTTCTTTCGGCTCTTTCGCTGCCGGAACGGCTTCGCCAGCAACTTCCACGGGGATGTCGGGGGTCTCGGTGCTAGTGGTCATGGTCCTCAGCTCGTTAATCGCAGTCCTAAATATACCAATATTCTCGGCGTTTTGGCGTCTAGCGCCACTTTTCCAGCAGGTCCGATACCAACTCGGCGGTGAAGTCCACGAGCGGGATTACCTTGGAGTAGTTCATCCTGGTCGGACCGACGACGGCAATGGAACCAATGGGGCGATCCTCGGGCCCATAGGGCGTGGCGACGATCGACAAGTCACCCATCTCCGCAAAGGGGGTCTCGGCTCCCACCCACACCTGAATCCCGTGGGCTTCCAGGGTTCGGTCGAGGAGCCTCACGATCCGCTCCTTTTCCTCTAGAGCGGAGAGCAGGGCCCTTATCTGCGACAGGTTGACTCCGCCGTCGGATCCGCTCCCCTCGAGCAGATGGGCCTGTCCCGAGACGATAACACCTGGCACGGTTTCCGACGAGAGCGCGGCCCGCCCGAGCCTCAAGGCGCGCGACGCGAGCTCGTCCACTTGGTTCTTCTCCTTGCCTAGCTCCTCCACGACGCGGAGCCTGACCTCCTCGAGGGTCTTGTGGCCCAGGAGGACGTGCAGGTAGTTGGACGCACGCTCGAGGAATGCCGCGTCGGCGGGAAAGTCTAGGCGGAGGAGCTTGTTCTCCACCTGCCCCCCTTCCACGACCAGCACGGCGAGGACTTCATTATCCCGCAAGCGCACGAATTCCATGTACTCGAGCTTTTGCCTCTCCGGGACCGGGGTGATGACAATCGTCGCCTGTTGCGCGAGGTCTGAGAGGATCCTCGAGGTACGCGAGAGGAACTCCTCGAGGTCCGAGGGCGGCATCCCGTGGCGCGCGCGGATTTCTTCCTTCTCCTTGGGCGAGAGGGAGCGAACCTTGAGGAGCGAATCGATGAAGAACCGAAGCCCCTGATTGGTCGGAATTCTCCCGGCCGACGCATGGGGCTGCATGAGAAGCCCCAGCTCCTCGAGGTCGGACATGACGTTCCGAACCGTCGCAGGCGACAGGTCAATCCCATGCCGACGCGTAATGGTGCGGGAGCCGACGGCGTCACCTGAATGAAGGTACTCTTGGACGACGGCGTGAAGGATCTTGCGCGCGCGATGGTTCAGATCGGGCATCCGCTTTCAGCTTAGCAGCATAGCAGCTCCACGCCGATGGCGTCGGCAAAGAGTAGACCCTTCGCGGTCGGCGCGAGCCGGCCCCCCTTTTCCATGACGAGCCCGGCCGCCTTGAGCTTGGACACGGCCTGGGCGCGCTCTGCCACGAGCTCCGAAGGGATGCCATGCGTCGTGCGCAAGCCGAGCCAAATGGCGTCTTCAGCGACCGCTTTCGCCGAGAGATTCTCAACCTGCGCCACGCGTGGATCTCCTTCGGGCAGGGCCGGACCCGCGAAAGCTCGGGACGACTCCGACAAGTACCGCACGACCGAGCGATGGTTCGACCATCTTTGGCCAGTCCCGTCTTCCGCCAAGCGAAAGGAATGGGCGCCGCTCCCCATCCCGAGGTATTCCGCCCCCTGCCAGTACAGGCTGTTGTGGCGCGCGCGGTGCATGGGGAGCGCGTAGGAGCTCACTTCGTAATGCTCGTAGCCCGCCCGTTCGAGCACCTCGTGCGCGCATTCAAACTGCCGTGCGCTCTCCTCGCTTGCGACTGCCTTCATTCGTCCCCGCCGCAAGGCCTCTCCGAAGGTAGTTCGCTCGTAAATGGTGAGCTGGTAGACCGACAAGTGGTCCGGAGCCATGGCGACCGCCTGGTCCAAGGTCTTTCGAAAAGCGGCGGTGCGTTGGCCAGGAAGCGCGAACATGAGGTCGATCGACACGCTTGCGAATCCAACGACTCGCGCCGCGGCCACCGCCGATCGCGCGTCCACGGCGTCGTGATCGCGACCGAGGAGCGCGAGCTCATCGCCAGCGAACGACTGGGTGCCGATCGAGATCCTCGTGATCCCGGCCTCGCGGAGCGGCTCGAGCACCTCGCGCTTGCAGTCGTTCGGGTTCGCTTCGAGGGTGACCTCCAGCTCGCCTGCGCTCGCGCCGAAGACGCGCGAGACCTCATGGACGACGCGCGCCACGCTCGCGGGGCTCCACATGGCAGGCGTGCCGCCGCCGAAGTAGATGGAAGCGAGCGATCGCCCGTGAAACAGGAAGGTCCGAGCGTGAAGCTCGGCGAGGATGGCGCCTTCGTAGGCGTCATGGGGAACTTGGCCACGCCGCGGCACTGCGATGGCGAAGTCACAGTAGGGGCATCGCCGTCGGCACCATGGGAAATGAATGTAGACGCCGAAGTCCAAGACGATAAGGATGACACGACTCGCGCACGTGCCGATCCTTGTTATGTTGGGGCTTGATGGTGATGCGACCTACAGATCGATCTATCTATCTCGATAACGCGTCGACGACTCGCGTAGTCCCAGAGGCCGAAGGCGCGATGCTCACGTGCTTGCGAGAGGACTTCGGAAACCCGTCCTCCGCGCACCGGATGGGTATCGAGGCCTCGCGGCGAATCAAGTCAGCGCGGGAGGCGGTGCTCTCTGCGCTCGGCGACGATCGGGGGGCCTTTGGCCAGGTGCTATGGACCTCGGGAGGCACGGAGGCAGACGCCCTCGGCGTGATGGGGGCCGCTCGTGCCCGGAAGGGGCACGGGCGACACGTGGTGGCCACGGCCATCGAACACCCGGCGGTCCTCGGGTCGTTAGACCTCCTCGCGGCGGAAGGATTCGAGACCACCCTGGTTCCCGTCGAGCCGAGCGGCGTGGTGTCGCCCGAGAAGATGGCCGGCGCGGTGCGGCGAGACACGGTGGTCGTGGCCTGCATGCTGGTCAACAACGAGATTGGCACGATCCAGCCCGTCGCGGAGGTGGCCCGAGCGGTCCGTGGAGAGCGCCGTGACGTCCACATCCATTGCGACGCCGTCCAGGCCGTGGGGAAAATCCCAGTCGACGTGCGGGGTCTTGGGGTGGACACCCTGGCGCTGTCGGCCCACAAGCTCCACGGTCCCAAGGGGGTGGGAGCCCTGTGGCTTCGCAAGGGAGCCCGTCTTTCTCCTCTGTGGAGTGGCGGTGGCCAAGAGCAAGGCCTAAGGTCGGGAACGGAGAACGTGCCAGGGATCTTTGCCCTCGGCGTGGCCATCGGGCTTGCCGTGGGGAGTCTCGCGGAAGAAATGGCACGGGTGGCGGAACTACGGGCTCGTTTTGCCAATAGGGTGCTCGGTCAAGGACTCGGGGCATGGGAGAACGGTTCCGACGCGCCGCGCGTTCCGCACGTCCTATCCCTGTCCTTCCCCGGCCTCACGGCCGAGCCGTTGCTCCATGCCCTCGAGGGGCGCGGCGTGTTTCTCTCCGCCGGTTCCGCCTGCTCGAGCAAGGAGCGCGGCCAAAGCCATGTCCTTCGGGCCATCGGCGTGCCCGACGGGGCGGGAACCCTGCGGGTGTCCCTGGCCCGCGATGTGACAGCCGATGACGTGGACACGGCGGCCGAGGTCCTTGTTGAGGAGGCGCGGACATTGGCGCGCTGAGCGGATCATGCTGCTTGCGACTCGCGCGATCTCATGCGAAAAGCGCGAGGCTGCCATGTTCGACAATCCTCGCGTTATCGTCCTGCGCTTCGGCGAACTCTTCCTCAAGGGAGGAAACCGGGCGTTTTTCGAGCAGCGACTCCAGAAGAACGTGAAGCGTGCCGTCGCCACGCTTCCCGAAGCCAAGGTGCACAAGCTGCATGCGCGCGTCCTCGTGGAGGTCCCGGAGGAATTGGCCGAGCGCGCGCTCGAGCGGCTGGGCTTGGTCTTCGGAGTCATCTCGCTTTCCCCCGCACGCGTGGTTCCCAAGGAGATCGACGCCTTGTCCGCCGAGGCCGTGCGTTTTGCGCAAGAGGCCGCGGCCAAGCATGTTTCTGCCACAGGCAAGCGGCCGACATTCAAGGTCGAGACCAAGCGCTCTGACAAGAGATTCCCGATGGCCTCTCCCGAGATCTCGCGGCTCGTCGGCGGGCACATCCATCAGGCTACGGAGCTCCCGGTAGACGTTCATCATCCGGATATCGAAGTCGGGATCGAGATCGGCCCCGAGCGGGCGTTCGTCTACGCCGAGAGGATTCCCGGCCCCGGAGGTCTCCCGGTCGGCGTGACCGGAAAGGTCAACCTCCTCATTTCAGGAGGGATCGATTCGCCGTGCGCCGGCTGGCTCGCCATGAAACGCGGCTGCACGCTGATCGCCACCTACTTCCACTCGTTCCCGTATACCGGCGATCGCACCAAGGAGAAGGTCATCGAACTTTTGAAGTGGCTCGCCCCCTGGCAAGGGCAGATCGAGCTCTTCGTCGTGCACTTCACCGACGTGCAAAAGGCGCTGCGTGAAAACGGTCCCGCCGAGCTCGCGGTCGTCCTCTACCGGAGGATGATGATCCGGACCGCCGCCGAGATCTCGAGGAGGGAACGTGCCCTCGCGCTCGTCACTGGGGAGAACCTCGGTCAGGTGGCGTCACAGACGCTCGAGAACCTCGCCGTCATCGAGGAGGCGGCCAAGATCCCTGTCTTTCGCCCGCTCCTCACCAACGACAAGCTCGAGACCATCGCCCTGGCGAAACGGATCCACACCTACGAGACGTCGATTCAGCCCTACGAGGACTGCTGTTCCCTTTTCGTGCCTGAGCATCCAGCCACCAAGGCGAGACTCGAAGACGTCCTTCGGGCCGAGGCGAGGCACGACGTGGCCGCCATGGCCGCGATGCTCGCTGACAACGCCGAGCGGATCGTCGTTCGCTAGGCGGCCCTAACCCTACCCGCGCTGGAAAATGAGTGGGAACTGCGTGGTCAGCTCTTCGGTGGCCTTGCGGAATTTCCACCTGCGGATGCGGTCCGTGAGGCAGTCCGAGAGCGGTGTTCCCCGATTCGGCATGATCACGCTGCTCACCACCCCCTGAGCCGAAATCGTGATGGTCACGTCGATGCGCGAGATGCGAAGGGTCGGATCTTTCTTGAGCGCCTGCTCGAAGCACCACTTCACTCCGACCTGGTTTGCCGTGTAAGCGGAGCGCACTTCATCCGGAGTCCGTGGCTCGATGGGCTGCTCGGTTTCCACAAAGGTGTCGGTCTTTCCCAGTCCAGCGTTCGCCTGGTTGTTCTGCGCGGGGGTGGGTTCAGGCTTCACTTGGGTGACGACTGGTTTTGGGGGTTGGGGTTG
>JACQUZ010000021.1 GCA_016210055.1 Deltaproteobacteria bacterium | reverse complement strand
GCGGGGGCAACTCCGCCTTCTTGGGCGGGGGAGGGGGTTCGATGTTTATCTTGACGGTGATGGGGTCATGCCTCGGTTGGAGCTCGAGGTATTGCTCGGCCAGGGCAAGGCCTGCGGCAAGCACGCCGTGGATGACCAGGGTGGCTGTAATCGGGACCAGAAGCGAAGCCTTGCTTCTGAGCATTTCCTACTTCTCTTTCCTCTCCACCGTCAGCGCGAAGTTCTTCACGCCTGCCTGCTTGACGACGTCGATGATTTCCATGACATCGCCGTGCGAAACCACCGTATCAGCCGTGATGACGGCCTGAATCTCGGGATTGCCCTCGGCTGCCTTCTTGAGGTAGTCGGCGACGACCTTGCGGTCATCCATCCTCTCGCCATTCAAGTACAGGACGCGCCCGCTGTCGATCGTGAGGCCGAGCGTGGTTTTTACTTCTTCGCCTGAGACTGCCTTTGGCGACTGCACGGGAATCGCACGGTTCACGATGAGCTTCGCGGTCACCATGAAGATGATGAGGAGCACCAAGGTGATATCGACGAGAGGCGTGACGTTGATGTCGGAAATCATTCCGCCCCCGTCTTCATCCTCGTCGTGAAGCGCGCCACCTGCCATCAGGCCGCCTCCCGCTTTTTCTCCTGATCGTTTCCTCGGAGCTCGGTCAAGATGATACGGAAAATGGCGTCTCCGTCGCCAACGATGCGGCGAATGCGACGGTTGAAGAAGTTGTAGGTCATGACTGCCGGCAGGGCGACCAGAAGTCCCACGGCGGTCGCGACCAATGCCTCAGAGATGCCTGCCATCACGGCCTGGGTCGCCTGCTGGCTGTTTTCCGACAGGTCATGGAACGCCTTGATGATGCCGAGGACGGTCCCGAAAAGCCCGATGAACGGCGCGTTGTTCCCGAGCGTGCCGAGAAAAGCGAGGTTACGCTCGAGCTCTTGGCGCTTGCGGGTCTTGGCACCGAGCATGGCTTCGGCGGCAGCCTCGGCTCCTCGGTGTGCCTCCCTGATGCCCGCGATCCCTACTGCGACCGCGAGCGCTTGCGCGCCGTACTTCTTTTCGGCTCCGTCCGCGTCTCGCTTGGCGAGAAAATCCTTTAGATCGCGCGCCAGCTCATCAAAGGAGACCTTGCGGCTGGAAAGGAATCGCCAGCGATCGATCATGATGGCTACCGACACGACGGAAAGCCCAATCAGCAACCAAAGAACCCACTCGGCTCCGAGAAGAGTGAACGCCAGGAATTTTTGCGTGAGGTTCATGCGACCCCGAGTCTAGCCCAGACTGAGCCCAGGCTTGACAACTTCTGCCGCGACCACCGTGGCGTACGCGCCCGGAGGTAGCCGGAATGTGATCTCGATCGCATCGCCTTCGATCTCCTTCACCGAGACCCCATCCAAAGAGACCGCCAGGGGGCGACGCGTCCCCTCTCCGAGCGCACCGACGGTAGAGAAATCGGCAGGTTGGAGCTGCTCGTCAGCGAGGATCGAAGCCTCCCTTCGAGCGGCGTCGGTCCCTTCTTTGGGGGCGCGCATGGACACGCCAAACATGGGACCGGTCGGAACGATTTCCCCGGAGTCGAGGCGAGGCTGGTCCACAGTCGGGTCATCTGTGGCAAAAATCCCACCCGAGGCGACCTTGCGTAGGACATCACCCGTGATGACCCGCGAAAGGAGCCCGTCGGTCATCCTGGCCGTAAGGTACCGATTGAAGAGCTCCGACTGAAACGCAGAGAAAAGAAGACGCTTTTCCTTATTGTCGCGTGGCGGGGGGATCGGCCGCTCACCGCGGACGAGCGATCGCCCCCGTTCTGCGTTGTCGCCACGAGCGCCAAATCGCTGCTCGCCATACCAGTTGGGGACACCCGGTGGCTGGCGAAGGCGATCCAAGACCAGTCGGGCGCGCTCTGCGGCCACATCGGGCTTGGGAAGGACTCCCCGAATCACGAGGACGAATCGATTCCCCTTGAGATGTCCGGTCTTGAGCTTGTGGGGGTGCCTTTCCGCAGAAAGGACCCTTAGCCCCGGGAGGTCGAGGGATCGTGCCCGTTCGGGGGTGACCGGAGGAGGGAGGGAGATCTGCTGAACTGTAACGGCGTGGCGATCCTTGAGCCCGGCGGTGCCGATGTCCCGGTCCTTGACGCCGAGAGCCGCGGCGACGCGGCGGACGGCTTCAAAGGTCGACAGATCGCGTTTTTCCACGGTGACGAGCACGTGGTCCCCTTGCCCTGTGGGGCCATAGGCGGGGATTTCTTCCACGCGGAAGTCCTCGGGAGCGACCTTGAGGCTGCCCCCGGTTCCCGGGATTTCGCAAGTCAGGTAGAGGCTCGAGGGAAACACAACGGCTATTTCTCCCCCAAGCTCTCGAAAATTTCGTCAATCTTGGCGTCTTCGAGGCCTGCGTCCGGCGAGGGAGCTCTCTCGTCACCCGAGTCACCCTTGAGCTCGTTCTGCCCCGGATCAATGCGTCCAGGCTTTACCATCTGGAGGTAAACTTGTGCCCTTTTCTCGGCTGGATCGATCTCGAGCGCTGCCTCCCATTCGAGAACCGCTTCCTCTCGGCGTCCAAGCGCGAGGAGCGCATGTCCGAGGGCCAGGCGCGCCGGGACAAACCTCGGATGGCTCTCCTTGACCGAGAGGAGCTCACGAAGGGCCGCCTCCTTGTCTCCCATGTCCCGATAGACCTGAGCGAGCCTTGTTCGCAGGTCGGCGAATTGGGGTCCGAGCTCGAGGGCCTTTTGATACTCTCGGACCGCCTCCACGTTCAGGCCTAGGCCCGCGTACGCGGCACCCAAGTCGGCATGCATGTTGGCGAGCTTCCCCCGGGCAAAGGGATCTAGGGACCGTGGCTCGCTCTGCGACAAGGCAATGGCCCGGTTGTAGACCTCGCGTGCCTGGGTGTACTTTCCGAGCTCGTTGTACGCGACAGCGAGGTTGAGCGCCGCTTCCGTGTAGCTCGGATTGATCTTCAACGCCTCTTCCAAGGCTTCGGCAGCCTGCTTGAACCGCCCCTTTTCGTGGTAGATGACGCCCAGCATGTTGAAGATGTCCGCGAACCCCCGGTGCTCAGCCACGACCTGGGAAAGACAGGCCTCCGCCTTGTCGAGCTCGTGGGCCTGATAGTGCTCGCGTCCAAGGGTGATCAGCCGCCTCAGCCGTTGGTCCATGTTCGTGCGCTCATCCTCCGAGCTTCGTGAGCTCGTTCCTGGCGTCGCCCGCCCGCCTATGGCTTGGGTACTTCTTAATCAGGCTCTTCCAGGTGCTCTTGGCGTCCTCGGAGCGGTTGACCCGAAGGTACGCTTTGCCAAGGAGCCACAATGCTTCTTCGTCATAGCCCACGCCAGGATACCGGTCGAGCAGTGCCTTAAGCCGCAAAACTGTACCCATTGGCTCGTCTTTCTTCCAGTAGAACTTCGCCACGTACCACTCGTGGGCCGCCAGGCGCTTGGCGCATGTATCTCGCAATTTCTTCGCTTTTTCGACGAAGCGGGACTGCGGGTACTTCCGGAGAAACGAGCTGAGCTCACGCAGCGCGTCGTGGGTGGCCGATGAGTCCTTTTCGTAGCTAGGCGGCACCAAGAACCAGTCGTCCGGGAGGGTGCGGTAATAGGACTCGCCAACCCGGAATGCCGCATAGCCGTTTTCGACCATCTCGTGGGTGGGGTGATACTTAATGAAGAGCTTATAGGCGTCGATGGCTTCCAGGTAGGAGCCGGACTGGAACGAGGTGTCCGCAAGGCGCAACTCTGCCAGCACCGCGAACTTGGAGTACGGAAACCGCGCTTTGACGAACGAGAAGTACTTCGCCGCCTCGACCCAGTCCTCTTCCTCGAGCTTCTTCATCCCGCGCTCGTAGTTGTTTTGTGCCGAGACTGAGTACTCCACGCGACCGCCGGACTCGCGTGCCGAGCCGCCGCAGGCGAAGGGCCCCAATAGGACGAGGAGGAGGGGAAAAGCAAGTCTAGGCGCGCGCGTGCTCATGGTACTGGAAATTAGATCCAAGAGGCACCCTCCGGTTGCCCGTCCACACGGAGTCGTTTCCAACGACTCCATGTAGACGCCTCGAACAGGGGGGGACTTGCCCGTCCCCCCTCCTCGGGCAAAGCCCTCGGAGCCTTCCCCCCTGCCGCGCGCTAGCCGCGCAGCGTGACAGCCTATAGATGTGACAGTCATTAGTGGGTCCATCGCCCGCGAACCACGGTTTCTTCGTGGTCGTAGCCGTGGGATAGGACGAAGTGGTAGCTCGCGATCCGCTTGGATTGGTTCTCGGTGATGAGCTCGAAGAGGTGTTCCTCGTCTTCGCCGTCGCCGTCGCCGACGGCTGGCTCGGCGTTCACGTAGGCGATTTCGGCTGGGACCAAGACGAGCTCGCCGAGAAGTTTCTTGCCGCGGATGAGCTGGACCAAGAAGGTCTCTTCGTCCTCGGCGGCGAAATGCCAGTGGAGATCGTCGTCGTCAAAGAGGATCGTTTCCGGGGTTCCTGCCCTGAGGATGCAGTTCGGGTGTGCTTGCACCCAACCCCAAAACTTGTCAAAAGGGATGGCGGTCGGGGCTTTTGCCATGGGACGTTCGGATTTCATGAGGTCTCCGTGCGCGGGAAATCTACCCGCAAGTGCTGCCAAATGCACGTCTCTAACTAACCCCCAGGCAGTGAACATCTTTTGGCTTGGGCTTGGGCTCGGCGGTAGCCGTGGTGCCGTGTAATATGTGCGCCCTCGAAGCAAGGGGTCTTGTGGATGTCGGAAGGTTTCGTCTACCCGCACTCCTACGACATCATTGTCGTCGGCGGCGGGCATGCTGGATGTGAGGCTGCGCTGGCGGGAGCACGCCTTAACCATCGCGTGCTCCTCCTCACGGGGAATCTGGACACGATTGCACAGATGTCCTGCAACCCCGCCGTAGGCGGCGTGGCCAAGGGGCACCTGGTCAAGGAGATCGATGCGCTCGGCGGCGAAATGGCCCGAGCCATCGATGCGACCGGCATCCAGTTTCGCCGGCTCAACACGGGGAAGGGCCCAGCCGTAAGGTCCACCCGCGCGCAGGCCGACAAGCGGCGGTACCGGGAGTACATGCGAGGCGTCCTCGAGCGGACCCCGAATCTCTCCATCAGACAGGCCGAGGTAGCCGAAGTCCTCGTCGATGAACAGGCGTCACAACCCCGAGTCACCGGCGTGCGGACCACCATCGGGGTGATCGTACGAAGCCGCGCGGTGATCCTAACGACCGGGACCTTTCTTCGCGGCAAGCTGCACGTGGGGGACGAGACCGCCCCTGGGGGAAGGGCGGGGGAAGCTCCTTCCCAGTCCCTTTCTGGGTCCCTCCTCGAGCTCGGATTTCCGCTCTCGCGCCTCAAGACCGGCACGCCGTGTCGCCTGGACGGTCGCACCATTGACACTTCGAAGCTCGTGCCACAGCCCGGCGACGATCCTCCGCCACGGTTCCGCGTCTTCGCCCCGCCTGGGGAAAGACCGCCCTTCCCCCAGCTCCCGTGCTGGCTTACGTACACCACCCACCAAACGCACGAGCTGATTCGTGCGAACTTGCACCGCTCGCCCCTCTACCAAGGACGCATCGTGGGGGTCGGGCCGCGCTACTGTCCGTCGATCGAGGACAAGGTGGTTCGCTTTGCCGACAAGGAGCGCCACCAGATCTTCCTCGAGCCCGAGGGGCTGGATACCGTCGAGGTCTACCCCAACGGGATCTCTACCTCCTTGCCCTTTGACGTGCAGCTCGCGCTCATTCGCACGATTCCAGGCCTGGAACAGGCGGAGATGACTCGGCCGGGCTACGCGGTGGAGTATGACTACTGCGATCCGACCGAGCTTCATCCCACCCTCGAGACCAAGCGGGTTGCTGGACTCTACTTCGCGGGTCAGCTCAACGGCACCTCGGGCTACGAGGAAGCCGCGGCGCAAGGGCTCCTGTCCGGGATCAACGCGGCCCTGGCGCTCAAGGGGGAGGAGCCGCTGATCCTTCGTCGCAGCGTCGCGTACGCGGGGGTGCTCGTGGACGACCTGGTGACGCGCGGGACCACGGAGCCGTACCGCATGTTCACATCAAGGGCCGAGCACCGGCTCCTTCTGCGCGAGGACAACGTCGACGAGCGCCTGGTGCCGCATGGCCGGCGTGTCGGGCTGATCGATGACGCCACGTTTCGCGCGTTTGAGCAAAGGCGCGACGCCGTGGCGAGCGAGCTTGCCCGAATCGCGGCAACCATGCTTTACCCGACTGCGGACTGCGACGAGAAACTCAAGGCCCTGGGCTCCTCTCCGCTCCGGCGCCCCACGCGCTTGCTCGAGCTCCTGCGCAGGCCAGAGATCTCCCATGGCGACTTGGCGCGTTTCATTGAACCCGTGCGGGACGTCGCGGTGGCCGAGCGGGTTGAGGTGGCTGCCAAGTACGAAGGCTACCTGCGTCGCCAAGAGGCCGAGGCCGAGCGTCTTGCGCGCCTCGAGGACCTGCTCCTCCCAGCGGACATGGACTATCGGTCGCTCGCTGGGCTATCCAATGAGGTGAGGGAGAAGCTCCTAAGCGCGCGTCCCCGCTCGCTCGGGCAGGCGTCTCGAATTGCGGGCATAACGCCAGCGGCCATCTCGGTATTGGCGACTCATCTCGAAGCAAGGCGTCGGCGCCGGGGGGCGGCGCCTGGTCACGCCTGACACTCCGGTACCCCCGAAACAGAAAGAAGACGGTCATGCGGATTGGGACAGTACTGTTGGTAGGCGCGGGCTGCGTAGCCGCGTGGGGCAAGGGCGCCCTTGCTGGGGGGCTCCTTGTCGGCGACTCGGGTTCCCAGGGGATGCAGCGAGCCGGTGCGTTCGTGGCCAAGGCGGACGATCCTTCGGCCATTCTCTACAATCCTGCGGGCCTCGCGAAGGTGACCCGCCACGAGCTCTACGTGGGCTCGAATTTCCTTTGGTTCTCGCAGGAATACACCAGGGCAGGGCAGTATCCGACGCCGAAGGATGGAGAAGCGCTGCCGTACACCGGCCAAGCTTATCCGACGGTCAAGAACGGCACTGGAGTTCAGCCAGTCCCATTTCTCGCCGCGAGTCACCGCTGGAAGCGGCTCTCGATTGCGGAAGGAATCATGGCGCCCCAGGGCTACCCTGGAAGGGACTATCCAGACCAGGTGACGACTGCCAATGGAAGCCAAGCGCCCGCGCCAGGGCGCTACGACCTCCTCGAGCAGAGCGCCCTCATGGCCTTCCCTTCCCTCGCGCTTGCGTACAGCGTGCGCGACGACTTGGACATCGGCGCACGGGTGTCATGGGGATTCGCGGACATCAAGGCCAGGACGTTCCTGTGGGGGATCAAGAACGAAAGCGAAGACGTGGGTAATGACGCCGATTTTCGCCTCGAGGCGAAGGACGGGTTCGTCCCTAGCTACGCCCTCGGCCTTTTGTACCGCCCCACGGCTTCGCTCGAGATCGGCGCCACGTACACCGGCTCGGTGCACGTTGCCGCCAAGGGAACCGGGACCGCCATTCTCGGTGAGAAGCTGCCGCCGAGCCTCGACGGACAGCCGGACTTCATCAATCCCGAAACCGGAGTTCCCCCGGCCTGCGCGCCTGGTGGAACCCGCGAGCGATTCAGAGCGTGCATCGACCTCGGGCTCCCCCAGGTGGCCACGGTCGGCGCTCGTTGGATTTTCCGCGATGGTCGGGGACGAGAGCGCGGAGACATCGAGCTCGATCTTCGGTGGGAGGACTGGTCGTCGGAGTCGGATATCGTGGTGACGGTAGACGGCAAGGACAACGCGAGCGGGTTCGTGCTGGAGAAATCAATCGTCAGGCACGGGTTCAAGGACGTGTTCGCGGCTCGCCTCGGTGGATCCTACCGTCCCAGCGTCGGGAGCCATGCGATCGAGGTTCGCGGCGGCATCTCGCATGATACGGCTGCCGCCCCCGAGTCGTGGACTCGGCTGGACCTCGATGGTGCGGCGAGGCAGATCGTTTCGGCCGGCATCGCTTATGAGCTCTCCTCCATGCGCATTGACCTCGGAGGGGCGTTCGTGCGCGAGCCAGGCCGGTCGTTCGAGAACACGGCGTTGGAAGACACGGGCAGGCTGTATCGAGTGCAACCAGATCCCCAGCAGCCGCTGCAGGATCCGAACACGGGTCAAGAATATGATCCGCACAACGCAGGCGCCTATTCGAGCGGCTACGTCGTCGCCAGCGTTGGCGTGACCGCGTGGTGGTAAGGTAAGTGGAGAAGGCAGATGAAGATGGACGAGACGTTTGATCGGTTTCAGGGAACCATTGACTACATCGCGTCGGATTCGCTGCGCCAAGCGGTAAACGTGGCGGTGGCGCTCGAACGGCCGCTCCTGCTCCGTGGGGAGCCGGGAACGGGGAAGACGCTCCTTGCAGAGAGCGTGGCTCGAGCGCTCGGCATGAGCCTCATCCCATGGCATATCAAGTCGACGACCAAGGCCCAAGACGGACTGTATGTCTACGACACGGTGCAAAGGCTCCATGACAGCCGCTTTGGCGACGGCGACGTGCGGGACATCGAGCGGTACATCAAGCTCGGCCCGCTGGGGCGGGCGCTGGCATCTCCCACGCGAGTGGTCCTCCTGATCGATGAGATCGACAAGGCCGACGTGGAGTTCCCGAACGATCTCCTTCACGAGCTGGACGCCATGCGCTTCACGGTCGTCGAGACGGGGAGAGAGGTTGCGGCGGCGTATCGCCCGCTGGTCGTGATCACGTCCAACAACGAAAAAGAGCTGCCCGACGCCTTCCTCAGGCGTTGCATCTTTCACTACATCGAGTTCCCCACGCCCGAGCTCATGCGAAAGATTGTCCTCGTCCATCATCCGGATATCGAGGACAAGCTCCTGGAGCAGGTCATCGAGGTGTTCTACGGCCTTCGGCGCACGCCCAAGCTTAGGAAGCGTCCGTCCACGAGCGAGCTCATCGACTGGATCAGCGCTCTTAGCCGGTCTGGGGTGGACTTGAAGAAAATCGGGGGAGGCATCCCGTTTCTCGGGGCACTCCTCAAGACCGAGCAAGACGTGGAGAGCGCCACGCGGGGCAGAGCCTAGGTGCCATGTTTCTCGAGTTCTTCGAAGAGCTCCGCAGGCACAAGGTGCCTGTGTCCACGCACGAGTGGCTCACCCTGGCGAAGGCCATGTCTCTGGGGCTCCACGACTCGTCGCTCAACGGGTTCTATTCCCTGGCGCGCTCGATCTGCGTGAAGGATATCGCCCACTACGACGCTTTTGACGCGGCCTTCTTGAAGACGTTTCGGGGGATCGAGTCCTCGTCGTTGCGCTTGACCGAGGAGATGAGCGCTTGGCTGGAAGATCCGGTCCGGCGGAGAGAGCTGTCCGACGAAGAACGCGCGCTTCTCTCGTCTCTCGACCTGGACCAGCTCAGGGAGCTGTTCGAAAAACGCATGAGGGAGCAGCGGGAGCGCCACGACGGGGGGGAGCGCTGGATCGGGACGGGCGGGACGTCACCCTTTGGCAGCCAGGGGTACAACCCGTCAGGCCTGCGGATCGGCGACTCGGCGGGAGGGCGTTCGGCCATGCAAGTGGCGTCGCAGCGCCGCTTTCGCGAGTACCGAAAGGATCTGGTGCTCGATGTGCGGCGAATCGACGTGGCGCTGAGGCTCCTTCGTGACCTGGGACGCGAAGGTGCGCCCGAGGAGCTTGCCCTCGAGGAAACGATCGACCGCACGGCCAAGAACGCTGGGGAGCTCGAGGTGGTCACAAGGCCGCGCGAGCGAAACCGCACCAAGCTCCTCTTGCTCATGGACGTCGGCGGCTCCATGGATCCCCACGCACGCCTGCTAGGCCAGCTCTTCTCCGCCGCGTCGCGCGCCGGGCGATTTGCCCGTTTTCGCCACTTCTACTTCCACAACTGCGTGTACGAGTCGGTCTACGAGGATGCGCAGTTCTACAAGGCGGTCATGGTCGCCGACTTGCTGTCCTCCACCGACCGAGAGGAGAAGCTCGTCGTCGTTGGCGATGCGTCCATGCACCCCACCGAGCTCCTTAGCGCCGGCGGCACGATTTACTTCTACCACCACAACCGGACCCCAGGAATTGAGTGGATGCGCCGCCTGGCCGAGCATTTTCGAAGGAGCGCGTGGCTGAACCCCGAGCCCGAGCAGTACTGGGGGATTCCCTCGGTGGACCTTCTCAGGCACGTCTTCCCCATGTTTCCGCTCACCATCGACGGTCTCGACGCGGCCGTGAAACATCTCCTTCGGGGAACACGCTCCCCCCTGCCTACCCAGTGACGCACCTGGGTCGCGCCGCTCACACGGGCTCACGCACCCCTACATCACTCGTCGGATCCCGTGAGGGATGCGAAGTACTCATTGAGGTGCAGGAGATCGTCCACTTCTAGACCCGAGAACTTGACCCCCATGCCCCCGGGTTGGGTGCCGCCGCTCGGCATGTGCCATCGGACCTCGGCTTTTATCCGAATGGGCTCCGTCGCAGTCGGCACGTGCAGGATCACGTTGAGGATTGTCCCCTTGGGTGGAGGCCGGTCAGTGACGATGAACGCTCCGCCGACCCCCAGGTTTCGAGTGCATGCCCTAACTGGCGCACCGTCTCCCTCCGCGTACTCCACCTCGACCCGCTTTCCCGACCTCGGCGTGCCGCGGAAGTGCACCCGGCGCTCATGCGAATCGGACGCAGACATGATCTCATAGTAATCAGAAATTCGAGGCGGAGACAAAGAGGCGAGTCAGTTCGAGTCCGTTTGACTAACCCCCACCTCCCGGCTACCGTGAAGCGCCCGATGAAGCTGCACCTCATAGCGATTTGCGGGACAGGAATGGGCTCCCTAGCCGGCCTTCTCAAGGCTGCCGGGCACGACGTTCGAGGATCGGACGAGAACATCTATCCGCCCATGTCTGACCAGCTCCGAGCCCTGCAAGTGCCCATGTTCGATGGGTTTCGGCCGGAAAACCTCGACTGGGGACCCGAGCGTGTCGTCGTGGGCAATGTCTGCCGAAAGGACCACGTCGAGGTGCTCGAGGCCCAGCGGAGAGGGCTCCCGCTGGTGTCTTTCCCCGCGCTCTTGTCGGAGCTCTTTCTTTCGTCCAAGCACAGCGTCGTGGTCGCGGGAACCCACGGCAAGACGACCACCTCGTCCCTCATAGCCCACGTCCTCGCGGACGCGGGCATGGATCCCAGTTTTCTCATCGGGGGCGTGCCGTTCAATTTCGGCAAGGGCTGGCGATACGGCGAGGGATCCCACTTCGTCGTCGAAGGGGACGAATACGACAGCGCATTCTTCGACAAGGGCTCCAAGTTCCTCCATTACCGCCCCAAGACGGCCATCCTCACGTCGGTTGAGCTCGACCACGTGGACATCTTTGATTCCATGGACGCGGTGCGCGCTGCCTTTCGCCGCTTTGTCGCCCTCCTGCCCGAGGACGGCTATCTCGCCTGCGCAGCGTCGTCGCCAGAAGCGCTGGCCGTATCTCAGGCCGCACGCTGCCGCGTGGAAACGTACGCCGCTTGCCGCAAGCAAGGGAATGAGGTCCAGGCGCTCTGGAAGGCCGAGATCGACGAGGGGCGTTCTCCTTTTCGAACGCTGTTCTCGGTCACGCGCGCGGGCGAGTTCATTGGCACGTTCGAGGTGGGTCTTACGGGCCATCACAACGTCGAGAACGCCCTGGGCGTGGTGGCCACCGGTGTCGCGCTCGGGCTTTCGCAGGCCGAGCTGTCAAGGGCTCTCGCTCGCTTTGCCGGGGTCAAGCGCCGCCAAGAGCTCCGGGGGATCGCCACCGGAGTGAGCGTTTTTGACGACTATGGGCACCATCCGACCGCCGTGCGTGAGACCCTGACCGCACTCAGGCAACCGGGGGCTCGTGGCAGGCTGGTCGCTATCTACGAGCCTCGTTCGGCCACCTCGCGTCGCGCGACCTTCCAGAACGAGTTTGCCGATGCCCTCGCCGCGGCAGACGAGGTCGTCGTGGCTCCGCTTTTCCAGCCGGAGAAGATCCCTCCAGGAGAGCGGTTTGATATCGAGCGCCTGGCCTCGGACTTGCGCGGGCGGGGCACCGCCGCGCGGGCACTGCCGAGTGTCGAAGCGATAGTGCCGCATGTCGCCTCGCGCGTTCAGCCCGGGGACTCGGTGGTCATTTTTTCTTCGGGTGGTTTCCAAGGGATTCACGAGAAGCTCCTTTTCGCTCTGGGGGACCCCATCATCCCGGCGAAGCCGCAGGACATGCCTCGAGTGCGGGAGATCCTCAGGCTTACCGGCGTCTGCGGCGATGACTTGGATGAAGACCGTTCAGGTGACGTGCTCGTCGTCGCCGACGAAAGCGGCATCGTCGGTTGTGTTGCCGTCGAGGTGTATGACGAATCGGGCGTACTCCGCTCCCTCGCGGTTGTCCCGGAGCGGCGCGGGCGCGGGCTCGGTTGGACGCTCGCCGACAGCGCCGTGGCGCGCGCCCGCGTGGCCGGTGTCAAGAGGCTGTACCTGCTCACCGAGACGGCGAGCGACTTCTTCGCGGAGAAGCTTGGGTTCCGGCCCGTGGACCGAAACAGCGTCGACTCCATGGTCGTGGCGTCTCGACACTTCGGCGAGGCGCACTGCCGGTCGGCGGTCGCCATGAGGCTCGACCTCGCGCCATGACGAACGTACCCAGGTGCCTTGCCGCCGATCAAGCCTTGGCCATGGCCCTGGACGTGGCGCGAGAGGCAGCCGACCTCGTCAAGAAGGGGTGGGGGCGCGTCGGCGAGGTGCGGTCCAAGCGAGTTCCCACGGACCTCGTGACCGAGTGGGACTTGGCCTCGGAACGCCTCATCGTGGAACGGCTCGCCGAAAGAGCACCCTTCGTTCGGATCCTCGGGGAGGAGGTTGGCGCGCGGATTCCGGAAGGCGCCAGCCGCGAACGCTGGCTTGTCGACCCGATTGATGGCACGGTGAATTTCGCCCACGGGCTGCCCCTTTTTTCGATCTCCATTGGGTACGAGGCCTTCGGGGAGAGCGAGGCGGGAGTGGTTATCGCTCCTGCATTGGGTTGGGAATTCGCCGCCGCCAAGGGGAAGGGCGCATTCATGAATGGCGAGCCCATCCACGTCTCGTGCGCCGACTCCCTAGAAAAGTCCCTTGTCGCCACCGGCTTCCCCTACGATCGCGCCACCTCGCCGCAAAACAACTTCCGCGAGTTCCTGCACATGCAGCGCGTCTGCGGTGGGGTCCGGCGCCTGGGCTCCGCCTCCCTGGACCTCTGCCTCGTGGCGCGCGGCTGGCTCGACGGCTATTGGGAATTCAAGCTGAAGCCGTGGGACCTCGCTGCGGGGACCGTCATCGTGCGGGAGGCCGGCGGTAGGGTCACGTCTCTCGAGGGCGGGCCTTTCTCCGCAGAGGAGGGCGAAGCAATCGCCTCGAACGGCCTCATCCATGAGGCCATGGTCCGCGAGCTCGCGGAGGTCCCATGAGCCGCATGGCGTTCGTGCTTGCCTTGCTTCTCGCTCCCCTTTGCGGCAGGGCGTGGGCCGAACCCGCCTCCATGGATGCCGTGGCCATCCAGGGGCTCTTGGCGCTGGCCCGACTCGACGGATGGCTCCTCTATGACTACCGCGGGCAGAACCCCGTGGCGCGGGACCTCGCGCAACCCAAGGGGGACGCGATGCACCGCTGGTTCTACCTCATCCCATCGCGAGGAGAGCCGGTGGCGCTCTTGCATCGCGCGGACGCACCACGGCTCGCCGTGCTCCCAGGTCGTCGCATGGTCTATGAAGGGTACCGCGAGCTCGAGGCATCCCTTCGCGAGCTTCTCAAGGGACGAAAGCGGGTGGCCATGGAGTACTCGCCTTCGGCTGCACTTCCGGACCTCTCACGAGTCGACGCAGGGACCGTCGAGCAGGTGCGAGGGCTCGGGGTCGAGGTGGTTCCGTCCGCGGACCTCATGCAGGCCATGCGGGCGCGCTGGAGCAAGGAGGCCCGTGCTTCTCACTACGTGGCGGCGCACCACCTCGTTCAAGTGAAGGACGATGCCCTTGCTTTCCTGGCGCAAGAAATCAGGGCGGGACGGACTGTAACCGAGCGTGACGTGGCACAGCGCGTCCTTACGCAGTACGCCATGCGAGATCTAGAGACCGAAGCCCCGCCCGTCATCGCATCGGGGCCTAGCACTGGAACACCGCACCACGTGCCAGCGCAAGCCACTTCCCGTGTCATCCAGGAAGGAGACCTCGTGCTGGTGTCCTTGGCGGCAAAGCAAGCCGGTTCTCCCGGGGCGGTGCACGCCAGCCTGACCTGGATGGCCTTTGTTGGCAATGCGGTCCCGGCCAGGTTGTCCAAGTTGTTTGCCCTGGTGGCCAAGGCACGAGACGAAACCGTCGCCTTCGTGAACGAGCGGATAAGAAGCCGGCGACCAGTCCGTGGATGGGAGGCGGACAAGATCGCGCGTGACATTATTGCTCGCGGTGGGCACGAGCGCGATTTCCGCGTCGGCACCGGCCACTCCCTCGGCACTCGCCTCGTCGGAGACGGCGCTCACCTCGACGGATTCGAAACTCGCGACGAGCGGGTTCTGCTCCAAGGGATGGGGTTCACCGTGTCCCCGGCGATTTTCCTAGAAGGCGAGCTAGGGCTTCGCACGGAGGTAAATTGCTACGTGTCGCCGACGGGGATCGAAACTACGATCCCCGCGCAGCGCGCCATTGTCCCTCTCCTCGCCCCCGCCCCCTCGGAGCTGGAGTAAGTCATGCGCTTGTCTTGGCTGCTTCTTGCGGTTCTTCTCGCCGGGCTTGGAAAGCAGGCGGACTCGGCCTCCACGACGCCTCCCCAGCCGCCCGGGCCCCGGGCCCTCCCTTCCATGCCGAAGGAGGGGCGCGTCACCGTCTTGCGGGTGCACGGGACAATTGACCTCGGGCTCGCGCCTTTTGTCGAGCGAGTCGTAAAGGGGCTTTCCGAGAACGACATCTTGGTGCTCGACATCAACACGTTGGGCGGCAGGGTCGATGCCGCCATCGTGATTCGGGATTCCCTCCTTCACGCCAAGGGGAAGACGGTGGCGTGGATCAACCCGCGCGCCATCTCTGCGGGAGCGCTCATCGCCCTCTCGTGCGACGTGATCGCCGTCGCCAGTGGGGCGACCATTGGGGCCGCCACCCCAGTTCAGGCAGGGGAGGGTGGCCAGATGAAGCCGGTGGAAGAGAAGGTCGTTTCCTACATGCGCAAGGAGATGCGTGCGACCGCCGAGGCCAAGGGGCGCAAGGGTGAGATCGCGGAGGCCATGGTGGATGCAGACGCGGAAGTGCCTGGCCTGGACGAAAAGGGGAAGCTCCTCACCCTCGATGGAGGACAAGCGCTCGCTTGGGGAATTGCCGAGATCTCGGCCACCGATGAGGGAACGCTCCTTGCAGCCCTCGGCCGCGGGGCGATGGAGCCCGATGCCATCCGCAGGCCATCCTTGTCATGGGCAGAGAAAGTGGCTCGCTTCCTGTCCGATCCCGTGGTATCGGGCCTGCTCATGACCATCGGGATGCTGGGCGTGCTGATCGAGCTCTACAGCCCGGGACACGGGGTCTCCTTGGGAATAGGTCTCTTGTGCCTGGGACTCTTCTTTTTTGGCCACCACGTGGTGAAGCTGGCGGGGTGGGAAGAGATGCTTCTTTTCGTAGTCGGCGTCGGGCTCGTGGCGTTCGAGGTGTTGGTCCCCGGGCACGTGCTGCCGGGAGTCGTAGGCGTCCTGTGCATCGTCACGTCCTTGGTCCTCGCGCTCGTGAACATGAAGCATGTCCCCACCCGCGTGGCATGGGATATGGGATGGCTTCCCGATGCCATCACGACGGTATCGGGGTCGATTGTGCTCACCTTCGCGGCGGCCTGGGGAATCATCAAGTTCCTGCCGAGCACGCGCGCCGGGAAGCCGCTGGTCCTAAGGACCGCGCTTTCCGGTGCGAGCGCGGGGCCCGACCATGGGATATCGACAGACCAGGTGGGCGAGGCGCTCACCGACCTGCGCCCCGTGGGCAAGGTGCTCGTGGCTGGGAGTCGAATCGACGCCGTCGCGGAGCGTGGGTACGTGGCGAAAGGCGCGCGGGTGCGCGTGGTGCGAAGCGAGGGAGGACGCGTCGTGGTGCGCCATCTTGAACCTGAAGCAGGCCAAGGCGACGGAAAGGAGCAGGGATGACCTGGATCGCGCTCGTGATCCTGCTCTTTGTGGTTGGGGTGGCTCTCCTGGCCATCGAAATCCTCGCGATTCCCGGGTTTGGGCTCGTGGGGCTCCTCGGCTGCGTGGGCATAATCGGCGCCTCCGTCATTGCCTGGGGCAAGCTAGGCGCTGGCTACGGTGTGGTATCTATCGCAGCAGGAATCGGTGCCTCGGGGCTCATGCTGTGGCTATTCCCTAAGACAGCAGCCGGTCAAGCCATGGTCCTCAAAGAGACGCACCGATCTCGGGCGGGGAGCCCCGAGCTTTCCGGGCTCCTTGGGAAGACGGGCAAGACGCTCACACCGCTCCGGCCTTCTGGGACCTGCGAGGTAGATGATCGCACCGTTGACGTGGTGACCGATGGGCTGTACGTGGAGGCGGGCGCCGTGGTGCGCGTCGTTCGCGTCGAGGGAGTTCGCGTCGTTGTGGAACCTGTGAGTCAATCCGACTAGGAGGATAACGTGGAACAATTCCAGAACATGGGCGTGGTTTTCGTTGGCGCCATCGTCTTGCTGTTCATCATCGTCGTGGCCTACGTGGCCCCGGTTGGCCTGTGGATAGCTGCCAAGGCCTCGGGGGCAGGGGTATCCATGCTCACCTTGATCGCCATGCGCCTTAGGCGGGTGCCACCGGCGCAGATCGTCAATGCGCGCATCAGCGCGGTCAAGGCTGGGCTCGACATCTCGGTCGACATGCTCGAGGCCCATTACCTGGCAGGTGGTCACGTGGATGCTGTGGTGAACGCTCTCATTTCTGCCGATAAGGCCGGGATGAACCTAGACTTCTCACGCGCCGCCGCGATTGACCTGGCCGGGCGCAACGTTCTCGAAGCCGTGGCGATGTCGGTCAGCCCTCGCGTGCTCGAGACTCCCAAGGTGTCGGCAGTGGCCAAGGATGGTATCCAGCTCCTCGCCGTGGCAAGGGTGACGGTACGGACAAACATCGACCGCCTGGTCGGTGGCGCAGGGGAGCAGACCGTTCTGGCCCGCGTAGGGGAGGGGGTTGTTTCCACGATCGGTTCCGTCGAGGACTACCGGCACGTGCTCGAGAATCCCGACATGATCTCCAAGAACGTGCTCAAGAAGGGGCTCGACGCGGGCACGGCTTTCGAGATCCTCTCGATCGACATCGCCGACGTGGACGTGGGCTCGAACATCGGGGCCAAGCTCCAGACCGAGCAGGCCGAGGCGGACAAGCAGGTGGCGCAGGCGCGCGCCGAGTCACGTCGCGCCCTCGCCGTCGCCACCGAGCAGGAAATGAAGGCGCGCACGCAGGAGGCGCGCGCGAAGCTCGTCGAATCAGAGGCGCAGATCCCCCTGGCCATCGCCGAGGCGTTTCGAAATGGTCGCCTCGGGGTCATGGACTATTACCAGATGCGAAACGTCATGGCCGACACGGACATGCGCCAGGGAATCGCCAGCGGCATGAACCAAAAGCCAGGGTCGGGAACCGAGGCATGAGCGGGAACGGCGCCAAGGCGCTCTCCGATGTGCTTTCAGACCTGTCTGGGTTTACCCGACGCTTCGTCTTGGCCGAAATCCTGGGACCCCCTCGCGGCATGCATGGTGGCAAGAGATGGAGCCCGAAGACATCTTCAAGTTCATCCTCCGGCACTCCGGCGAGCTCCTCGGGCTCATCGCCGTCGTCGGGGGGCTGATCGCACGCCTCTTTCGGGAGCGCGCGGGCACATCCGCTCCCCCCCCGGTGCCCGCGCCAGTTCCGCGGGCCAGCGGGCGACATCCCGCCCTTCGGCCCGTGGTCGCGTGGGGGGCCGATCTCATTGATGATGTCAAGGCGCGTCTCGTGACCGCAAAGGCGCGGGCGGAAAGCCTGGCTGAAGAGATACGCTTGGAGCGCCAAAACAGGCGATTCGTCCCCACTCTTGCCGAGCACGTGCCCAGGGAGCTCGAGCGTGTTCGAAAGGAGCTCGAGCGCCAAGCCGGAACGTCGCCGGTCTCCTTGCTCAGGTCGGTGCAGGCGATCGAGACGATCGTCGAAGAGATCCACGTGCTGGTGGGACAACGTCGCGACCCCGAGCTTCTCGCCGAGCTTGGGGACGCTGATGCGCTGGCCGAGGCCTGCTACAAGCCGATCATCCAATTTGCCCTCGCCGAGGGGCTTCCGCTAGCGACCCGCGATCCGGTGACGCAGATCGCTGAGACCGACCTTGCGATCTGGACGGGGTTCCAACCGACGCCGCTCGCCCCAATATTTTTGCCGCCCGCCTTTTTCCAGAAGGCTGCCTGGTGGCCAGCCCTCGCCCACGAGGTGGGGCATGACTTCCTCGTGTCTATCGTGGGCTTGGAGGATGCTCTCCGTGACGAGCTAGGGGTACCGCCCGAGGACGTCGGGACGAGACCCCTGATGTTTCACCAAGGGGGGATCCCCTCGCACGAGCTCACGCGCGTGTACGGTGCCTGGTTCGAGGAGATCTTCTGCGACGTCTTCGGGACCCTCATGCTCGGTCCGGCCTACCTGGCCACCATGACCGAGTTGTTCGCGGCCGAGCATGATCCCAGGGAAGTGGCCGTGGTCCCCCTTGCGGCCTCGGGGCGCCGCTACGACGTGCACCCCCCACGACATCTCAGGGTGCTGATCTCCGCCATGGTCCTGTCCCGCGCTGGGTTTCATGCCGAACGGGCGTCGCTTCTTGGCGAGTGGGAAGCGGCGCACACCACCGACGGGTGGTCGCTGGACCGGCTCCTTTTCCCCATGGGCGACGCGTTCCTGGCGGTCACGCTCGAGGCGTTTCTCCCCACCGCCCACGAGATCGTGGAGCGTCTCTACGCCGGTCCGCTCACCTGCTTGTCGGGCTTCGGTCTCCAGGATATCAGCGGATTGGACTACGGGCCTCACGAGCATGCGGAGTGCGAGCGGGCGAAGATGGCGCTCCTCGCGGGCAAGGTGCCCGCCGCGCGCGATCCCCGGGCTGTTGTGGCTGGGGCCGCATGGGCGGCGAGAGAGAAGCCCGAGGACGAAGCGAGGATCTTGCGCCACGCGCGAAGGGCGATTCCGGCGGTTGGAACGTCCGAGGTGCGCCTCGATGGCTTCGCGCAAGCGACCGAGGGGTCTAATGCTTCCCCAGGGCTTTCGGAAATCGCTTCGGCAATGGTTCTGAGGGAGATCCTTGCGCCCGCACGGTCGCTGCCTGGGCGAATGCCCCTAGGCCGTCCACGAGGTGCTCTTTGAGCAGGTTGGCTGGGGTCGCCGCGGCCATTCTCGCCGGCGGCGGCGCGACCCGGATGGGCGGCAGGCCAAAGTCGTTCCTTACCGCCGGAGGCCGGCGAATTATCGACCGCCAGCTCGAGCTTCTCGGGGCCATGTTTTCCGAGCTTCTAATCGTCGCTAATGACCCACATCCATTTGCCGAGCTTGGCCTCCCCGTGGTGCCAGACGGAGTGCCTGGGCAAGGGCCCCTCATGGGTGTCCTTTCGGCCCTCGAGGCAGCACGCGCCGATCTCGTGGTCGTGGTGGCTTGTGACATGCCGTTTCTCTCGGGCCGCGCGCTCGAGCTCGTGGCCGATCCCGACGCGCTGGAAGATGTCGTCATCCCTGTCGTCGCCGCTCGAGAAGAGCCGCTCCACGCACGATATCGCCGCACGTGCGCCGCCCCGATCCGTGCGTGCCTTTCGCGAGGGGAAAGGAGAATCAGGTCTTTCTTCGACCAGGTACGCGTGCGCTGGCTCGAAGAACCCTTGCTAAGAGATATCGACCCCGACTTGCGTTTCCTCACGAACTGCAACACGCCCGGGGAGCTCGAGGAAGCGGATTCTGTGGCGGGGTGCTAGTGCCCCGGTCGGGGCGTAATGATGCTCCCGGCTGCCGAGACGCAAGCAGCGCAAGGAGCGAGGTCGCAGCGCTGCTGGCGGCAACGCAAGACCGAGCGACGCAGCGATGC